>JAFQQM010000012.1 GCA_017410585.1 Clostridia bacterium
AAAGTGTTTTATGTTATGCCTCCCTCTGACGAGGGAGGTGGATTTTTGCGAAGCAAAAAGACGGAGGGAGAGAAAACGAAAGACTACCCCTCAGTCGGCTGCCGCCGACAGCTCCCCTGACAAGGGGAGCCGGCAAAGACGTACAACCCATTTATGGGTGGCCGGCAACCAGTGCGTGGCTGGCAGGCCAATAAAAAGCGCACTTGTGCGCCGCCAGTATCGTAGGCTATGCCCGAAAATGAAATGCCCCCGCTATGCGGGGGATTTTTGTTGCGTTACGGGGAAAAGTGTGCTATGATGGGGGAAAAGGGGATGAGGGTATGAGAAAGTGGATGGTGGTTTTGTTGGCGGTGTCTATGCTGTTGGCGGCGGGTTGCCAAAGCGGTGAAGCGGAGGATGCCGACAGCACAACCGTTTCGACCACCACGACCGGACACGAGACGTCCGGCGGCAGTACCGGCACGACGGCCACCACGCGGCCGCTTTCGGACGGCAAGTACGACCAAGCGGTGGCGGCGATCGCCGAGGGAGAGTACGGCAGGGCGTATGAACTGTTGTACGAGACCACCGACGAGCGGGCACCGGCGTTGCGTTCCAAGTTGGTGTATATGGCTACCTACGAAGTCGGCGACGGGCAGGTGGGGAGTTTCACCTACGATGCCGACGGATATCTGATCGGCGCGTCCTACGTCAGTTCGTTGCCGACCGACGTGACCTACACGCACGACGGTCACGGCAACCTGCTTACGCAATTCTCACAGGAGAAAAGCAGTACCAATTACTGGAGTCAGGACGAATACACCTACGAAAACGGCTTGGTCACCCACATCGTCAGCACCGACTTGTACGGCCCGAACAACGTGACGAGTTACACCTATAACGGTAACGGTCAGCCGGTGAGCAAGACCTACGAATGCTCGTATGAGCCGGATTGCCATACCGCTACTTACACCTACGATGCCGCCGGTCGGTTGACGGCGGTGGAGGCAGTGCACAAAAACGGGACGGTGTCGCGGACGACCTATGTTTACGACGCAAACGGCAATAAAACGGAGGTTGCCGAGAGCATCAACACCGGTTATTACCGTTGTTGGAACTACACGTACGACGCGGCGGGGCGGTTGCTGACCACCACCGAGAGCGGTGTTACCACGGGAACCACCACCTTTACGTACGATGCGGACGGCAACCTGCTTTCCCGTACCTATGCGGACGATAATTTCCGTTCCGTATGGACCTATGCGTACGACCGGCTCGGTCGACGCACGGCCATCTTGATAGAAAACGATGGCGAATCGGTGGGACAACACGCCATCGAATACGGCGAAAACAGCGATACCTGTACCTACGTCGGTATCGGGATGGTGACGACCTATCGGCTGTATTATTTCCCCGACGGCGTACCGTCGTATCAGCAACCGTATTCCCGCGATATGAACGAGATGCCCCAGCCGCACGCATAGTGCAGGGGTTGACAGAAAATAGAAAGTGGAGTATAATCGGAATACTTATGAGCCGGATATTGCTTAAGGGAGGTGATCGCTTGGTCAAAGGTCTGGTGTCGGTGATCATGCCGACCTATAACTGCGCGCCGTTTATTGCGGAGACGATGGATTCGGTCATCGCGCAGACGTATACACATTGGGAACTTTGTATCGTGGACGATTGCTCTACCGATAACACCAAAGCGATCGTCGAGGAATATATGGCCAAGGATGCCCGTATCCGTTACCGCCGGTTGGAGGTCAATGCCGGCGCTTCCGCCGCCCGCACGCAGGCGATGGAAATGGCCGAGGGCGAGTATATGGCGTTTTGCGACAGCGACGATCTGTGGTTGCCCGAAAAGTTGGAACGTCAGGTGGCGTTTATGCAACAAAACGGGTATGCTTTCAGCGCCACCGCTTACGAACATATCGATGCCGCGGGAGAGAAACTCGGCCGCGTAGTCAAGACGGTCGACCGCGTCGATTACAATCGGCTGTTGCTGGATTGTCCGGTAGGGAACTCCACCGTGATGTACCACGTGGAGACGATGGGCAAATTCAAAGTGCCGGATATTCGCCGCCGCAACGACGATGCGTTGTGGCTGCAGATGCTGAAAAAGGAACGATACATCTACGGTCTGCCGGAGGTGCTGATGCAATATCGCGTCCGCGAAAATTCCATCTCCCGCAACAAGTTGAAACTGATCAAATACCACTGGATCCTTTACCGCGAGATCGAACACCTCAACGTGTTCCGCTCAGCGTTCCATATCTTCTGGTGGTGTTTTATGAAGGTCTTCCGCATCAAATAAACAAAAGTCCCGATGCACGATGCATCGGGACTTTTTTATTGTAAACGAAAACCACGCGATAGTCGCGTGGTTCAAAAGAGCTTTAGCGATGAACAGAAATCGTAGCAATCAAAGGCAGACGCAGAAAGTGTTTTATGTTATGCCTCCCTCTGACGAGGGAGGTGGATTTTTGCGAAGCAAAAAGACGGAGGGAGAGAGAACGAAAGACTACCCCTCAGTCGGCTGCCGCCGACAGCTCCCCTGACAAGGGGAGCCGGCAAAGACTGACAACCCATTTATGGGTGGTCGGATGCCCAAAATGAAATACCCCCCGCTATGCGGGGGGGCTTTTTATTGAAAAAAAGCGTGTCGACCGAAATCCTTTCAGCCGACACGCTACGGTTGTTCAATCATACAAACACAAGACAGGTTTTTTGACCTGTGGTTGTTTCACCCCTAATATGATTTTGGGTTTTTGCTATTCAATTTTCTAAGGTTCGTATATCAAGTCCATATCCTATGTTTATAGAACCCTCTCCGCATTACCACATCGGACTGTCTCCTCTCGAATTATTCTTTCATGAGACCTCTTATGGGAGTTTCTACAATCATTTTCATAACGCATCATCCTTTCTGTTACAGTCAGGGTGAACGGCGTCCGGTTGGACTTGTCTTTATATCGTTATTCACGAGCGGCCGTACGGCCTTTGTTATCGTCAGTTCGAATCGCGGGACTACCGCATAATCAGTGCATCGGACTGCCTCCTGTTTAAATTTCGATAACCATTCCTCTTGTGGGAGTCGATACAATCATCTTCATAACGCATCATCCTTTCTGTCGATGGTGCCGCTTATGGTGCGACTGTCGCGGTTTTCGTTCGGCTCCTTACTTAGTACACGGGACTCATTCCTTTCCATTTGATGAGAACTTCTATTACGTCTTTCCTTCTCTGTGGCTTCATTGTAGCATACTCTGTTGTGTTTGTCAATAGTTTTTTCAGAAAAAGTTGAAACTTTTTGTATCCTTTGCATAATTTGTCGAAAAAATAATTTGCGGCGGCGTCTTGACGGATGGGGCAAAAGCGGGTAGAATATAAGGGTATAAAAGATTATTTAAAGCAAAGGAGGACACCGGCTATGGCGATGGACGATTACGGTCAGGACATTATCTCGGTCACCGACGAAGAAGGCAACGTGCATGAGTTTGAATGCCTCGACCGCATTGAATTGGAGGATGGCAACCGCTACGTGGCGCTGATGCCGACCTACAACGATCCTTCCGAACTGGTCAACGACGACGGCGAATTGATCATTTTGCGGGTCGAGGAGGGCACCGACGGCGAAAGTTATTTGGTTCCCATCGAAGACGAGGACGAGTATGAGGAAGTAGCGGAGATCTTTGAGGATCGCTTAAACGAGTACTACGAGATCGCCGATGAGGACGACGAAGACGAGGAATAAGGCTATGAGTAAAGCAAACGAGCCGGAAACGGTGGTACTGACCGACGCCTCCGGCGCCGAGCGTGAGTGCATCTGCATCGATCGCCTGACTATCGACGGCCGCGTTTACGTGGCGCTGATCGACGAGGAGTGCGAGGCGGGCGAATATTTCATTATGGAGATCGCCGGTGAGGGCGAGGACGGTACCACGCTGGAGCCGATCGCCACCGACGAGGAGTATGACCGTATCGGTGAAGTGTTCAACGAGCATTTGAGCCAGTTGTACGGCGAGGGTTGATCTTTCGTCCTGCCCGGTACGCGGACACGCCGCTTATGCCCCTACTACGTTATGATAAAGGGAGCCTCTCTCCGTTGTCGGATCGCAGACCTCCCCGCTTGGCGGGACGTTGGGAGCAATGAAGACAACGGGCGGCACCCACCTGCACGTTCGGTAGCAGGTCATCACAGCGGCAATACGGCCGGGCGGGGCTTTTATTTTCCCTAAAGCCCTATTCATTTTCCAACCAAGGCGAACATATACATAAAGCACCAAACGGAAAGGGTGTTTTTGTTATGTTCGTCTTTTCTTTCAAAACCACGAAAAAGAGCCTGCTGATCGGCATCGTCTGCCTCGTTGCCTTTTTGGCATTGACCGCGGCGGCGATCTGGTGGCCGGATACGGAAGAGACCGTCCCGACGGTGGCGGCGGCCGAGCCGGCCGATCACTTGAGTTTTTTGCGGTCGATCGGCTGTGAAGCGGCGGCCGCGCCGATGGCGGTGGAGGAGATCTTGCTCCCCGACAAAGCGGACACCCCCTTTGAGACCTACAACGCGTTGCAGCAACAGGCGGGGTTTGATCTGTCCGATTACTGCGGCAAGCGGGTCAAGGTGTGGAGTTATATGGTCACTTGCGGGAACAGACCGGCGGTGGCCCATTTATACGTGTATCGTGACCGGTTGGTCGGCGGGGATCTCACCGACGAGCAGACCGGCGAGCAACGGTCGTTGACCGTACAAGGAGAAGCAACCTATGGCGAAATCGGAACGGCTGGATAAATTGATCGCGCACCAGTGCGCCCTGCCGCGCAGTGAGGCGGTACGCGCCATCCGTCGCGGACGGGTGGCGGTGGACGGCAAGACCTGCCGTCTGCCGGATTCCAAATGGGATCCGGAGACGGTCGCGCTGTCGTTGGACGGTGCCGCGATCGGCTACAAGAAATTTTTGTATCTGATGCTCAACAAGCCTGCCGGACTGTTGTGTGTGTCCCGTGACCCCAAGGCACCGACCGTTATGGATCTGGTCCCGCCGGAATGGAGCCGTCGGGGTCTGTTTCCGGCCGGCCGGCTGGACAAGGATACCCACGGGCTGGTCATTTTGACCGATGACGGTGACTTTGCGCATCGGATGCTATCACCGAAAAAAGCGGTGTACAAGCACTATCGCGCCATTTTGGATGCGCCGGTCGATCCGGCTGTTTGCGAGGCGTTTGCGGCCGGTACCGCTTTTGAGGACGGCACCCCCTGCCTGCCGGCGGAGTTGACCGTTTTGGAGGCAGGCGAGACCCCGCTGGTGGACATTGCCGTGTGCGAGGGCAAGTATCATCAGGTCAAGCGGATGTGCGGTGCGCACGGGTTGGGGGTCAACTGGTTAAAACGCATCTCCATCGGCGGGTTGACGTTGGACGAGTCGCTGGAGGAAGGCGAGATGCGGGAACTGACCGAGGCGGAGAAAGCGGCAATTTTTGGGTAAAGCGACAGTTTTTGCACACTAATTATGAAAACCCGCCAAATTCCCCTGCAAAAGTTTGGTCAATAAGGGTATAGTTTTTATTGAAAAAATTTGTTATAGTATATACAACAACATTTCTAACCTGCCCCACTGTGGGTGGGGCTTCAATTTAGGAGGTCAATTTTATGGCAAATCTGTCTCTGAAAGGTATTTACAAAAAGTACCCGGGTGGCGTGACGGCTGTGTCTGACGTCAACCTCGAAATCAAAGACAAAGAGTTCATCATCCTCGTCGGTCCGTCCGGCTGCGGTAAGTCCACCACCCTGCGTATGATCGCCGGTCTGGAAGAGATTTCTCAGGGCGAACTGTACATCGGCGACCGTCTGGTCAACGATGTGGCCCCGAAGGACCGCGACATCGCGATGGTGTTCCAGAACTACGCTCTGTATCCGCACATGACCGTGTACGAGAACATGGCGTTCGGTCTGAAACTGCGCAAGACTCCGAAGGCGGAGATCAAGCGTCGCGTCGAAGAGGCCGCTCAGATCCTCGACATCGCCCACCTGCTCGACCGCAAGCCGAAGGCTCTGTCCGGCGGTCAGCGTCAGCGTGTTGCTCTCGGCCGTGCTATCGTCCGTGAGCCGAAGGTCTTCCTGCTTGACGAGCCGCTGTCCAACTTGGACGCGAAACTCCGCGCGCAGATGCGTACCGAGTTGTCCAAACTGCACCTGAAACTCGGCACCACCTTCATCTACGTTACCCACGACCAGACCGAAGCTATGACCATGGGCGATCGCATCGTGGTTATGAAGGACGGCTTCGTGCAGCAGGTCGATACCCCGCAGAAGTTGTACGATACTCCGTGCAACACCTTCGTTGCCGGCTTCATCGGCAGCCCGCAGATGAACTTCGTCGAGGCGACCCTCGTCAAGAGCGGCGACAAGTTCGCGGTCTCCTTCGGTAATGACGACCGTCAGAACGTCATCCCGCTGCCGGATTCCAAGAACGAGGGCGGCAAGTTGGAAGCGTACGTCGGCAAGAAGGTCCTGATGGGTATCCGTCCGGAAGACGTGCACGACGAGCCCCGTTATCTTGAGGCGATGCCGGAGTGCAAGGTCATGGCCAACACCGAAGTGACCGAACTGATGGGTGCGGAGACCTATCTGTACCTCAACGTGCTGGGCAACGCTCTGACCGCTCGCGTCGAGCCGACCTCCACCGCCCGTCCGGGTGATGACGTTGAGATCGTGCTGGAGAACAGCAAGATCCACCTGTTCGATATCGACACCGAACTGACCATCTGCAACTAATCTCAAAACCAAATCCCCGCTACAGTCGTAGCGGGGATTTTTTGTAAACGAAAACCACGCGATAGTCGCGTGGTTCAAAAAAAGTGTTTTATGTTATGCCTCCCTCTGACGAGGGAGGTGGATTTTTGCGAAGCAAAAAGACGGAGGGAGAGAAAACGAAAGACTACCCCTCAGTCGGCTGCCGCCGACAGCTCCCCTGACAAGGGGAGCCGGCAAAGACT
>JAFQQM010000013.1 GCA_017410585.1 Clostridia bacterium
GAGGGAGGTGGATTTTTGCGAAGCAAAAAGACGGAGGGAGAGAAAACGAAAGACTACCCCTCAGTCGGCTGCCGCCGACAGCTCCCCTGACAAGGGGAGCCGGCAAAGACTGACAACCCATTTATGGGTGGCCGGCAATCGGTGCGTGGCTGGCAGGCCAATAGGGCTATGCCCGAAAATGAAATACCCCCCGCTATGCGGGGGGATTTCTTTGTATGCGGTTATTTTTCGTCCAATTTGGCGGCGATCATACGCGCACATTTGTATACGTCGCCACCGCCCATGGTGATGACGATATCGCCCGGTTGAGCGTGGGAGACTACGTATTCGGCGATCCCTTCAAAATCCGGCAGGTACACGCCGTTGCTCATCTTCGCGGTGATCTGTTCGGAATGCACGTTCCATTCGTTGATCTCGCGGGAACCCATAATATCGCTGACCACGGCGGTATCCGCAATGCTCAGCGCCTCGGCGAATTCATCCAGATGCCGTGCGGTGCGGGAGAAGGTAAAGGGTTGGAACACCGCCCATACGTGCGCGTACGGCATCTTCTGTGCGGTGGTCAGCGTCACTTTGATCTCGGTGGGATGATGGGCGTAATCGTCTACGATCGCCACACCGCCATGGGTGCCGAGACCTTCAAACCGCCGTCCGGCGCCTTTGAAATGCAGCAGACCGGCGGAGATCTGTGCCGGCGAAGCGCCGCACAGCGTGGCAACCGCCGCCGCACCGACCGAGTTGCTGATATTGTGTACACCCGGCACCCCCAAACGAATGTGGGTGATCATCTGCTGTCCGCAGAACAGATCGTATTCGCCAAACGCGCCCTTCATTTCGGCATTGACCGCGTGCCACTCGGCTTCGGGGGAGAGACCGTAGGAAACCAATTTTTCGGCTGGGACGTTCGCCACCGCCAACTTGGTGTTTTCATCATCGGCATTATAAATGACCTTGCCGGTCGTCTGGGAGGCAAATTGCGCAAACGAGCGAATGACACCGTCCAGATCCCCGAAGAAGTCCAAATGATCGGCATCCACGTTAAGGATGAGCGAGATGGCGGGGGTCATCTCCAAATAATGGTTTTGGAACTCACAGGCCTCGCACACCATCGTCTCCGACTGTCCGGCGCGCCCGTTGGCCTGAATGAGCGGTAACCGCCCACCGATAAACAGGGTCGGATCCATTTCCGCTTCCAGCAGGATCTGTGCTACCATCGAGGTGGTGGTGGTCTTGCCGTGCGTACCGGCAACCGCCACCGCTTGCGCGAATCGCTTGGAGATAGCACCGAGCAAGACCGCTCTCTCCACCAGCGGAATGCCCGCTTTGGCGGCCGCCTTCAGTTCGGGATTATCCTTGCTGATGGCAGAGGTATACACCACCGCTTCGGCACCGGCGATGTTATCCGCCTTATGCCCCATAAACACCGTCACGCGCTCCAGTTTGCGGATGCGGTTTAAATTATCCGATTCGTTGTTGTCCGAGCCGGTAATGGTATAACCGAGTGTATGCAGGATCTCTACCAGCGGGCTCATGCCGCTGCCGCCGATACCGATAAAATGCAACCGCTTGGCATCGTGCAGAATATCACGGTCGAAAGACATACAAACGCTCCTTTGGCAAAACATTATCATCTTTATTATAACGCCTTTTCCGCCAAAAGAAAACCCCCATTTTCGGATTTTACAAAATAATTTCCTTCCTTGCCGCCTTCTCCAGCTTTCGCCAACCGCTTTCGACGGCTGCTACCGTTTGTCATCGGTATAATAAAAGCCTACCAATCCCATTGCGGTCGGAGGAAAAAGGAATGTTAAAGCAATCGGAAACCGTCAAACGTCTGCCATCGTCTCGCCGTGTCGGGGCATCGGTCCGTACCGTTGCTCGCTTGACGACCGGCGCTCTTTTGGGACTTTTGTCCGCCTATGCGACCGTCTATGGTGGCATCTCGCCCTTCGGCGTCGGCGCGGCCGCCGCTGTCAGCGGTGTGGGCGCACCGTTAGTGTACTTGGCGGTCGCGGTCGGCTATTTGCTTCGCGGCCGTTCCGGCGGCGATCTGTTGCAAACGCTGTCGGCGGTTGCCTTGGTCGGTGGACTTCGCTGGGTACTGGGCGGTCTGGGGACGGTGGGGAAAAGCCGCTGGTTTCCGCCGTTGGCCGCTTTTTTGTCGGTGGCGGTCACCGGAACTGCCGTTCGTGCGGTCGGCGGCTTTTCGTGGGAGATCGTGCTACTGACCTTATGTGAAAGTCTGCTGGCGGGCGGTTACGCCTGTTTCTTCCGCCTCACCGCCGATCGCTTGCTGGAACCGTGTTCGGCCGCCAACGGCCAAGCCGCCCGCCTGTCGCTGACGGTGGTCGGTGCGGTGGTGCTGATGTCGGTTGCCGGTTTGGAGATCGCCGGTATTTCGGTGGGTCGGATACTGGCGGCAACGCTGGTGTTGCTGTTTGCCCGTACCGGCCGTGAATCCGGCGGTGCCATCGCCGGCACGGTGATCGGTGTAGCGATGATGCTGGCTACCGGTGATCCCACGGTGGCCGCTTCGTTGGCACTCGGCGGCCTGCTGGCCGGTTGGTTGCTTCGCTACGGACGCGCCGCCTCGGCGGCGGTGTTCTTTGCCGTCGGTGTGATCTCGTCCATCGGTCAGACCGACGTCACTGCGCTACTTATCGGGTTATACGAAACGCTCACTGCCTGTATCCTGTTTCTGGCCATACCTCACCGCTTAGATACTTCGCTGTCGCAATGGTTTGGCGGCACGGAGGAACGCCCCGAGGCGGCAGGAGTGCGTCGTAGTGTCGTTCGCCGCCTGCAGACGGCAGGGGAGGCGTTGCAGGACGTGGCGGATACGGTGGATACCGTGTCCGGAAAACTCGCTGCTATCAGCGAACCGGATATCGGCACGTTGTTTACCTCTCTGGCTGACTCGGTCTGCCGCACCTGCGGCCTGCGGATGACCTGTTGGCAGACCGAACAACGCCGCACGGTCGACTGTTTGCATCAACTGGTGCCACACCTGCGCGATGGCGGCGTGGTCACCCGCCGTGATCTGCCGCCCGAGTTTCGCTCTCGCTGTGCCCGACCCGATCTGCTGACAGCCGAGATCACCCGCCGCTACGGCGATTTCTGTATCCGCGAATCCGCCTTCCGCCGCATCGGCGAGATCCGCTCGGCGGTGACCGATCAATTCCTCAGTATGGCGGAATTGCTCGGGGAACTCTCCGATCGCTTCCAAGAGACCGCGCAGGTCGATACCGCCACGGCGGAGCGGGTAGAATCGGTCTGTCGCGACCACGGACTCACCCCCAGCGACCTGCTCTGCCTGCGCGATAGCGACGGTCGACTATCGCTGGAGATCACCACCACCCGCCTTCCGCCTCGATTGGACCGCGAAGAATGGGCAGAGAGCGTAGCCTCTGCTTGCGGTTGCCGTTTGACCCATCCGGTCTTTCGGCGCCTGCCGGACGGCATTACGATCACGTTCGAGGAGTATCCGCGCTTTCGCGCTCGGCTGGAAATGGCACAACTCTGTTGCGACGGCGAGAAACTGTGTGGCGATGCCGCTTGCTGGTCACAGCAAAACGGTATTCTCACCGCCGTGTTGAGCGACGGAATGGGCAGCGGCGGACGGGCGGCGGTAGACGGTGCTTTGGCCGCTCATCTGGCGTCCCGCCTGCTCAAAGCCGGTTTCGGGGAAGATACCGTCCTGCGCCTTGTCAATACCGCGCTGATGACCAAATCGGAGGACGAAAGTCTCTCCACGTTGGACGTGGTGCGCGTGGATTGCTATACCGGCCACCTCGACCTGCTGAAAGCGGGTGCGACCTTTACTTACCTGCTGAGTCAAAATCGCCTTTCCCGTTTTGATCGTGCTTCGCTTCCGGCCGGCATTTTGCCGGATATCCGCTTTGATAAACAACGCGATACCCTCACGGAAGGGGATCTGTTGGTCATGATCAGCGACGGTGTGTTGACCGATGACAGCAGTTGGCTGGAGGAAAAGATACTGGCGTATCCCGCTTTTCCGCATTCTCTCAAAGCCTTCTGCGAGGATATCGCGTTAACGGCCCGCCAGCGCCAAAACGACCACCAAGACGATATCACCGTTTTAGCCATCACCCTCGACCGCCCCGCATAAAAAAAGGACGATGCAGAATCTGCATCGTCCTTTTTGCTTATTTCTTATGAAACGGTGACCTTGCCGTCGCTCGTCGCAAACGGTATTTCCTGAACCGTGGTGTTTAAGATATCGTTTTTGCCGTAGTTCAGGGTGATGGCATACGCGCCGTCGGCATCCTCGCTCAGTTCAAAGTACAGGGTGACCAATACGCCGTTTTCAGAGAAATCTTTGGTTGCAGTAAAGTTCATCCACGAAACGGTATACGGTTGCTTTTGCAGATCCGCGTCGGTCTTGGCATGCATAGCCGTGCCGAGAATACCGCCGTCTACCACATCGACCAAGGTCATCGCCGCCGCATCGTAACCGACCTTCAACTTCATTACGGCCACGCCGGGGTTATTCTTGATCGACACGGTCACCGCCACGCGGTTACCGGCTTCTGCTTTGACTCGGCTGACGTACACGGTGGGGAGATCGTCGATGCGCAACCCGCCAAGCGGTGCGTTGTTCGGGGCGATCTTTAGGTTATCCAACTGCTCGTAGGTGCCGGTAAACCACGTATCGACCAATTCATCGCAACCGAAGAAAGCGTATTCGCCGATGGTCGAAACCGTGCCGGAAACGAACACCTCTTCCATCCGTACACAGCGGAAGAAGGCAAACGTATTGACCGCTTCCACGCCCTCCGGCAACACCAGAGAGGTCAGACCGCTGCGGGCAAACGCATACTCGTCGATGACCTTCACGTTGGCCGGAATCTTGATTTCGGTCAGGCTGGTGCACTCGTAGAACATATAGCGGTTGATGATCTCCAGATCCGCCGGCAGTTTGATCGACTGCAGATTGGTGCAGTTGCGGAACGCATAGCCGGAGATGGTCTTCACCGTATCCGGAATCTCCACCGACACCAGCGTATCGTTATAACTGCAGGCGTAGTTCGCGATCGCGATCACCGGCAGGTTGTTGATCTCGCTCGGGATCACCAGACGGTCGGTGGTACCGCGGAATTCGTTGATC
>JAFQQM010000014.1 GCA_017410585.1 Clostridia bacterium
GGAGAGAAAATGAAAGACTACCCCTCAGTCGGCTGTCGCCGACAGCTCCCCTGACAAGGGGAGCCGGCAAAGACTGACAACCCATTTATGGGTGGCCGGCAACCGGTGCGTGGCCGGCAGACCAATAAAAAGCGCACTTGTGCGCCGCCAGTATCGTATAGGGCTATGCCCGAAAATAAAAATCCCCCCGCTATGTGGGGGGATTTTTATTCTGTTGTTACAGCAGTGACCAAAGCCACCGGATGCCTTCCCACAACACGGGAATGAGCAAAGCCGGCAGCATGTTGGCCACCTTGATCTTGCGGTCGGAAAACAGCAGATTGTACCCAACCACGAAGATCAGCACCGACCCGATATAAGTCAACTGCAGGGTCAACTGTTCCGATAAAATGGGGGAGATTACCTGCGCCAGTAGGGTCAGACCGCCTTGATAGACGATCAGCGGGAAGGCGGAAAACAGCACGCCGACGCCAAACGAGGAGGCAAAGACGATGGAAATGACAAAGTCCAACACGCCTTTGGCGATCAGTAGCGACGGATCGTTGTTAAGACCGTCTTGTAAAGACCCCATAATGGCCATCGCCCCAACGCACATCACCAGCGTGGCGGTAACCATGCCTTCCACAAACCGCCCGCCATTCTCTTGAATTTTGATCTTCTTTTGCGTCCACACCGCCAAGGCGTTCACCCGATCGTCCAGCCGCAACAGTTCACCGATCAGCGTACCGATCACCAGCGACAGGATCATCAGCATGCCGCCGGTCGTTTCCAACTGGCCGTCGGCAACGGTCAACAGACCGGCCATCGCGCCGCTGATGCCGAGAAACATCGACGCCACCGCCGATGCATGCAAAAGCGCTTCTTGTAACTGCGCTTTCAATCCTTTTTTAATGCATAACCCGATCAACCCGCCGGCAAGTACCAGTGCGGCGTTGATGAGTGTCCCTGCTCCCGGAAACATCGATCTTCCTCATTTCTCTTTACTCAAAAACAACCGCCTTGAAACAAGGCGGTTGTTTGCTTTACTGACGATTAGCGACGGCGCGGACGGTCACCGTTACGATCGCGGCGGCCTTCGCGGCGTTGCGGACGGGTGTCTTCCTCATCCTCGATCGGCTCCAGACCTTCGAGTTGGATGAGCGCATCGCGGCGGGACAGATTGATACGGCCCTGCTCGTCGATCTCGGTCACCTTGACCACGATCTCGTCACCGACGTTGACCACGTCTTCGACCTTCTCTACACGCTTGAGGTCCAGACGGCTGATATGCACCAGACCCTCTTTACCCGGCGCGATCTCCACGAACGCACCGAAGGTCATCAGACGGGTGACCTTGCCCTTGTAGATGGCGCCGATCTCCGGATCCTTGGCAATGGTCTCCACGATGGCCAGAGCGCGCATCGCGTTTTCGGTGTTGAGTGCGGCGATGAAGACCGAACCGTCTTCCTGCACGTCCATGGTGCACTCGCAGTCGGCGCAGATCTTCTGGATGACCGAGCCGCCCTTACCGATGACCTCGCGGATCTTATCCACGTCGATCTTGGTGCTGACCATCTTCGGCGCATACGGCGACAGTTCCGCACGCGGCTCGGCAATGGTCGGGGTGATGATCTCATCGAGGATCGCGCAACGCGCGGTGTAGGTCTTGTCCAGCGCCTCACGGATGATGGCGGGGGTCAGACCGTGGACCTTCAGGTCCATCTGAATGGCGGTGATACCCTTCTTGGTACCGCCCACCTTAAAGTCCATATCGCCGAAGAAGTCTTCCAGACCCTGAATGTCCACCATGGTCATAAAACGGTCGCCCTCGGTGATCAGACCGCAGGAGATACCCGCAACCGGCGCCTTGATCGGCACACCGGCATCCATCAGAGCGAGCGTCGAGCCGCAGATGGAAGCCTGCGAGGTGGAACCGTTGGAGGACAGCACTTCGCTGACCAGACGGATGGTATAGGGGAACTCTTCCGCCGACGGGATGACCGGCAGCAACGCGCGCTCGGCCAACGCACCGTGACCGATCTCACGACGACCCGGACCACGGGACGGCTTGGTCTCACCGACCGAGTAGGACGGGAAGTTGTAGTGGTGCATATAACGCTTCTCGCGCTGATCGTCCAAACCGTCGAGCAACTGGGCATCGCGGGTGGAAGCGAGGGTGCAGGTGGTCAGGACTTGGGTCTGACCGCGGGTGAACATACCCGAACCGTGCACACGGGGGAGCAGACCGACTTCGCCGGCGAGCGGACGCATATCGTTGATACCGCGACCGTCGACGCGCTTGCCGTCATCCAACAGCCAACGGCGCACGACGTACTTCTGCAGTTTGTACAGGCACTCGTCGATCTTGCCGATCTGGTCGGCATATTGCTCGTCAAACTGCGCGTGTACTTTGTCGTACACCGGCAGCAGACGCTCGTCGCGGATACGCTTATCGTCGGTGTCCAGCGCAAAGCGGACGTCTTCGATTGCGAATTCCTTGATGGCTTCGAACATATCCTCGGCCGGGTCGTTGGACACGAACGGGAACTTCGGCTTGCCGATCTCAGCGACGATGCTGTTGATGAATTCCACCACCTGCTGGTTGGCCTTGTGACCTTCCATGATGGCATCAAACATGGTATCGTTGTCCACTTCGTTGGCGCCGGCCTCGATCATAGCGACCAGTTCGCTGGTGGAAGCAACGGTGACGTGCATCTCAGAGACCTTCTCCTGCTCGGCGGTCGGGTTGATGACGAACTTGCCGTCGACCATACCCACCACAACGCCGGAGATCGGACCCGCCCACGGGATATCCGAGATGGCGATGGCGATCGAAGCGCCGATCATGGCGGTGGTCTCCGGCTGGCAGTCGGGATCGACCGACATCACGGTGCAGACCAGGGTCACGTCGTTGCGCATATCTTTCGGGAACAGGGGACGGATCGGACGGTCGATGACACGGGAGGTCAGGATCGCCTTTTCCGACGGACGGCTCTCACGGCGCTGGAACGAGCCGGGGATCTTGCCGACCGAATACATCTTCTCCTCGTAGTCGACCGACATCGGGAAGAAGTCGACACCCTCACGCGGCTTGGCGGAAGCGGTGACGTTGCAGAGGATGGCGGTATCGCCGTAACGGACCATGCAAGAGCCGTTGGACAGTTGCGCCATCTTACCGGTTTCCACGATCAGCGGACGTCCCGCGAGCGTGGTTTCAAAGGTACGCTGGTTTTCGAACTTTTCAAAACGCATCATAATTGTTTACCTCCAATTTTATTATTTTTATATCAAACCGGAGGAGTCGACGTTTAGCAATAAAACCAACATCGGAAACGGCGGGGGAGTCCGGTGCTCGTTTCATCGCTAAAATCGACGGTTTTCCTCCGGATTGAGGCAGGGATTAAAAACAGCATAAGGCAGGCGGAATGTCTCCGCCTGCCTTATTGTCCGTTTTACTTACGCAGACCGAGCTTCTTGATGATAGCACGATAGCGCTCGATGTCCTTCTTCTGCAGGTAGCCCAGCAGATTGCGACGACGGCCGACCATCTTCAGCAGACCACGGTTGGAGTGGAAATCCTTCGGATTCGCCTTCATGTGGGCCGTGAGGTCGTTGATACGCTTGGTCAGGACGGCGATCTGGACTTCCGGCGAACCGGTGTCGCCTTCGTGGGTCGCATACTCCGTCATGATAGCGGTCTTTTCTTCCTTCAGCAGCATGTGTTTTTCCTCCTTTTTTGATATTTCCGCCAAACACAGTACCGGGAAATAGGAATCCTCCGTGAGGCATACTCCACAGGCCCGTGTCAGGGGTTTGCTCGGACAGAACAAATCCGTCCAGTTGACGATTATAACACAACCAAACGGATTTGTAAAGGGTTTTCTTAAATATTTTTATTTATTATTATCCATATACGCCTTGATGGCTTCCATCGACCGATCGCTGATGACGTGTTCGATCTTGCAGGCATCTTCTGCGGCGGTCTCCTCATCGACCCCCAAACGGGTCAAGGCAACGGTCAACAGCGTGTGCCGCTCAAAGATCTTGCCGGCCACCTCCAACCCGACCTCGGTCAGCACCAACCCGCCGTTTTCTGCCGCTTCGACGTAGCCGCCTTCCTTGAGCAATCCGATGGCGCGGCTGACACTCGGCTTGGAATACCCGAGGTAATCGCCCACGTCAATGGCCCGTACCAGCGGCAACTGCCGCGATAATACGTGAATGGCTTCCAGATACATCTCGCCCGATTCCTGTAAATGCATCGCCTGCCGCCTCCTTTTCGTACTCTTTTGATAGTATACCACATCCGCCCCGCCAATGCAAGGGCAAAGTCAAATGTAACAAAATATTTTGTACAATCCGCATAGGAGAGATCTATTGCATTTTTGTCAAAAATTTGGTATAATAATTTCCAGCAGCTTTCCGTATTTCTGTATCAAATACGGGGAACTGCCTTTTTTATCCCACCCCAAGGAGGTTTGTTATGAATAACCGTAAATACCGCTTGTCCACGGCGCTGGATATCGACGACCTGCTCATCGAATGCACCTCGTACGCCGTCCGTCTGGCAAACGAAAAATACCATTTCGATCCCCCGCTGACCATCCACGAACGCACCAGTTGGGGCCGTCAAGGCGACCGTTCGGACGTCATCTTCGAATTTTTCGGTCAAGAGGAATTTTACCGTACCCAGCCGGTCATCGAAGGCGCCAAGGAATTCGTGCGTAAACTTTCCAAAATGACCGAGGTATTCATCTCCACCGCCATCCCGCCGGAGTTTATGGGCATCCGCGCCAAACGCATTTTGGAGGAATTCCCCGAAATTCCCGAGGATCACATCTATATGGGCTTCCGCAAGGATAAGATCAGCACCGACATCTTGTTTGATGACGGCCTGCACAACGTGGTCAACTCCAACGCCCGCTATCCCATTTTGATGCGTTGCCCGTGGAATCAGGCCGCCACCGGCACGATGGCGGTCAGCACCTACGACGAATTTCTGAAACTGGTGGAGGTCATCAGCGAAAGTTACACCATCCGCCCCGAAAAATATGAACTCAAAGAACCGAGCATCGTGGTGTTGGTCGGTCCTTCCGGTAGCGGTAAATCCAAGATCGCCCGCCGTGTGTTAGACCGCACCGACCGCTTCCGCAAACTGACCTGCTACACCACCAACGACCCCACCGCCGTTGAGCAAAACGATTGGTATAACTACGTTTCGGTGGATACCTTCCGCGAAATGTGCGATAGCGGCGAGATGTTCCAATCCACTATGTACGCCGGCCACGGCTACGGCTCCCGCAAAGGGGATATCGAAGAGATCTTGAATAGCGGCCGCCACGTGCTCACCACGATGGATATCTGCGGCACGATGGCTCTCAAGACCAATTTCAAAAACGTCATCACCATCTATATCAAGCGCGAAAAGAAGGCGTTGCTCTCTTCCATATTGCGGAAAAATTCCTCGATCGAGGATAAGGTCAACCGCTTGATGGGACTGGATACCGAGCAGAAAAACGCCGAGATCTGCGACTACGTGGTGGAATTCGATCACTACGACGAAGCGGTCGACCAGATCAGTTCCATTCTGAATATTTGATCCCCCAACCCACCAAAATTTCGACCTAACAAAGCGTCAACCCACCAAAACAAAAACGTCCGATGCCCCCGCATCGGACGTTTTTATTATTATACGAAAAACCTGTGGCTACACCGTCAAACGAAATCTGTCTTTTCCATACCGACATATTCGTAGAGGTCTTGATCCACGCAAAGATCTGCCGGTGCATATTTTTCAATATATTCCAACAAGGTTTTATATATCTGCTTGTGATTTTCCATTGCTATATCAATATAAACGTCTTGCTTTC
Source organism: Clostridia bacterium (assembly GCA_017410585.1). Classification (GTDB taxonomy): domain Bacteria; phylum Bacillota; class Clostridia; order Oscillospirales; family Acutalibacteraceae; genus RGIG426. Next base: position 5,850 of record JAFQQM010000014.1, read on the forward strand.
CAAAGCCGTGGATAATGACCGCTCGATTAATAGGAAGCCATTTTGAATGTTTGAATTCTACCCGATGGATCTCATCCCATTTGAAATTATAATTGACTCCATGGCGAAATGCCGTTACTCTTGCTTCATCAAAAGCGACCCACGTTTTTCTCTCGGACACTACGCGTACAAACAAAGGGATGCAAAATGCTATCAGTGAAAAGAGAGAATACTTGGCCGCTGTAGATTGAGGTAGTACTAACAGATTAATGCTGATCCCAAGCAATATAGTGAGTGCGGAGATTATTACAATCCACAGATATTGTTTTTTGTCAAAATAAAATTTCATAATCTCACCAAATTGATATTAACCATTGTACGGGCATCACCCCGCCGCCCGACAATTCTGCACAAACTCACCACCCGCAAGGCTTCCCCTCTGGGGGGAAGCTGTCGAGCGAATGCGAGACTGATGAGGGGACAAACGTTAGAGAAACCGAAAATCCCCTCATCCGTCACGGCTACCGCCGTGCCACCTTCCCCCCAGAGGGGAAGGCACAATGCCTCCGCAAACTCTCGGCTACACCGTACGGGGATCACCCCGCCGCCCGACGATTTCTCATCAAACACACGGGAATTTAAATCCGTGGCTTTCTAAAAGGGTCAGCAATTCGTCTTGTTCTTTTTCGGAAATCGAAAAATAGCGGTCTGCCTCTACCCAATAGATAATAGGACAACGGTCGCCCGCAAAACAAAAGGTCATATTTTCGTCAATCACCATACAGACGTCTTTAGAAAACCCGCAGTACAGTTCATCGCGTGTAGCAATTTTGTTATTAAAGAGTTTTTGGATAATCCGCAGTTCTTCGGCGGACAGATCGGAAATTTTGTCAGCATCGTTGTATGTATAAATGGCTTCTCCGCTTTTGGCGTTTTCTAAACGTACCAATTTGGGGCTAAGCAAAAAACCAAAAACGACCGCAATAACCGCAATAATGCCGCCAACGATTCCCAAAATGCGCCATTTCATCACGTCATCTCCTTTACAACTCCGCAGTCAAATCCGTCTCTACATACTGCGAAACAACCGCCGTCCATTCTTCGTAAGAGAAATATAAATTTTTGAGTGTCCAGTTTCCGTCTTGGTCAATCGTCGCACAATTTGGGGCTCCGATGACTTCCGTCGTTCCGTCTTGATACAAAACAAAGAGTACAAAATATCCAAAAGTTGTAATATGATCGCCAAAATGCTCTCGAACTTTGAGTTGTTCCAATTTCCCCAACATTTCCTTGGCAGATTCCAACTCAATATCTTCCAGCCAACTGGTTTCAGCATACCACCCATGAGGGTGATCTTCTTCCACACGATGAAGCGATACTTTTTCGATATTATCGAAATTTTGATCAAAGGGATACGGATAATCGACCCTGCAACCGAAGGTGAGTAACAGCATTGACAACGATATCAATAAGATCAACGCCAATCGAATTCTTTTCATCACGTCATCTCCTTTTCATTTTCTCCGTACGGGCAACACCCGCCGCCCGATGGACACCGTACCACGGCATTTTCATTCTTTCGAAAATAGTGTTTCTACCGAGACGATCTTCCATTTCTCGTCCGTGTAACGGACGGTAAACCGTTGCGTGCGCCACACTTCGTCGGTGCTGAACAACCGCATATCGCAGAGGAAGGTGGCATTTCTGCCTGTCTGCTCTTTGTCGTAGACCCGCAGATAGGCGCCGGCCAAGTTCGTGCCGCCACCAAGACCGGAAAAGAGATACCGTTCGCCATCGAGTACGGTACGATCGGTTCCCTCGGAATGATCGATCGCGACAAAAAGATCGAGAATATAATCTTCCACGACCTCTTTGGGAATGGCATAATACGAAACCCTTTCGCTATAATTTGGCACGACATCGGCGGGGTTGGTGATCAAATATTGGTCGTATTCGGGATCGTCACGATAGGGGTTAGCGAAAAAGAAATAACTCAAGCCGTCGTCGATGGGGACAGCCTTTTCAAAGGATAATTCTTGCAAAGGTGTATGGTTGTATTGCTTGGCGACAGTCATCGCCGTTCCATCCTCCAGCCGTGGTGCGCTGTAACATCCCACACAGCCAAGCAACAGCGAAATCGTCACCCATAGGCTTATTACCTTTCGCATTCTGCCCTCCTCACGCCGCCAGTTTCAGCAACTCCTCGTAGGTTTTTTCTTCAAACGGATCGCTGAATCCCGCCTGATCGAGTGCCTCGCGGAATTCCATTTCACAGCAATCCTCCGCCAGTTTCTGATATGCCGTCACCGCACCGCCGTAGTCGGCCTCCGCCGCCTGCAACACCGACAGCGCCGCCATACCGGAGGTGGCATAACTGAGATAATACACCGCCGAGGGGATGGCAACGTGTTGCCATTGCCATTCCATCGCTTCATAGAACGACTCGCGGTATTCGGCGGGCATATACTTGTCCACCGTCGCCTTCATCAGTTTGTTGAAATCGGCAGTCGTGTACTTGGACACGTCGGTGGTATACACCGCTTCTTCAAACGCGTCCTCGATGGTGGCGATCATCGCCACCTCGCACATATAATAGATCTGGTAGGCGCGGATATACTCGTAGGCGGCCTTGCTCAGTTTGCCTTCCAGATAGGTGATAAACAACATTTCGTTGCCTTGCGAATGTACCTCCGCCAGATCCAGCGACAGATCCTCTTCGGCACCGGCGTGGTACGCATAATAATGTCCCAGTTCATGCACGTAGGTGGTCATCAACTGGTTGTCCGGCCCATAGAAGCAATAGGCATCGTCCAACAGTGTGGTGAACGCACCGGCATACGCCGATTCCGTATTCGCGGTCAGATACCGCTCGTTTTCGAACATATGCCGCATCCCGTCGGCGGAACTCTTTTTCAGCGTTTTGAGATAGTTATCCAGCAGATCGCCCTTTTGATAACGGTAGGGGGCGTACAGTACACCGTATACCTCCATCAATACGCCCTCGTCGTTTAAAACAGAATCCTGCACGGCCATAACGGCGTCCACCGCCGCCTGATACAGCGTCAGTATCTCGTCAAACATATATCCGCGGAACGCCTTACGCTCGGCGGTGCCGTAGTCCCGCCCGTATACCACGTCGGTGGCGTATTCGTAATAGTTGGCGTAACCGTACGCCTTGGCAATGGCGTTGCCGTTGCCCACAAACTCACGGTACAACTTGCCGATGTTGGTTTCGAAATTCGCCGCCGAATCGTCTAAGGCCTCGTTTTCGATCTCCACGTTGCGGTCCCGCATCGCCACGATCTCGTCGTCCAACTTGACCAGCATCTTGAGTTCTTCTTCGGTCCAATCCTTAAAAAACTGCTTGCGATAGGTCTCTTTGGACGCATACAGATCGGTATAGGCATTCATCGCGTCCGCCTGCATTTCGTTCATCGCCTCATAGGTGCGGGTATAATCCGCCTCGGCCGTGCTGTCGCTCATATCGACATAATACAGGATCTGCGCCACACTCGCCTGATGATGTACCAGCGCAAAGATCTCGTTTAATTTCTCGTCCAACGTCTGTAACGATTTCAGATCCTTCACCAAAAACAGCGCATCAATATACTCGTCAAACCGCTTTTGCAATGTTTCGGTCGATTTTTTGGTCAGCGTAAAGGTCAGCGGATCGTCGCTCTCGTCCGGCACCGAGATACCCTTGAGCGGGTCACTCTTTAGGAGTGTTGCCAACGCGTCCTTGGCCGTGGTCGTGCCGGTAGTCGGTTTGGTCGTACTGCCGGTCGTGGTGGTCGTACCCGAGGTCGTGGCCGTCGTACTGCTTTCACCGCTTGTGGTGGTGGTCGACGCGCTCGTTGAATCCGAGGTAGCGGCGGTGGTTGTCGTTTTGTCGGTATCCGCATCCGGCGTCTTGCCGCAACCCGCCAACGCCATCAGCAGTAAACACACCGCCAATAACACAGATAACCGTTTTTTCCAATTCCACATATCCGATCCCTCCTTATGTTTTTATTATAGCGGAGTCTAATTAGTTCGTCAATAGATTTTTAAAAGAAAACCGCGATGAAGAACACCATCGCGGTTTTTGTTCAGTAATGATACTTTTTCTGCTTGGCCAGCAGGAAGATGCCGGAGAATACCACCGCCATCAGTTCGGCAACGATAATGGAGACCCACACGCCGTCGATGCCCCAAACAAGCGGCAACAGCATCACGGCGGCGATCTGGAAGACCAACGTCCGCAGGAAGGAGATGATGGCGGAGGTCACCCCGTCGTTTAAGGCGGTAAAGAAGCCGGAACCGAAGATGGCGTACCCCATAAACAGGAAGGAGACGCCGAAGATACGGAAACCCGAAACGGTCAGGTCGGTCAAGGCTTGATCGTAGCCGACGAACAGCCGCGCCAACGGCACCGCCAACAGTTGTGCCGCCACCACCATGCCGACCGCCAATCCTCCGATGATCACCAGACTTTTGCGGAGCAGACCGCGTAGTTCTTCGTGATTTTGTGCGCCGAAATGGTAACTGATGACCGGCGCGGTGCCGATGGAATACCCGATAAACGTCCCCGAAAAAATAAGACTGACGTACATCATCACGCCATACGCCGCCACGCCGTCCTCGCCGGCATAGGCGATCAGTTGGAGGTTGTACAGCATACCCACCAGATTCATCGAGACGTTGCTCATAAATTCCGAAGAACCGTTGACGCAGGTCTTGAGCAAGGCCTTGCCGTCCCACACCGTCTTGCCCAACCGCAGGATACTGTCGTTTTTGCGGGCAAAATAAAATAGCGGAACAACGCCGCCCACCGTCTGGCTGGCGGCGGTCGCCACTGCCGCACCGACCAGTTTATACGGTTGCGGCAGTAAGATGACCAATACCGCGTCCAAGACCATATTGGTCACGCCGGAGGTCACCGTCGTCCACAATCCCAGTTGCGGTTTTTCCGCCGCCACAAAGAAACTCTGGAACATAAATTGCAGTACCGTAAACGGCAGTGCCGCCAAAATGATGCGGGCATACACCACGCAGTTTTCCAACAGTTCGCCTTCGGCGCCGAGTGCCGCCGCAATGGGGCGGATAAACACGATGCCGAGCATGCCGAAAATGATTCCCAACGCGATCGCGGTATACACCTGTAACGAGAAGATGCGGTTGGCCTTTTCCTTATCGCCCTCGCCGAAAGTTTTGGCAACCAGCGCACTGCCGCCGGTGCCGAAGATAAATCCGATGGTGGAGAGGATCATCAGAAACGGCATAATGAGATTGACCGCCGCAAACGGCGTTTTTCCCGCAAAATTGGATACAAAATACCCGTCCACCACGCCGTAGATGGAGGTAAAGATCATCATACCGATGGAGGGGAGTGTAAAGCGAATGAGCTTGCGGTAACCGAAATGATCGGATAACTGGATGTTCATTCCATCCTCCCGAACCAAGCCATAGCAAAGTCCGCAACCGCCGGCACCATTTTTTTGATCTCCCAACCGGTGGTGTTAACTGTCAAGTGATACTCCTTGCGTTGCCCCCACGGGGAGGAGGAGAGAAGAGCCCGCGTCTGTGCGCGCGCTTTATCGATCTTTTTGAGTTTACGGCGCAGTTGCTTTTCGGTCAATTGCTCGCCTTCCGGCGCACGCTCAAGACTTCGCTTGAGTTTGGTCTCGGTCTCGGCACACACGAAGATGTTAAACGGCTGATATTTTTTCAGCAACACGTCGGCGTTTCGGCCGACGATGATGCAGTCTTTCCCCAGTGCCGCAATGCCTTCGATGACCCGCTTTTGTTCCAACAGCAACTGCACCTTGTTCGATTGAGTGTACAGCGTTCCGCCTAAAGTTGAGCGGAAGGTGATGGGATACTGTTGCCAACCGTCATCGCCGAGCGTGCGAATATAATCCGCATCCATTCCGCTGTTTTTCGCCACAGCGGCGATGATCTCGCTGTCGTAATAGTCGTACCCGAGATGATCGGCCAGACGTTTGCCGAGTTCACGTCCGCCGCTACCGAATTCACGGCTGATGGTAATGATATTCATTCGGTGTCCTTTCCGGCGTTTTCACCTTTTTAAAGTAACGGTACGCCTTTGCGGGCGTTATGCGTTTGAATACTGAAGAGCGTTTTTTTGGAAAATTCATTATATCATATTTTGCGTTTCCGTGCAACCCCGATTCGATTTGCCAAAATGACCAAAATTAATGTACATATTGATTGACAAAATAAAGTTGACATTTGTTTTGGTTAAATTTATAATAAAAAGTAGGCATTACCCTATTTTTTTTAGAAAAGAGGTAAACGTATTATGAAAAAACTGTTAGCGTTGACTCTGTCGCTGGTACTGCTACTTGGCTTGATACCGTCGATGGCGTTCTCCGCGGCGGCTGCCGATCCGGTCACCATCACCCCGACCGGTGTTCTGCAGCACAACACCACCCAGCACCATGACTGGCGTGTTTGGCTAAAAGTAGGCGAGACCATCCCCGATGGTGCATACTATTCGCAGGATGTTCTGCCGGTCACTCTCACGGACAAGGATGGCAACGTTCTTGGTGAGACGGGAGACGGCAAGACCCATGCCGGTTTCCTGCATGACGGTCCGTACCTGATGCTGCAGATCTTCGGCGGCTCGGCTTATACGGCTCAGAATACGGTGCAGGAAGGCGATACCATCGTGATCGCCGCCGGCACCTATGCGGCCAGCAACACCGAAAACAGCATTACGATCGCCAAGGATATTAAACTGATCTATGCAGAAGGCGCGTTTGCGCTCTGCCACACGATGGGCGATAACGCGGTCGTTCTCGATGCGCTGACGGTACTGCCGAACGCCTCCAATGCGACTTGCGTCTATGTCGGTCTCGCTTCGTCTGTTGCGTTGACCTTCAGCACGGACTGGTCCAACCGCTTCTTCCCGGCCGATCCGTACAGTGGCGTATACTTCACCCACGGTGAGACCACCACTCGCGCGTATCCGGACGGTAACGAAGCGAGCGGCCTGCCGGTGGAAAACTACACCGAAGGCGTTGCCGGTATCGGCGGCGGTATCTACTTCAACGGCTTCGGTACCGCTGTGGCCGGCGATACGCTGACCATTAAGGGCAATTGGTATTCCCTCTCCACCGGTGAGGAATTTACCGTGGCGTATCCGATCACCTTTACCTTTGACGGCTCTGCGTGGGCGGTCTCTTACGATTATAGTGCGCTGGAAACGGTCAAGGTGACCCACCTCGACGTGATCACTTCCCAGAAGAGCGCGGGATCGATCTACACCCAACTGCCTCACACCAACGGCATCACGGTCGATGATTCGTGGGCGACCCGCTTCTTCCCGCTGACCGAAGAAGATGGCGGTTTCTTTAACGGCGTCCGCTTCGAACTGGATGCCGGCGGCGGTATGCCGATCCAGTCGGCCGCCGGTGCGCCCGGTCTGTACGTCTCCGGCTTCGGCACGGCCGTGGCGGGCGATAAAGTGGTCATTAAGGGCCGCTTCTACAGCAAAAATCGCGAAACCGGTGTGAAGAACGGTGAGTATATCGAATTCATCGCGCCGGTGGAATTCACCTTCGACGGTGAAGGCTGGACCCGTACCTCCGCTATTCCGGAGGTGGAGATCGTTTACGAAAACGAGTACACCGGTTCCTTTACTAACGCTGGTTCGCAATTGGTCGGCGGTACCAACCCCGACCAGTTATACCTGAAGGGTAGCGACGGTCTGGCCGGCGCTTTTGCGGGTGACTATACCGACAACGAATGGAACCAGGCACCTTTGACCGCAGACGGCGAAGACAGCGGCTTCTTCCTCAACGGTGAGAAGGTCGATGCGGCTCTGCAACAGTACAGCTACAGCGAGCGCTGGTACTTCGCTTCCGGCATCCGTGCGGCCAACGCCGGTGATATTCTCGTCATCAAGGGCACGTTTGTCAACCCGATCTTCTTGGTCAAACTGAATATCGAAGAGTCCACCTTTATTTGGGATGGCACCAAGTGGGCTGATTACATCGAGTATACCTACTCCGACTTCTCTGTCAAGGATGTCAATCAGGTCATCTATACTTATGAAGAAGATGACACTACCATCAAGTATCGCCATTTCTATTTGAACATCGACGGTACCGTGCCGGGTAGTTGGGATAAGTTCCTTGGCCTGCAGATCTCGGTCGATGGCGGCGAGAAGCAGGACGTTCGCGTTGGCAACAACGGTTCGACTTCGGTCATCTGCTTTGACGTGCATAGCAGTCAGATGGCGGCTGATATTGCTGTCGGCACCACGATGACGCTGCACGCCGGCAAGGCGATCGCGGCCGCCCCCTCCGAACTGGTCGCTGTTTCGGACGGCATCCGCTTGACGGCGGATTACACGCTGACCTGGAACGGCACCGAATGGGGCGTCAAGGTCGAGTGCACCGAGCATGCCTACGACAACGACTGCGACACCGACTGCAACAACTGCGGTGAAGTTCGCGAGATCAATCACACCTACGACGATGAAGCGGATGTGGAATGTAACGTCTGCGGTTATAACCGTCTGTGGAATTACAAGGTAGTTGACGATGCGATCGTGATTACCGGCTACAAGGGTAGCGAGACCTCTTTGGTCGTTCCGGCGAGCATTGCTGGTCTGCCGGTCAAAACCATCGGCAGTTATGCGCTGAGTTACAAGGAACTGACCAGCGTCACCCTCCCGAACGGTCTGGAGACCATCGAAGCCTCCGCGTTCCGTGCGAATCCGTCGCTGGTCAGCGTCATCTTCCCGTCTTCGCTCAAGACCATCGGTGATTATGCGTTTTACGAGTGTTCCGTTCTCAACCCGATCAATCTGCGTAACAGCGTGGAGACCATTGGCGACTATGCCTTCTTCCGCACTGGCGCCCGTGTGGCGTATCTGCCCGCAAATCTGAAGAGCATCGGTGCATACGCTTTCGGTGCCTGCTCCCAGTTGTACGCCGCGTGGTATTACGGTACCGAAGCGACACTGGCCGATGTGACGATGGGTGAAGGCAACGGTTACCTGACCGCTACCGAATGGCACTACAATACCTGCCACAACCACACCTATACCGGAGATTGTGACGCGTACTGCGACGGTTGCGATTGGGTGCGTTCCGTTCCGGCTCATACCTATGATGACGAGCACGATACCGATTGTAACGTCTGCGGCGACGCCCGTACTAACTGGTTCCACTACAAGGTCATTGAGGGCGGTATCCAGATCAACGAATTCCGCGGTACCACCGACCGTCTGGTGATCCCGAGCGAGATCAACAACCTGCCGGTGATCGCGATTGCGAACTACGCTTGCAGTTATAATGATACGCTGGTGTCGGTGGAGATTCCGGATACGGTGAAGACCATCTCCGGCTACGCGTTCCGTAACTGCCCGAATCTGCAGTCGATCAAACTGCCGGCGGATCTGGAGATCATCAACCGCTATATGTTCTACGAGTGCACCAGCCTGACCGCGATCGATATTCCGGCCAAGGTGAAGGTCATCGACGAATTCGCGTTCGCCCGTAGCGGTCTGACCGAACTGGTCATTCCGGATGGCATCGAGACCATCGGTGCGTACGCCTACTTCTGCACCCGTGGTTTTACCGACGTGCATCTGCCGACCTCGGTCAAGACGATCGGTAACGCCGCGTTTGGTAGCGATTACGACCTCAAGTATATCTGGTGCGACGGCTCGGAAGCGGACTACGCAGAACTCTTCATCGACGAGAACAACAGTTACTTCCGGATCGCCGAGTGGCACTACGATATGTGCGACGAGCACAGTTACACCGGTGATTGCGATGTGTACTGCGATACTTGCGATTATATCCGTACCGCTCCGGCTCATACCTATGATGACGAGTACGATACCGATTGTAACGTCTGCGGCGATGCCCGTACCGATTGGTTCCACTGCAAGGTCATCGAGGGCGGTATCCAGATCAACGAATTCCGCGGTACCACCGACCGTCTGGTGATCCCGAGCGAGATCAACAACCTGCCGGTGATCGCGATCGCGAACTACGCCTGCAGTTATAACGATACGCTGGTGTCGGTGGAGATTCCGGATACGGTGAAGAC
>JAFQQM010000015.1 GCA_017410585.1 Clostridia bacterium
AAAGTGTTTTATGTTATGCCTCCCTCTGACGAGGGAGGTGGATTTTTGCGAAGCAAAAAGACGGAGGGAGAGAAAACGAAAGACTACCCCTCAGTCGGCTGCCGCCGACAGCTCCCCTGACAAGGGGAGCCGGCAAAGACTAACAACCCATTTATGGGTGGCCGGCAACCGGTGCGTGGTCGGCGGGCCAATAGGGCTATACCCGAAAACAAAATACCCCCGCTATGCGGGGGTATTTTGTTTATCATATTTTCTTGTTCTTCAAAAATTCCTGCCACCAGTAGGCGCTGTCTTTGAGCAGGATGTCCCCGCCGCCGACCGGCGCGGTCGCCATACCGAAGCGAGTGCCGTAGCCGGCGGTCCACTCGAAGTTATCCAACAGCGTCCACGCGAAGTAGCCGCGGACGTCGACCCCCTCCGCCATCGCCTTGCTCAGCCATTCCAAGAAGCCTTGGAAATAGCGGATGCGGACGGGATCGTGGATGACCTCGACGCCGTTTTCCACGATCCGCTCGTCCGGCGCGTGGGTGCCGTTTTCGGTAATATAGATGGGAATAGTCACCCCGTACTGTTCCTTGAGGATATGCAACGCATCGTAAATGGCCTGCGGATAATATTCGGTGCCGTTATCCAAGAAGTTCCCGCCGGCGTGTTCGGTCTTCTGCCGGACGTTGACCGACGGATCGGCGCAGTCCACCACGCGGTTATAGCAGTTTAAGCCGAAGAAATCCAACGGCTGTCTGATCTTTTCGAAGTCACCCTCTAAAATCGGGGGGAGATAATGGTTATCTTCCATCCATTGGGTGAGGGCGGGGGAATAGCCGCCTTTAAAGAGCGGGTGGAGATAGGAACGGTAGGCTTTTTCGTTTTCCCGTTCCGCCAGCGCCACGTCCTCGGGACAGTCGGGACGGGCGGGATGATGGTGCCACACATCCACCACGATGCCGATCTGGCCGGTGGCACCGCTTTGGCGGAAACGCTGTACCGCCTCGCCGTGTGCGAGCAACAGATGGTGGTTGGCGGTGCGGCCGTCCCGTTCGCCGCCGGTGCGACCGGGCGCAAACCAACCGTGACCGTACCCGACGTAGGTGGCGATCGGCTCGTTAAAGGTGGACCACAGCGGAATGACGTCCCCGAATTCCTTGAACAGCACCTCGGCGTAGTCCCCAAACCACCCCGCGATATCGCGGGTCAGGAAACCGCCGCGGTCATCCAGCGCCTGCGGCAGATCCCAATGGTAGAGGGTAGCGTTGGGGGTCAGACCGAGACGTAGCATCTCGTCGATCATCCGTTTGTAGAAATCCAAGCCTTTTTGGTTGACCGCACCGGTGCCTTCCGGCAGAATGCGGGGCCACGAAAAGGAAAAGCGGAAGGCGTTAAAACCCAGTTCTTTTGCCAACGCGAGATGTTCCGGATAACGATGGTAGAAATCGCAGGCCAGCGCCGGCGTATCGTTGCCGGCGATCTTGTCGGGAATGGCGGAAAAGGTATCCCAGATGCTGGGGCCTCGCCCGTCTTCGGCGGCGGCACCTTCGATCTGCTGGGCGGCGGTTGCCACACCCCACAGAAAATCTTTCGGGAAAGTATACATTAAGCATCCTCCTTACAAAACGTCGTTCCACAACAGCACGGCAATGATGGCGCTGATCAGTAAAAACGCGCCGCCCAGCGTGACTTGCAGGGTGGTCTTGCGGGATTTCGGCATTCCGTTGCTCGGCGGCAACAGTTTGGCGGCACGCAGAGCGGTGGTGAGCGGACGGTACAGCATCAGGGTCAATGCGGCGTTGGCGATCCCCTGCAACAGATTAAACGGCAAAAACACGGTGGGGAGCATGGCGGCGACCGCCTCCCGCGGGATATGCATATACAGCGGGGTGATGAGGTAATTCCATAAAAGCATCAGACCGGTGACTACCACGGTGGCGGCCCCCAACCCCCACGCCGCCCCGTCGATGCGACGGCGACGGCTGTATATCAGTGAGGCGGTGCAGGCAAAGCCGGCGGTGGTAAGGATATTCATAATCAGCCCGATCCAGCCGGTGTCGCTGACGGTGAACAGTTCCAGCACCGCCACCACCACCGAGCAGACAAGCGCCGCCGCCGGACCGTACAAAAAGCCGGCTACGGTGACGATCACCGGCTTGGGATCGTATTTCAAAAAATTACCGCCGATAGCGGGCAGGAAATGCGAAACAAAAGCCAACGCAAAAGCGACGGCACACAGCATAGCCAGCACCACCAAACGGCGGGTCTTCATCGAATTGTTTTCCATAATATACCCCTTTCTTTCATCCGGACTGTGACCGTCGGCTTTGGAATTTCACCAAATCGACCGCCGTTTGGCGGCTCGTGGGCTTTTACCACCGGTGGGGACTCTCACCCCGCCCTGAAAAGTTTGTGAGCCTATTGTACCACATTCGTTGTCGGTATGCAATGGGTTCGGATAAAAAAATCCCTCCCGCCGGTGGCGGGAGGGATGGTGTTCTTCGAGAATTACAGTTCAGCGAAGTACTTGATGGTGCGGACCATCTGGCTGGTGTAGGAGTTCTCGTTGTCGTACCAGGACACGACCTGCACCTGATAGGTGTCGTCGTCGATCTTGGCAACCATGGTCTGGGTGGCATCGAACAGCGAGCCGTAACGCATACCGATCACGTCGGAGGAAACGATCTCGTCGGTGTTGTAGCCGAAGGACTCGGAAGCGGCGGCCTTCATGGCGGCGTTAACGGAATCCTTGGTCACGTCGGTGCCCTTGACAACGGCAACCAGCAGGGTGGTGGAACCGGTGCAGACCGGCACGCGCTGGGCGGAGCCGATGAGTTTGCCGTTCAGTTCCGGAATGACCAGACCGATGGCCTTGGCAGCGCCGGTGGAGTTCGGGACGATGTTCTGCGCGCCGGCGCGGGCACGGCGGAGATCACCCTTGCGGTGCGGACCGTCGAGGATCATCTGGTCACCGGTGTAAGCGTGCACGGTGGTCATGATACCGCTCTGGATCGGGAACGCATCGTTCAGCGCCTTCGCCATCGGGGCGAGGCAGTTGGTGGTGCAGGAAGCGGCGGAGATGATCTGATCGTCCGCGGTCAGGGTGCCTTCGTTCACGCTGTAAACGATGGTCTTCAGGTCGTTGCCGGCCGGAGCGGAGATAACGACCTTCTTGGCGCCGGCGTTGATGTGCGCCATCGACTTATCCTTGCTGCAGTAGAAGCCGGTGCACTCCAGCACGACGTCCACACCCAGTTTGCCCCACGGGCACTCGTTAGCGTCTTTGATCGCATAGATAACGATCTTCTTGCCATCGACAACGATGTAGTTGTCTTCGCCTTCACCCTCATGGAAGTCGACGGTGTGACCCATGCTCAGGTAGTTGCCCTGCGCGGTGTCGTACTTCAGCAGGTGAGCCAGCATCTTCGCGCTGGTCAGATCGTTGATAGCCACAACTTCGTAACCCTCGGCACCGAACATCTGACGGAACGCGAGGCGGCCGATACGGCCAAAACCATTGATTGCTACTTTAACAGCCATTGTAAAATACCTCCAATAAAAATTTATTTCACGGTTACCTTTATTGTATGCCAAACCGCAAAATTTTTCAAGTCATTTCGCGAAAAAAATACTGATTTAACGCACTTTTGTAACGGATATCTAAATTTTGTGGCGGTCGCTTGACCGCAGATTGCTATTTTATATAAAGGAATAAAGAAAAAATCCCCCGTGCAAAGGCACGGGGGCGGGAAATCAAAGGTCGTCTTGATCGTCTAACATAAACAGGCGGGGGGTGTTTTCCTCTTCCAGCAATTCGGCGATCAGTTTATCCGCCGTCGGCGTGGAAGAGTGCTTGGTCTGTTCTTGCAAGATCACCCGTTCCAGACTCTCTTCGTCGTCCGTTTCCTTCCGTTCATCCAGCAACGGTGCGCGTTCGATCGGCACGGGGACGAAATCCAATCGGTCACGGAAGAGATAGGCGGTCACCGCCAAGGCCAACACACCGATCGCCAGATCGGTAATGCCCGCCAACTGGCTGGCATTAAATGCTTCGGTATCGCCCAGTATCTGCATTCCCAAACGGGTCAGCGGTGAACTGATACCCGCCATCGCCGCGATGGCGGACAGCGCGCGCATCGTTTTGGCGGAAGGCGGCGCCACGTCGGCCACCCAGCGCGCAAACGCCAGCAGGAACAGCATCAAGAACAACAGCATAAAGAAATCGTAAAACGATCGTTTGATGTTGGCGGCGCTGGCGTAGGACAGTTCATACCGCGCCAACCGGCACCAGATCCACAGTACCGGCAACAGCGCGCCGGCACGGGCGAGATTGCCGAGCGTCCGGCGGCGCAGCCATTGGCAACCCAATATCACCAGCCACAATCCGCCGAGCAGACCGAACGCAAAGGTCAGATACAGCGTGATCTTGTCGGCGTTGTTGAGGATCTGCGCGTTCGGCGGCGGGGTCTTCCCCAACAGACCGAAACGTACCAGCGCCAACACCGTATCCAACAGCAACACGGCACCGACCGCCACGGTCAGCCCGCCGAGTTTCGGCTGTTGCGTGCCCCCGATGGGATGTAACGGCAGGTCGGACAGAAACGAAAGCACCGCCAGAACGACCGCCGCCGCGCACAGCGCGACCAGCAACCAGAAACTGACGCCGAACTCGCCGACCGCCTCTTGCTGGACCTGCGGAAGGGTGGTCAAGCGCAGGATCATCGCCAGCGCGGTCATTGCCATAGTGGCATAGATGGCTATTTTATTGATGGACGGTTTCATAAAAACACTCCCCAAATCGGATGATCACCGATTATCCAGATCCACGTACGGCGTCCGCGGCACCACCGACTTGTACGCCGGACGGATGATGCGGTTGCCGTAGGTCAGTTCCTCAATGCGATGGGCGCACCAACCGGCGGTACGCGCCACCGCAAACAGCGGGGTAAACAGATCGGGGCTGATGCCCAACGTGCGGTACACCAGACCGGAATACAAATCGACGTTGGCGCAGATGCCGGTATCGCGACCGGTCTTTTCCACCACCAGTGCCGGTGCCAGACGTTCCACTTTTTCCAGCAGTTCGAACTCGTCACCGAAGCCTTTTTTCTCGGCCAGATCGCGGGCGTATTTTTTCAGCAACACGGCGCGGGGGTCGGACTTGGTGTACACCGCGTGACCCATACCGTAGATGAGACCGGAGCGGTCGCCCACCTCGCCGCGAAGCATCTTGCGGAGGTAATCTTTGACCTGCGCTTCGTCGGTCGGATCGGCGATCTCGCCTTGCATATACCCGAGCATCTCCTGCACCTTGATGTTAGCGCCGCCGTGACGCGGACCTTTCAGCGCACCGATCGCCGCCGAAATGGCGCCGTAGGTGTCGGTGCCGGACGAACTCAGCACACGGGAGGTAAAGGTGGAGCAGTTACCGCCGCCGTGTTCGGCGTGCAGCATCAAGCAGATATCCAGCAACCGCGCTTCCTCGTCGGTAAACTGACCGTCCGACCGCAACGAATACAGAATGTTTTCGGCGGTGGAAAGCCCCTGCACCGGCGGATGCAATACCATACTGGCGTGGTCGTACACGCGGCGCTTGACCTGATAAGCATACGCCATCACACTGGGAAGGGTTGCGATCAGGAAGATGGATTGGCGTAGCACGTTTTCGGTGGAGGTATCGTCGGGGTTGGAGTCGTAGGAATAGAAGGACAGCACACTGCGTTGCATTTTATTCATTACGCTCGGCGAGGGGGACTTGAGGATCATATCCTCGGCAAAAAACTCCGGCAACTCGCGGCAATTCTGCAACAGGCTGTTGAAGGTGGAGAGTTGCTCGCGGTTCGGCAACTTGCCGAACAACAGCAGATAGGCGGTCTCCTCGAAGCCGAAACGCGGCGTGCGACGGCGGGTGTAGCCGTCGACCAGATCGTTGACGTTGACACCGCGATAGGTCAGTTCGCCGTCGATCGGTTCTTTTTCGCCTTCGTTCATCACGTAGCCGTGTACGTTGCAAACACGGGTCAGCCCCGCCACGACACCCGAACCGTCAGCGTTGCGCAGACCGCGCTTGATATCGTAGTGACGGTAACGCTCGGTCTCGATGCGGGTATTATTGCGAAGTTCCTCGCATAAATCTTTAATGATGTCTTTGGAAATGGTAGCGTCGGTAAACATAAAATGATCCTTTCCATCGGAGATTGCATAACTTGACATCTTATTATAAACCAACCCAAAAATAAAGTCAATAATAAAAAGGCAGGGATGACGAATGACAGTAGCGGGAAAATGGGTGGCTTTACTCTGTGCGGTGACGTTGGCGGTGATGATCTTACTGCCGTTGCGGGCGTTGCCGGCGGCTTCACAGCAACCGGAGGAACAACCGCCGACAGCCACAAGACCGACGCCGCCGACAAGCGAAACGGCGGACAGCGACCGTTTCCGTATTCTCCACAGCGACGGGCAGACGGTATCGGAAATGGGGGTAAGCGAATTCTTGTTGTGGACCGTGCTGGCGGAGATGCCCGCCGCCTTTGAGCCGGAAGCGCTCAAGGCGCAGGCGGTGGCATCCTACACCTATTTCTGCTACGAACGCGCCGCCGAGCGGGCGTCCCCGTCCGAGGCGCTGTGCGGAGCAGACTTGGCGGATACGCCGGTGCCGTACCCCGAAGGGTATACCGAAGCCTACTGGCGGGAACGGTTGGGGGACGGCTACGAGGAGAGCGTTAAAAAGGTCAGCGAAGCGGTGGCGGCGGTGACCGGCAAACGCATTTTGTACGATAATGCCCCCATTTTTGCGGCGTATCACGCCATTTCGGGCGGGACCACCGAACTGCCGGAGGTGGTGTGGTCGGCGGCCTTTCCGTATCTGCAATCGGTGGCCAGTCCGCTGGATGAGCAAGCCCCCGACTACGCTTCTGAGGTGACCCTGACCGCCCCGCAACTGGCCGAGGCGTTGGCAGACGTGGAAGGGATCGACCTGTCGGGGGAAGCGGCGGGGTGGATCGCGGAAGACGCGGTGTTGTCCGCCGCCGGAACGGTGGTCTCGCAGACGGTCGGCGGGGTGTCGCTGACCGGTCGGGAATGGCGGGAACGCTGTGGGCTTCGGTCCGCCTGCTTTACGGTGACATATGCTGACGGGGAATTCCGTTTTGCGGTCAAAGGCTACGGTCACGGAGTGGGGATGAGCCAGTACGGTGCGCAATTTTTGGCGCGGTCGGGGTATACTTGGGAGGAGATATTGCATCATTACTACACCGACGTAGAGATCCGGTGAAATTCCTCTTGCGAGGGCCAGTTACTTATGATATAATAAGTGCATATTGACCGTAGGGAGGGATGTCGGATGATGACCGCAAGAGAACGCGAAGCGCGACGCCGCAAATACCGTCGTCGCCGGATACTGATCGCCGTGGCGGTCGTGACGGCGTTGATCGTGCTGGCGGTTGGGTTGTCCATAGCGCTGGACGGCTTAAAGAAAGATCCCGAGCCATCGGGCGGCGATCAGCCGGAAGGCACCACCTCCACCCAGACGGCGGCGACCACCGCCTACCCGATGATGAGCGAGGCGCAGTTGCCGGATCTCGGTATCCGCACCAACGACGTGCAGGTGGTGCTGTTGTACGACGCCACCACCGGTCAGCCGGTGTTCTCGTTTGACGCCGACCGGCGGATGTACCCCGCCAGTATCACCAAACTGATGACCGCGGCGGTAGCGTGTGAGTATCTGGACGAAAACGCCACCTACACCATCGGGGACGAGATCGATCTCGTCGAGCTGGATGCTTCCCGTACCGGCCTGCTGTGGTACGGCAAAGGCGTCACCCTTAAGACGTTGCTGGAAGGATTGCTGTTGTTCTCGGATGCGGATGCCGCCTACTGTTTGGCGGTCAATACCGCCCGCACCGCCACCGGCGATGCCACCCTGTCGGATACCGCGGCGGTGGCGAAGTTTATGGATCTGGTCAACGATAAACTGACCAAGATCGGGTGTGAAAATTCCCATTTCGTCACCCCCGACGGCTACCACGATAACGATCACTATACCACCGCCAACGACCTGTTGCGCATCGCACTGCACGCCCGCAGTTTTCCGCGAATTGCCGAGACGGTGGCTATGCGTACCAGCGAAGCGTATCCGGGGGAATATTATACTTCCACCAACCAACTGTTAGACCCCGAAAGCGAGTATTATTACCCCTACGCCAACGGTCTCAAGACCGGCACCACCGACGAGGCGTGTAACTGCTTGGCGGCTTCTGCCACCAAAGACGGCACCACCTTGATCGCCATCGTGCTGTGCCACCACGATACCGACGGCCGCTTCGCGGTCGCCAAGACCCTTCTCGAACAAGGTTTCCTGTATCTGGAAACACAGAAGTAAACGTAAAAAAAGACCATCCGTGAGGATGGTCTTTTTGATATAATACGTAAGTCACGCGATAGCCACGGACTGCGTTTTATACCTTGCCTCCCTCTGACGAGGGAGGTGGATTTTTGCGAAGCAAAAAGACGGAAGGAGAGAAAACAAAAAACTACCCCTCAGGCGGCTGTTGCCGCCAGCTCCCCTGACAAGGGGAGCCTCCCAACCGCATAACTTGTTTACGGGTTTCCTATAGCCGGAAAAGAAATCATCCCACCGCATAGCGGTGGGATGATTTTGCGTTTATTTCTCGATCGTGTACAGCAGGCCACCGGCGAGCAGGATCTGCGCCTGACGCTCGGTGAGCGTGTTGGGCAGTGCATAGGTCTCGCCACGGGTGACGTTCTCCAGCACGAAGTCGCTGCCGTCGGTGAGGTGGCAGCGCAGTTCGGTGAGGCGGAGGGTATCGCCTTGACTGATACGGTCGTAGTCGGCGGGATCCGCAAAGGTGAGCGGCAGGATACCGGCGTTGATGAGGTTGGCCACGTGGATACGGGCAAACGATTGCACGAACACCGCCTTGATGCCGAGGTGCAGCGGCGCGAGCGCCGCGTGTTCACGGCTGCTGCCCTGACCGTAGTTGTTGCCGCCGACCACAAAGCCCTTGCCGGCCGCTTCGCAACGGGCGGGGAAGGTCGGATCGCAACGGGTGAAGCAATGTTGCGAGATAGCGGGGATATTGGAGCGCAACGGCAACACTTTGGCACCCGCCGGCATAATGTGGTCGGTGGTGATGTTGTCGCCCACTTTCAGCAACACGTCCGCCTCGATGGTATCCGGCATCGGATCGTTGGAGGGGAACGGTTTGATATTCGGACCGCGCAGGATGGGCAGATCCTTTGCCTCTTCCGGCGAGGCCGGCGGGACGATCATATTGTCGTTGACGGTGAATTTCTCCGGCATCTGCACCACCGGCGCATCGCCCATGGTACGCGGATCGGTGAACACGCCGGTCAGCGCGGACACAGCCGCCACTTCCGGACTGACCAGATATACCTGACCGTCGGCGGTGCCGCTACGGCCTTCGAAGTTGCGGTTGAAGGTACGAAGCGACACACCCGCGGAGTTGGGGGATTGACCCATACCGATGCACGGACCGCACGCGCATTCCAGAATACGCGCACCGGCGGCGATCAGATCAGCCAGCGCACCGCAATCGGCGAGCATATTGAACACCTGCTTGGAGCCGGGGGCGATGCCCAGCGACACCGACGGATCGACCGTCTTACCCTTGAGGATGGCCGCGACCTTCAGCATATCGTACAGCGAGGAGTTGGTGCAGGAACCGATACAGCACTGATCCACCTTCATCCCCGCCAGTTCGGAGACCGGCTTGACGTTGTCCGGCGAATGCGGGCAGGCCGCCAACGGCGCCAACGTGTTCAGGTCAATTTCCAATACCTCGTCGTACTGTGCGTCCGCATCCGGCGCCAGCGCGACCCATTGGTCGCCGCGACCCTGCGCTTCCATAAACGCGCGGGTGACGTCGTCCGACGGGAAGATGGAGGTGGAAGCGCCCAACTCGGCGCCCATATTGGTGATGGTGGCACGCTCCGGCACCGACAGCGAAGCCACGCCGTCGCCGCCGTATTCGATGATCTTGCCGACGCCGCCCTTGACCGACATCCGGCGCAAAACTTCCAAAATGATGTCCTTGGCGGCAACCCACGGCTGTAACTTGCCGTGCAGATTGACGCGGACCATCTTCGGCATCGAAATGTAATAGGTGCCGCCGCCCATCGCCATCGCCACGTCCAGACCGCCCGCGCCGAACGCGAGCATACCGATGCCGCCGGCGGTGGGGGTATGGCTGTCCGAGCCGATCAGCGTCTTGCCCGGAATGCCGAACCGCTCCAGATGCACCTGATGGCAGATGCCGTTGCCGGGGCGGGAGAACTGCAGACCGTGTTTTTTGCAGACGCTCTGGATATACCGATGGTCGTCGGCGTTCTCAAAGCCGGTCTGCAGGGTGTTGTGGTCGATATACGCCACCGACAGTTCGGTGCGGACGCGGTCGATACCGATCGCCTCAAATTCGAGGTACGCCATCGTGCCGGTCGCATCCTGCGTCAGCGTTTGGTCGATGCGCAGACCGATCTCCGAGCCAATCACGCTTATATCGCCGGAGAGCAGGTGCGCCTGAATGCATTTTTGCGCTAAAGTCAGACCCATAATTTTTCATCCTTTCGGGAATTGCGAATTTTACTTTATTACTATACTCTATTTTACGTCCGCTGTCAATCGTCCAAACGGTCAAAAATTTGGGAGCGGTCGACCGCCGCCATCGCCGCCGACAGGTCGTTGCCCCGCCAGTTTCCGTCGGGGCAAAGTTCTTCAAGCGGCACCAGCACGAACGCCCTCTCCGCCATCCGCGGATGCGGCAGGGTAAGTTCGGGGGAGTTTTTGGTAAATCCTTCCGCTAACAGTAGGTCGATATCGATCACCCGCGGCGCGTTTTTGAAGGGGCGTTGCCGCCCCATGGCCGCTTCGATACCGAGGCAAGCACCGAGCATCGCTTCGGGGGAGAGATCGGTCTCCACCTCCGCCACCAGATTGACAAACGGCGGCTGGTCGGCATACCCGACCGGCGCGGTGAGGTAACGTCCGGAGACGCGGCTGACGCGGGTGTGCGGCAGGGCCGCGATCGCTTCCAGCGCGGCGGTCAGTGCGTTTTGCGGGTCACCGAGATTGGCACCCAGCCCAAGCAACAGATACATACCGTTTCCTCCAAAAAAATCGGGAGGCTGTTTGACAGCCTCCCGAGTGGATCTTACTTCTTGACTTTCTTGACAGGCTTCTTCGCGGATTTCTTCGTCTTGGCCTTGAGCGCCTTGGCTTCCTCTTCCTTGACAGCCCACAGCACCCACGTCGGAGCGCACAGGAACTGGGAAGAATAGAAACCGGACAGCAGACCGAACAGCAACGGCACAGCGAAACTGACCACCGAGTCGAGGCTCATTGCCACTGCCACGATCGCTACCGCCGCCATTGCAGACACCGTAGTCACGGTGGTGCTGACATTGCGGCGGACCGACTGGTTGAGCGACAGGTTGACGATCTCCGGCAGGCTCATGGTCTTGCCGAACAGCGTGCGGTTTTCGCGGATACGGTCGAACACGACGATGGTGCTGTTCAGTGAGTAACCGAGAATGGCCAGCAGCACCGCCACGAAGTTATCATTCAGCGGGATGCGGAAGATAACAAACGCGAAGTACACGATGATCATATCGTGGAACAGCGCAGCCACAGCGCAGAGAGCGGCGGTGATGCCGCCGATCTTGCGGAAGCGGATGCCGACGTACAGCAGCAGGAACGCCGCCGCAATGAGCAGTGCCACCGCGCATTTCAGCAGGAACAGCGAGCCCATCGTCGGGCTGAGCGACTGGCTGCCCGCGTCGGTGAGTTTGTTGTCCTTGAAATTGGTGTTTAGCACCTTGGTCAGATCTGCCTTGGCGGTGGCGTCCAGCGCCTCACCGGGGATGCTGATCTTGATGACCGGCGTGTTGGCGGATTCCGCTTTGCGGACGGTCGCCTTGAAACCGGCGGCGTTCAGGTCGCTTTGCAGTTTGTTGATATCGACCTCGCCGGTGTAGGAATACTGCAACTCGTTACCGCCACGGAAGGTGACGTCCAGCGAGGTGCCGAAGATGACGTTGAAGAGGATGCCGACGATCAGCAGGCCGAGCGAGATGTACCAGCAGATCTTGCGGGACTTCAGATAATCGAAATTACCGTTCCACCAGTTTTTCATACACGCTCACCTCCCAACAGCCACGGCTTGCGCAAAGCCTTGAAGCGGACGATAGACTTCAGCATCAGACGGGAAGCAAACACCGACATGATGAAGTTGAAGATGATACCGACCAGCAGGGTGTAACCGAAGGAATACACCGCACCGGTGGTGGATGCCGGGAACCAACTGAGCACCGGCGACAGGATGATCGCCCACAGGCCGTCGGACGGACCGAACACGCCCATCAGCACGACCGCTACGATCGCGGTGGTGACGTTGCCGTCCACGATGGCGCTGATGGAGTTGCGGGAACCCGCCTCGATCGAGCCGTCGATGGTCTTGCCGCGGCGGATCTCTTCGCGGATACGCTCGGCGGTGATGACGTTGGCGTCAACGCCCATACCCATCGACATAATGATACCGGCGATACCGGGCAGGGTCAGCGTAAAGCCCTGCACCACGCTGAAGTAGCCGGAGACTGCGGCGATCGAGCCGCCGACCTGACCGAGCAGGGCGATGATCGCGATCACGCCGGGCAGACGGTACATCAGTACGAGATACACGGCGATCAGCACAAAGCCGATGATACCGGCCAGCACCATACCCTGCAGAGCCTTTTCGCCCAGCGAAGCCGCCACCGTACCGGTGGACTTCGCCTCAACGGCAAACGGCATCGCGCCGGAAGTGATCTGGTTAGCGAGAGTCTCGGCATCTTCGATGGTGGTGAAACTGCCGCTGATGACTGCTTCGCCGTTGCTGATGACCGCTTCGACCGTGGGGGCCGAGATCATCTGCATACCGGTCTCCCCGCCGTAATCCAGCCAGATGGAGATGCACTCTTTGTTCTTGTACGCCTTTTCGGTGGCGGTTGCGAACTTCTTGGTACCGTCGGCGGTCAACTTGAGTTGCACGACCGGTTCGGTCTCGGTAGAGGTCTCGCTGAGCGGCTGTGCGCCGGCGGTGGCGGAAGCCACGTCGTCACCGGTCAGCACCAGTTCGCCCTTCGGCTTGCCGGTGGTGGAATCGGTGTCGTCGCCGTAGTAGAAGTACAGCTGAGCGGTCTCACCGAGTTCGGTGATCGCCTTCTGCGGATCCTGACCGGCCTTGTCGGCACCCCAGGGGAAGCGGACGATCACGCGGTCAGACACGTAGTCGGTGTAGATCTCGTAGTCGGTGATGCCTTCCAGCACCATACGCTCCTCGATCACACCGCGGATGCTGTCCATTTCTGCGTCGGTCGGTTCGAGTTTGTCGTCGACCGGACCAAAGGTCGCGTCAACACCGCCTTGGATGTCAACGCCGAAACGAATTTCGGAGGCGCCTTTAATTATCGTATCCATACGGTCACCGTAGAACTTGTGGATACCAAAGAACGAGGTACAAGTCAGGGCGATGATCAGCACGGATACGATGAAAAACACGGCTTTGGGTGTTCGTTTCATCAATAAATCCTCCCGTTGTTGATTTGCTTGCCGTTTTGCCGCCGATAAAAACCGACAGCACGGCACATTACAATTCATTATTATATAAAAAAGCGTCGGAAAAGTCAATGACCCCGACGCCTTTTTTATGAATATTTTTCTAAAATCGTCCGATTAGGCGGTCAGCAACTTGTTGACAGCCGCCAGTTCGGCGCAAATGCAGAACAATTCCATCGCTACCGTCAGTTCTTCCACCGGCGGGTAGGACGGCGCAATACGCAGGTTGGCATCCTGCGGATCGCGCCCGTAGGGGAAGGTCGCACCGGCACCGGTCAGCACCACGCCGGCCTCTTTGAGCAACCGCACCGTCTCCTTGGCGGTACCGGGCAACAGGTCGACGCTGATGAAATAGCCGCCGTTGGGGTCGGTCCAGCGGGCAATCCCCTTGCCGGCGAGATTGTTCGAGAGTGCTTTGGCCACCACGTCAAAACGGGGGCGCAGGAAGGCGGCATGCTTCTCCATGTGCGCCTCTACCCCTGCCAGATCGCGGAAATAGCGGCTGTGGCGGAGCATATTCATCTTGTCGTGGCCGATGGTCTGCACCGTCATCCGCTTTTTGATATCGGCGAGGTTGGCATCCGACGCCGCCAACGCGCCGACACCCGCGCCGGGGAAACTGATCTTGGAGGTGGAGGTGAACATCAGCACGATGTCTTCGTTGCCGACCTTCTCCGCTTCGGCGTAGATGTTGAGCAGTTTGTCGTGGGTGTCGCGGAAATGATGCAGACAGTAGGCGTTATCCCACATAATGCGGAAATCCGCCGCCGCCGGACGCAACGCCGCCAGCCGGCGTACCGTCTCATCCGAATAGGTGATACCGGTGGGATTGGCGTACATCGGCACGCACCACATACCCTTGACCAACGGATCTTTCACCAGTTCTTCGACCATCGCCATATCGGGGCCTTCGTCGGTCAGCGGGACGTTGATCATCTCGATACCGAGAAATTCGGTGATGGCGAAATGGCGGTCGTAACCGGGGACGGGGCAAAGAAACTTGATTGCTCCCTGTTGTGCCCACGGTTTGCCGCCGCATACGCCGCGCATATACGCGGTCGCGAGGTAGTCGTACATCAGCGTGAGGCTGGCGTTGCCGCCCACGATGACCCGATCGGGCGAGACCCCGAAGATCTCACCGAACAACCGGCGGGTCTCCGGCAGACCGCACAGGACGCCGTAGTTGCGGGTGTCGGTGCCGTCCTCCGCCTTGTAGTCGGCGGCAAAATCCACCGCGGCGGTCAGTTCGGCCGTCAGTCCGAGTTGTTCGGCACCCGGCTTGCCGCGGGACATATCCAGTTTTAAGTTTTGCGCCTTGTAGGCATCGTATGCCTGTTGCAGCGCCTCTTGCCGCTCGCGGAGTGCCGCGGGGGTCATTTCGGTAATGAGACTCATTGATGGAATTCACCTTTCAAAATTGCATTTCTGCCACCGCAGTAACGGCTCTATTATAGTATATGCAGTTTAAAAATGCAAGTCCCTTTTTTAAAAATTGCAAAATTCCCGAAAAATCGCAACAGAAGGGTAAAAAAACGGGTGGAACGCGATTGGCGTCCCACCCGTGTTTGTCGGGGATCAATCCGAGAACAGATAGTTGATAAGCAACGTGGCCAGAATGATGATGCCGATGACCGCGAAGATGACCAGCATACCGATGCCCATATACTGCAGATTGGTTACGAAGTTGACCGGTTGGAAAAACATCTGCGGAGCGGCTTCGGTGGTCGGGGCGGTGGTTGCCGCCAGCATAAGCGATAATAAATTCATAGCGTCCCCCTCCTTACTTCGAGAACAGGTTCAGAATGATGCCGCCGGCAATAACCGAGGCGATCTGACCGGACACGTTGACACCGATGGAATGCATCAGCAGGAAGTTTTGCGGATCCGCTTCCAACCCCATCTTATGCACGATACGGCCGGACATCGGGAAGGCCGAGATACCGGCCGCGCCGATCATCGGGTTGATCTTCTTCTTGGAGAACAGGTTGAGCAGTTTGGCAAACAGCACACCGCCCGCGGTGTCTACGATAAAAGCGATCAGACCCAGCGCCAAGATCAGCAGGGTATCGAACTTCAGGAACTGCTCGGAGGTCATATTGAACGCCACCGAGATGCCGAGGAAGATGGTGATGAGGTTAGCCAGCACCTTTTGCGCGGTCTCGGAGAGCGAATCCAACACACCGCATTCGCGGATGAGGTTACCAAACATCAGGAAACCGATCAGCGCGGTCGCCTGCGGCACGATGGCGGAGGCCACCACCGTGATGATGATGGGGAACATAATGCGGGTCAGTTTGCTGACCGATTTCTGCTCATACGGCATCCGGATCATCCGCTCTTTCTTGGTGGTCAGCAACTTGATGACCGGCGGCTGAATGATAGGCACCAACGCCATGTACGAGTAGGCGGCGACGGTGATCGCGCCGACGTACTTGGAACCGAGGGTGTTGGCGACCGCAATGGAGGTCGGGCCGTCCGCCGCGCCGATGATGGCGATGGAGGCGGCATCGATCTCCGGAAAGAAGATGCTCGCCATACACAGGGTGAAGAAGATACCGAACTGCGCCGCCGCACCGAACAACATCAGTTTCGGATTGGAGAGCAACGGACCGAAATCGATCATCGCACCGATGCCGATAAACAGCAACAGCGGGAACAACTCATTGGCAATACCCGCCTCGTACAGTTCTTTGATCGGGCCGACCAGCGCATCCGAAAACGGAATGTTGACCAGTATGGTACCGAAGCCCATCGGCAACAGCAACGACGGCTCCATCTCCTTGGCGATCGCCAGATAGATGAGCAGGCAACCGATGAGGATCATGACCAGATCCTGCCAAGTAAAGGCCAAAAGGTTTTGATATAAAATATCCATACGGTAGGCTCCTCCTTCCGCTTAACCGAGGACGATCAGCGGAGCGCCGGATTCCACGGTGGAACCCTTGGTGGCGACGATCTGCGCGACCGTGCCGGCTTTGGGGGCTTTGATCTCATTTTCCATCTTCATTGCTTCCAGTACCACCAGTACGTCGCCGGCCTGCACCGCCTGACCGGCCGCGACCGCGATCTTCAGTACGGTACCCGGCATCGGGGCGGACACGACCTCGCCGGCCGCCGAAACGGCCGCCGGTGCAGACGGTGCGGCCGCAGCCGCCGGAGAGGGAGCGGTCACCGCCGCCGGAGCGGGGGCGGGAGCGGGGGCGATCGCCTCGTACTCGTCGAGCAACATCGCCTTGCCGTTTTCGACCTCCACCTCGTAGGTGCGGTCGTTCAAAGTGATCTTGTATTTCATGGTTATTTGACCTCCTTGATCGAAATAAAACGAAGTTCGTTTAAGGGTGTGCCGGTCTTGTCGGCAACGATCGCCATCAGCATAGCGGCGGTCTTCGGGTCAACGTCATGCAGTTTGATGTGACCGGCCGAACCGGGGGCTTCTTTTGCCGGAGCGGTCGGAGCCGGTGCGACCGTTTCCGCCTGCTCGGCAGGGGTAGCGGCGGCTTTCTTTTTCTGCAGGTACTTGCGGACGGTCATTATGATGAGGATCAAAAACATCACGGCGACCATGGCAAGAGCAATGTAGTCCGGCTGCGCAGGGATCTTATCGCCGGCAGCCGCTGCGGATAATAACAGCATTCTCTTCCCTCCTCAGCAAGCGGTAATGGTGTAGGTGACTTCGTTTTCTTCCTTCGCCTTGCGTTCCTCAAAGAACTTCTCGGCCAGATTGGGGAAAGCGATATAGGAGAGCACGTCCTCGTCCGAGCGGGCGATACCGGCGAGTTTTTGGCGGGTATCCTCCACGATCGGCGGGAGAGTATCGGCGTAACGGCCGGTCAGCGGCTGTTCGTCACCGAGGATCATCTTCTGAATAGCGGGGTCGATCGGGGCCGGCGTGGTGCCGTATTCCCCGCGGCAGTACGCCTTGATCTCCTTGGAGACGGTCTTGTAGCGCTCGCCGTCCAAGACGTTACGCACCGCCTGCACGCCCACCATCTGCGAGGTCGGGGTGACCAGCGGGGGATACCCCATATCGGCGCGCACGCGCGGCGTCTCCGCCAACGCTTCGTCAAATTTATCCAGCGCGTTCATCTGCTTGAGTTGGGAAAGCAGATTGGAAAGCATACCGCCGGGGATCTGGTAGGTCAGGCACTGGGTATCGGTCGCCATCGCCTTGGGCATCAGCGTACCGTCCGCCACGAACTCGTCGCGGATCCCCTTGAAATAATCCGCTATCGCGGTCAGCGACGCGTCGTTTAAGTCCACTTCATACCCGAGTTGGCGCAAGGCATAGGCGAGCGTCTCGGTCGCGGGTTGCGAAGTACCGCCGGAGAAGGGGGAAATGGCGGTGTCAATGATATCGCAACCGGCTTCCACCGCCTTGAGATAGGTCATAAACGCCAGACCGGTGGTGGAGTGGGTGTGCAGGTCGATGGGCAGATCCACCGCATCCTTGATCGCGGAGATGAGATCGTACGCCTCCTGCGGACCCATAATGCCCGCCATATCCTTGATGCAGATGGTGGCGGCGCCCATACGCTTTAACTCCTTCGCCAACTCCACGTATTTGGCGTGGGTGTGGACGGGGGAGGTGGTGTAGGAAAGCGCACCGGAAGCCAGCGCCCCCGCTTCGGTGGCGGCTTCCATAGCGACCTTCATATTGTTGACGTCGTTTAACGCATCAAAGATACGGATGACGTCAATGCCGTTTTCCACCGATTTTTTGACAAACAACTTGACAAAATCATCGGGATAATGCGAATAACCGAGAACGTTTTGGCCGCGCAGTAACATCTGCAACTTGGTGTTGGGCATCTTGGCGCGGATCTTACGCAGACGCTCCCACGGATCTTCGTGCAGATAGCGCAGGCAGACGTCAAAGGTGGCGCCGCCCCAGCATTCTGCCGCATAGTAGCCCGCTTTGTCGATGGTCTCCAGCATCGGTTCGAACTTCTCGAACGGCAGACGGGTAGCGATCAGCGACTGGTTGGCATCACGCAACACGGTTTCGACAAACTGAACTTTTTGTGCCATTGGTTATTGACCTCCGTTGTAATATAATGGAGAGGAGCATCCCGCCGCCGCGGTTTCCGCACGGTCAAGAAGCCGAAAAGCCCCATCCTCCTCCAATATAAAGGATACCACGAAAAGAAAGAAAAGTAAACATTTATTTGCAAAAATGCCGTGTAGATTCTTTTTGGTTTTCGGGTAAAAAATATTCCCCCGACCATACGGTTGGGGGAATGAATGTCACTTACTTATGCGACCTCGGTTTACTCGCCGCAAAGGGTATAAAAAGAAGGAACTACCTAAACAAAGAAGAGGAGAAAAAGTGTAAAAGTAGGGTGGTTGCGTCGTTTTATAAATTGAATTGGCAATTTATTCGTCAAGAACAAAGTGCCAGTTCTTTGCAATTTCAATAGGCATCATTTTCCCGAAAGATTCACCGTCACGAACCAGTTCTTTCTTTCCGAAGTGAAAAAAGAAAAATTCACCAACGCCATCGTTATATCCCAACTGAAACTCAAGTTCGCCTTTGAAGTAAGGAAAAACAGGCTTTAATTTTTCATCAATAGCCCATACAAAAGCGGAATCATGATTGGCAATGCAATTGATTATCCATTCCTCTTTCTCAACAAACCATTCCCAAAAGGCATTGGCGGCATCTTTGTTCATAATCTTTTTGCTAAATAAAGAAAGCATATTATATCCTCCTTATTGAATTTAACTTATTTGTCAGTTAGACAAAATCTAACTTGCTAAACTAATTATACCACAATGTCATACATTGTGCAAGTAAAAAACCTCCCTTGCCTTGATAGGCAAAAGAGGTTTTTCTGGTGGACGATAACGGACTCGAACCGCTGACCCTCCGCACGTCAAGCGGATGCTCTACCAACTGAGCTAATCGTCCATATTGCTTTGAGGGGCGAGTGTTATTATAACGAATTGTTTCTGACTTGTCAAGCGTTTTCTAAAAAAAATTAAAATTTCGCAAAAAGAGCCGATGTGGGAAAACCGCATCGGCTCTTTTTTTTATTCGATCGAGGTTACCTGATAGCCGGCGTCGGCGATCGCTTTGGTCAGCGCGGCGTTATCCAACGCTTCGCCGGTGACGGTGGCGGTCTTACTTTCCAGATCGACGGTGGCGGTCACGCCCTCCAGCGCATTGAGCGCTTCCTCGGCGTGGCGGCGGCAATGCATACACATCATTCCTTCGATATGCAACGTCTTGGTCATAACGGCAGGCCCTCCTTTCTTTGGCTTGGCAAGTCCCTTGCGGGGACGGTCACGGCGGCTGTTATGCGGATCACCGAAATTCAGCCGCAACGCATTGATGACAACGCAAAAACTGGACAGACTCATCGCCGCCGCGCCGATCATCGGGCTTAAGGTCCAGCCGGTCAGCGGAATCCACGCCCCGGCCGCCAACGGAATGGCGATGACGTTATAGAAAAATGCCCAGAACAGATTTTGGTGGATGTTGCGGATGGTCCGACGGGACAGCCGCACCGCGGCGGCAACGTCTCGCAGGGAGGAATGCATCAGCACCACGTCGGCGGCATCGATGGCCACGTCCGAGCCGGCACCGATGGCGATGCCGATGTCCGCGCGGGTGAGTGCCGGTGCGTCGTTGATACCGTCCCCCACCATCGTGACCGGACCGTCGCTTTCCGCTTGCAACCGACGGATGACCGCTTCCTTTTCGTTGGGCTTGACCTCGGCGATCACCTCGTCAATGCCGACCGTGCGGGCGATGGCGGCGGCGGTGCGCCGGTCGTCGCCGGTCAACAGGACCACCCGCAGTCCTAATTTTTTCAAGGCGGCAACCGCCTCGGCGCTGTCCGCCTTGACCGTGTCTGCCACCGCGATGATGCCGAGCGGACGGCCGTCCAGCGCAAAGCCCATCGGGGTCTTTCCCTGTTTTGCAAATTCTTGTCCGTCGCCGGCGTCGATACCCTGCGACCGCAGGAACGAAAGACTGCCGCCGAGCATCGTATGCCCGCCCATCGTCGCTTTCACGCCACTACCCGCCAAAGCGGTAAAACCCTCCACCGGTTGCGGTTGCAACCCACGGGCGGCGGCCTCCTCGCGGATGGCTTTGGCCAGCGGATGTTCGCTACCCGCCTCCAACGAGGCGGCAAATCCCAGCAGTTCTTCTTCGGTAACGGGGGAGAGGGGGGAGATATTGGTAACTTTCGGCTCGCCTTCGGTGACCGTGCCGGTCTTATCCAGCGCCACCACCGCACTCTTGCCGGTGGTCTCCAACGCGGCGGCGGTCTTAAATAAGATCCCGTAGCGGGCGCTTTTGCCGCTTCCCACCATAATGGCGACCGGTGTGGCCAACCCCAACGCACAGGGACAACTGATGACCAGCACGCTGATGGCGCGCGCCAGCGCAAAGGCGAAGGTCTCGCCCGCCACCAGCCAGATCACCAGCGTGACCAGCGCCACCCCCAGTACGACCGGTACGAACACCCCTGCCACCTTGTCGGCGGCGCGGGCAATGGGGGCTTTGGAGGCGGCCGCCTCCTCTACCGTGCGGATGATCTGCCGCAGGGTGGTATCGGCTCCCACGCGGGTGGCGGTGCAGGTCAAGGTGCCGTTTTGCACCAACGTACCGGCGGCAACGTGGTCTCCCACCGCTTTATCCACCGGCAGACTTTCGCCGGTCAGTGAGGATTCGTCGACGGCGCTCTCGCCGCTGATCACCTCGCCGTCTACCGGTACGCGGTCACCCGGCCTTACCAAAAACGTATCCCCGATCTTGACGTCGTCTACCGGCACGCTCACCTCGGCGCCGTCTTGTAACAGGGTGGCGGCGGGCGGCGTCAGTTGCATCAAACTTTTGATGGCGTTGGTGGTGCGGCCTTTGCTGACCGCTTCTAACAGTTTGCCGACCGTGATGAGCACCACGATCATCGCGGCGGATTCAAAATAGAAATGGGTGTGCTGTCCGTTGGCGGCGGAGAAAGCCAGTTCTGCCGCGCTGTACACAAACGACGCCCCCGAGCCGAGTGCCACCAGCGTATCCATATTGGGTGCGCCATGCAACGCACCTTTGGTGCCGCTGATAAAGAATTTGCGATTGATGACCAATACGGCGGCGGTGAGCAACAACTGGGCGATGCCGTTGTTTAGCGGAGAGTGCAGTAACGCCGGCACCGGCCAACCCCACATCCCGTGACCCATCGACAGATACATCAACGGCAACAGCAGGACGAGCCCCCACACCAACCGCTTGACCAATCGGCGTACGTCGCTTTCCGGCGTTTTTTTGATTTCGGGGGTAGATTCGGGGAATGCCGCGTAACCGGCGGCGGTCACCGCCGCGCAGATGCGCTCGGCGGTAGCCGGTGCGGCATAATCCACCGTCATCGAATTGGTCAGCAGGTTGACCGATACCTCGCGGACACCGGCTACGCCCCTGACCGCTTTTTCCACGTGTGCCACGCAGGCGGCGCACGACATACCGTTTACGTTGAATTTTTCCATTTAGTTTCCTCCACAATGACAGACCGGATCGGTGCCGGCACAATGACAGGCATCGGGGTTGAAGACGGCGTTGGTCGCCTCGGTGATAAAATCGCGCAACACGTCCGACAGAGCGGACGCATCGGCGGCAAAGTGGACGTGATACCCGTGCTTGGTGGCGGTGACCAATCCGGCCGCCCGCAAAATGCGCATCTGCTGTGAAATGGCCGATTCGGTCAAACCGGTGATACGGGACAATGCCTGTACGCAGTAGGGACGCCGCAACACCAAGCGGAACAGCATGAGCCGCCGCTGGTTGCCGAGTGCGCGGAAGATGGTTGCCTCGGACATACGCTCACCTCGTTTGATTAAGTAAATGCTTAATTAAATTATAACCGTTGGCGGCGGTTTTGTCAAGAATAAGGTGGGCAAAAACCGGAAAGAATAAGCGGGAAAGGGGCGAAAAGAATGGGGATCGCATTGCTCAAGGCATTTTTGGTGGGCGGGGGCATCTGTCTGGTCGGGCAGGTGCTGATCGACCGTACCAAACTGACGCCGGCGCGTATTTTGGTGTTGTTTGTGGTGCTGGGGGTGGCGCTTACTGCCGTCGGACTATACGAGCCGTTGGTGGAATGGGCAGGGGCCGGCGCGACCGTTCCGCTCACCGGCTTCGGGTACTCGCTCGCTAAGGGGGTACGGGAGGCGGTGGATTCGCTTGGGCTGCTGGGGGCGATCACCGGCGGCATCAAGGGGACGGCTACCGGTATTACCGCGGCGGTGTTGTTTGCGTTGATCGCCGCTCTCATTGCCAAAAGCGGCGACAAGTCATAAAAAACTCCCCCAGAAGATCTGGGGGAGTTTTTGGTTATTGTAAACGAAAACCACGCGATAGTCGCGTGGTTCAAAAGAGCATTAGCGATGAACAGAAATCGTAGAGATCAAAGCAGACGCAGAAAGTGTTTTATGTTATGCCTCCCTCTGACGAGGGAGGTGGATTTTTGCGAAGCAAAAAGACGGAGGGAGAGAAAAAGAAAGACTACCCCTCAGTCGGCTGCCGCCGACAGCTCCCCTGACAAGGGGAGCCGGCAAAGACTGACAACCCATTTATGGGTGGCCGGCAACCGGTGCGTGGCTGGCAGGCCAATAGGGCTATGCCCGAAAATGAAATACC
>JAFQQM010000016.1 GCA_017410585.1 Clostridia bacterium
AAAAAACTGCTTTGCACCGCCGGTTTTATGGGTTTTGGGATGATTTTCGTGTTTTCGACTGCCGATAGGCTGGCGCCTTTCAAAGGAGAAAACGGGAAAAGCGCCCAAAAGACGTTCCGGCGGCGGTGCGGGGTTCGGTTCTCTTATGGTATACCATAAGAAAACGCAAAAGAAAACCCCATTTACCCGAAAAAATAGAAAAAATATGCGGAAAATCCATTAAAAAGAGTTGAAAAAAAAGTCCGCCTGCGATATACTGTATATATCTATGTACCGATTTCGTCAGACGGCGATCGCCGCCTGACCGACTATACTAACAGACAGGAGCGTCTCCTCTATGAAAGAACTGGCAAAAACCTACGAGCCCCGCGAGGTGGAAGACCGCATCTATGCTTTTTGGCAGGATAACGGGTATTTCCATACGGCGGTGGATCATTCCAAGAAACCGTATACCATTGTGATGCCGCCCCCCAACGTGACCGGTCAGTTGCATATGGGTCACGCGATGGATAACACCATGCAGGATATCCTCATCCGTTTTAAGCGGATGCAGGGTTATGCGGCGCTGTGGGTACCGGGTACCGACCACGCTTCCATCGCCACCGAGGCGAAGGTGGTCGCCGCTATGAAAGAAGAAGGCCTCACCAAGGATATGCTCGGTCGTGACGGCTTCTTGGAGCGGGCGTGGGCGTGGAAAGAAACGTATGGCAACCGCATCGTCAGCCAGTTGAAAAAGATCGGCTCCAGTTGCGACTGGGAGCGTGAGCGCTTCACGATGGATGACGGTTGCTCCGACGCGGTGAAGGAAGTCTTCGTCCGCCTGTACGAGCAAAAACTCATCTACCGCGGCAACCGTATGGTCAACTGGTGTCCGGTCTGCAAGACCTCTATCTCGGATGCCGAGGTGGAATACGAGGAACAAAACGGCAATTTCTGGCATCTGCTGTATCCCGTGGAGGAGACCGGCGAGATGCTGGAACTGGCCACCACCCGTCCCGAGACGATGCTGGGCGATACCGCCGTGGCGGTCCACCCCGAAGACGAGCGTTATGCTCACCTCAAGGGTTGCCACGTCCGCTTGCCGCTTTTGAATAAATTGATCCCGATCGTTGAAGACAACTACGTTGAAACGGATTTCGGTACCGGCGTTGTGAAGATCACGCCGGCGCACGACCCCAACGACTTTGAGGTCGGCGCCCGCCATGACCTGCCGATCGTTCGTTGCTTCACTTACGATGGGCATATGACCGGCGCGGCCGATAAGGCGGCGGCGGAGGAACTGTTTGCTTCCGGTCGTGCGGCCGAAAACGAGCCGGAAGTGCTCGATTGCGGCAAATACGCCGGTATGACTACCGCCGAGGCGCGCAAGGCCATCGTGGCCGATCTGGAAGCGGGCGGTTATCTCAAGGCGGTGGAGCCGCTGGCGCATAACGTCGGCACCTGCTACCGTTGCCATTCCACCATCGAGCCGATGATCTCCAAACAGTGGTTTGTCCGTATGGTGCCGCTGGCCGGTCCGGCGATCGAAAGCGTGGAAAAGGGCGAGATCAAGTTTGTGCCCGAGCGCTTTACCAAGAACTACCTCAACTGGATGAACAATACCCGTGATTGGTGCATCAGCCGCCAACTGTGGTGGGGCCACCAGATTCCGGCGTGGTACTGCGAGGATTGCGGCGAAACGGTGGTGGCGAAGTCCGCTCCGTCGGTCTGCCCGAAGTGCGGTCAGTCCCATCTGACGCAGGATCCCGACACGCTGGATACCTGGTTCTCCAGCGCACTGTGGCCGTTCTCCACCCTCGGCTGGCCGAATATGGACAGTGAGGACCTCAATTTCTTCTATCCCACCAACACGCTGGTCACCGGCTACGATATCATCGGCTTCTGGGTAAGCCGTATGATCTTCTCCGGCTTGGCGTATACCGGCAAAGCGCCGTTTGACACCGTCTGCGTCCACGGTATCGTCCGCGACAGCCTCGGCCGCAAGATGTCCAAATCGCTCGGCAACGGTATCGATCCGTTGGAGGTCATTGCCGAGTACGGTGCGGATGCCCTGCGCTTTATGCTGGTGGACGGCTCTACGCCGGGTAACGATATGCGCTACAGTGAGGAAAAGGTCAAGGCGGCACGTAACTTCGCCAACAAACTGTGGAACGCGTCTCGCTTTATTCTGATGAATCTCGGGGATGCCGAGGTGGCGCTGACTCTGCCGGAAACGCTGGCGACCGAGGACAAGTGGATCTTGTCCAAGTGCAACACGCTGGCCAAGGAAGTCACCGATATGCTCGACAAGTTCGAGATGGGCATTGCCGTGCAGAAGGTGTACGACTTTATTTGGGATAACTTCTGCGATTGGTATATCGAACTGACCAAATCCCGCCTGCAGGGCGAGGATGCGGATAACGCCCGCCGTGTGCTGGTGTACGTGATGACCAATATGCTCAAACTTCTGCATCCGTTTATGCCGTTTATCACCGAGGAGATCTGGCAGTCGCTGCCGCATGAGGGCGATTCGCTGATGATGACCGCGTGGCCGGTGTACGACGAGGCGCTGAACTTCCCCGCCGAGGAGAAGGAGATGGAGCGTTTGATGGAGGCCATCCGTGCCATCCGCAACCGCCGTGCTGAAATGAACGTCCCGCCGTCCCGCAAGGCGGAGATGTATATCGAGACCGCTTTTGAAAAGACCTTTACCGACGGCGCCGCTTTTATGTTGCGTCTGGCTTCTGCTTCGGACGTCAAGGTCGGCAAAGCGTTTGATCTGGAGGGAACGGTCAATATCGTCACGCCGGATGCCACCATCAAGATCCCGCTGGCAGAATTGGTGGATAAGGAAGCCGAATTGGCCCGCCTCACCCGTGAAGCCGCCAACGTGCAAAAACAACTCGATGGCGTGATGGCTCGCCTCAATAACCCGTCCTTTGCGGACAAAGCCCCCGAGGCGGTGGTGCAAGGCGCCCGTGAACAGGCCGCCCGCCTTGAAGAAAAACTCGCCCTGCTCGAGCAGAGTATGGCGGCGTTCCGTTGAGGACTCCGCGTATGAGAACGACAAAAAAGTGCGTCAGCCTTTTGCTTGCCCTTTCCTTGTTTTTGTGTTTTTCTTCCTGCAGATCGGAAACCAAGACGATCACCTGCGATCAGGTGATCGCCGCCTACGAACAGGCCGGCTATACGGTATTTCATAAGGAATATGCCGATACAGATACCGACGCCGGCAAACGCAAAGGCGTGTGTTCTGTTTGTGTAGAGGTTTCCGATGATGCAGACCGGAATGTGTATTTTGAGTTTTTCGAAACACCGGCAGACGCAAAAGCCTATGCCGAAGATCGCGAGTGGAACGTTGTCTTGTGGTTTTATTCGCTGGTAAATATGGATCCGAGTTGGGTGTATACCAAAACCTACGACGTCATCGAGTATGAGTATACCGACCAGACGGTGATCCAACCGTTTGAAGAACTGATTTCCCAATAACCCTATAATCGCCGGCATTGGCCGGCGATTTGATCTGCTCTCGTGGCGGAATTGGCAGACGCGCCGGATTTAGGATCCGGTTCTTAACAGAGTAGGGGTTCGACCCCCCTCGAGAGCACCATGAAAAAAGGCCTTGTCGAAGGACAAGGCCTTTTTTCAATGATGTTTGCCTACGGCAAATGATGTCGCTACGCTAATGATGCCGCTTACGCTAATGATGTCGGCTTCGCCTAATGATATAAGGCAAACATCGCATCATTGCGAGTAAAACGAGCAACATCATTTTGAGCGCAGCGAAAAGCATCATATCGCGTCAGCGATATATCATTGAAAAGTGCGTTAATTTGTGATACAATTAACATAAAGAGGTGATTTCGATGGTAAATAGCAACTTCAAACATATTGACCCAGATGAATTTCATGATAAAGAACTTATTTTGCACGATTGCGTAGCGGATCGTGTTTCATGCGTAGATGGTATACTCCGCTTCCATTTTCCGGACGGTTTTTGGGTTACTCCTAACCATAAAGAAAGTCACTGCGATAAAGTAGTACGGACAAATGCATCAGTTGTTGATTTTTCTCTCAAAAACATTGATGATGCCTATGTTCGTGTGTTCAATCGGAATATTTTCAAGAAAACATATACAGATATTTGGGAAATAAATAAGCTTGTTTCCAAAATAAACAACGGAGAATGTTCGATAGAGTTTATTTATCAGTACAGAACCTATTTTGAGCAGATGTGGCATTGTGTAATTCATTCCAAGAAAAAGCCGTATTATAGGGAATGCCAACTGCACTTGCCGGAAACAGAAGCAACTTTCTTTTGGAATGATCTTCGTCCGGATCGTGAATGGTAGCCTGCACTACTTGTAGGCTTTTTTACCTCTATTCCTGCTCCGTTTAGGTAGTCTTTCGCAACAAAAAAAGGCCCTTTTGTCAGTAGACAAAAGGGCCTTTTTTCAATGATATCCGTTCCTGTCGGAACGGGTGATATATCTTCGATATGATATCGCTCTTCGAGCGATGATATATGCCTTCGGCATATGAAGGAACGAATTTCATCTCGCTTTCGTGTGCATCCTCAAACTATTTGTAAATAAATCATTGAAAAGGCGGTAAGTTCGTGGTATAATAATCCCACTATGCCTTGAAATGGAGCGAACTACACATGACAGAAAACAGAGGCAGTTTTACCGGAAAACTCGGGTTTGTGCTGGCGGCCGCCGGTTCGGCGGTCGGCTTGGGCAATATCTGGCGCTTTCCGTATCTGGCCGCTCAGTATGGCGGCGGTATCTTTCTGCTGGTCTACCTCATTTTGGCGGTGACCCTTGGCTTTACGCTGATGACCGCCGAGATCGCCATCGGTCGCAAGACCGGCTTAAGCGCCATCGGCGCCTACCGGAAACTGGATAAACGCTTCGGTTTTATCGGTTGGCTGGGGTCGATCGTCCCGATGATCATCCTGCCGTACTACTCGGTCATCGGTGGCTGGGTCTCCAAATACCTTTATACCTTCGTCACCGGCGGTATGTCCGAGGCGGCGGGGAAGGGGTACTTTGACCGATTTATTGCCGATCCCATCCAACCCATCGGTTGGTTTTTGCTGTTCATCGCTGTTACCGCCGTCGTCGTACTGTTCGGCGTCGAAAAGGGCGTGGAGAAGGTCAGCAAGGTGATGATGCCGGTGCTGGTGGTGTTGACGGTCGCGGTGGCGGTGTATTCGCTGACTACCGACGGCGCCGCCGAGGGTCTGAAATACTACCTAATCCCGAACTTTGAAAACTTCTCGGTCACCACCATTCTGGCGGCGATGGGACAGTTGTTCTACTCGATGTCGCTGGCAATGGGCATTATGATCACCTACGGCTCGTATATGAAGAAGGAAGTCAGCCTTTCTTCTTCGGTCTCGCAGATCGAACTGTTTGATACCGGTATCGCGTTCTTTGCCGGCTTGATGGTCATTCCGGCGGTGTTTTCCTTCTCCGGTCCGGAAGGACTCGGCAAAGGCCCCGGTCTGATGTTCGATACCCTGCCGAAGGTGTTTAACAGTATGGGCTTTGCCGGCCATTTCGTCGGTGCCACTTTCTTCCTGCTGGTGCTGTTTGCGGCGTTGACCTCCTCCATTTCGCTGATGGAAACGGTGGTCTCCATCATCCGCGACAAACTCGGCTGGAGCCGTCGCGTTACCTGCTTGGTGGTACTGCTCGGCAGTCTCTTGCTCGGTATCCCGTCCTCGCTCGGCAACGGCATCTGGAAGGACTTCACCATCCTCGGGATGGATTTCCTTACCTTCTGTGATTTCATCACCAACAGTGTGCTGATGCCGATCGTGGCGTTGCTTACTTGTCTGTTCGTCGGTTTTGTGCTGAAACCGCAGACGCTGGTCGATGAGGTCGAACTGACCGGCCCGTTTAAACGCCGTCGGCTGTTCTCGGTCATCATCAAATGGATCGCCCCGATCTGTATCCTGCTGATCCTCATCTTCTCGGTACTGGAAGGCTTCGGCGTCATTACCGTATAACGTATCCGACCGACCGTCATCCGACGGTCGGTCTTGCTTTATCACGCCGATTGTGCTAAAATGAGAAAAACGAAAGGGGAGAGACCGATGATCCAA
The DNA here is from genome assembly GCA_017410585.1 of Clostridia bacterium. Lineage (GTDB taxonomy): Bacteria > Bacillota > Clostridia > Oscillospirales > Acutalibacteraceae > RGIG426. The sequence continues at coordinate 6,092 of JAFQQM010000016.1, forward strand.
AAGGAGACCTTTACCTTTACCTCACCTGCCGACGGTACGAAACTGTACGCCGTGCGTTATCGGCCGGAGACGCCGGTGGCGATCTTGCAGATCGCGCACGGCATGTGCGAATATATCGAACGGTACGAGGATTTTGCGCGTTATCTGGCGGCAAACGGTTACCTCGTCGTTGGCAACGACCACCGCGGCCACGGCAACTCCGCACAGCCGGAAAACTACGGCTATTTTGCCGAAAAGGATGGCAACGACGCGTTGCTGGCTGATCTGCACGAACTCAACCGTCTCACCCGTGAGCAGTATCCCGACCTGCCGGTCTTTCTGCTGGGGCACAGTATGGGGTCGTTTTATGCCCGCCAGTACCTCTATACCTACCGCGAACCGCTGGCCGGTGCTATCGTAATGGGAACCGGTCACCAGCCGCGTGCGTTGGTGCGTGCCGGCAAACTGCTGACCAAACTCGGCAAGGCGATCTTCGGCGATCACTATCGCTGGAAACTGGTCAACAATATGGCGTTTGGCAGTTATAACAAAGCGTTCGCCCCCGGACGCACCCCGTACGATTGGCTGACCAAGGACGAGGCGATCGTGGATGCGTATATGGCCGAGCCGCGCTGTACGTTTATGTTCACCTTAAACGGTTACTACAATATGTTCACCGGCATCGACCGCCTGCACGACAAAGCGCGTCTGGCACAGATGCCTAAAGACCTGCCGGTGCTGTTTGTTGCCGGTGACCGCGATCCGGTCGGTGATTTCGGCAAGGGTGTGCAGGCCGCGGCGGAGAGTTTCCGCCAAGCGGGGATAAGCGAGGTGACGGTCAAGTTGTACGAAGACGACCGCCATGAGATCCTAAACGAGACCGACCGCGAGATCGTTTATGCGGATATTCTAAACTGGTTGGAGGCACACCGTCCATGAAACTGGAAAACGCCTTTGTGGTGCTGACCGGTGCCTCCGGCGGTATCGGTTTTTGCTTGGCGCAACAACTGATCACGCGGTATCATTGCCGCGTTATGGGCGTCGCGCGCGGTGCCGAAAAACTGCAACGCGCCGCCGAGCAACTGGGGGAGAACTTTACCCCGTTCGTCGGGGACGTCGGCCGAAAAGAGACGTGGGAGTCGCTCTTTGCCGCGTTGCAAGGTCAACGGGTGGATCTGCTGATCCACTGCGCCGGTGTAATGCCGCCGTTTCAGCGTGCAGACACCCAGCCGTCAGTCTTGACCGAATCGGTGTTGCAGACCAATTTCCTTTCCGGCGTCTACGCTATTGAGACGCTGTTGCCGTTGCTGTCAGAGGGCGGCGGCATCGTCGAGATCGCCAGCGCCGCGGCGGTCACGCATCTGGCCGGTACCTCTGCTTATGCGGCATCCAAGGCGGCGTCGCTCGCGTATTTTAACGCCCTGCGGGAGGAAAGCCGCGGTAAACGGCAGGTGACGGTCATCTGTCCCGGTTTTGTCAAGACCGATCTGTTCCGCGATCACCACGGTCTGGATGCCAGCCGGCGTCTGCTGGATCTTATCGCCGCCTCGCCCGAAAAGACCGCCAAGCGCATTTTGCGCAAGGTGCGGCAGGGGAGAGGTTTTGCGGTGATGGGGTTCGACGGTCACTTGATGAGTCTGCTGTCCCGCCTTTGCCCGACCGCGGCACTGCGGCTGTGCCGCCGTGTGATGCAGGTGTCGCGTTTGCCGTTGTTTGCGGATATTTTCGCAGAATAGGGCATACTTTACCATAAGGAGTGAATGCGATGTTTTTTGATTGGACTTACGTTGTTTTGGTGTTGCCGGCGGTCATTTTGGCTATGTGGGCCAGCGCCCGTGTCAATTCCACCTACCGCCGCTACCGTACGCAACTGTCTGCACGCGGTATTACCGGCGCGCAAGCGGCGCGAATGGTGCTGGATGATAACGGCTTGCATCAGGTGCAGATCGAGCGGATCTCCGGCAATCTGACCGATCATTTTGATCCGACGGCGAACGTCGTGCGCCTTTCTGCCGACGTTTACGACAACACGTCCAGTGCCGCCATCGGCATCGCTTGTCACGAAGTGGGGCACGCGATCCAACACGCGGTCGGTTATTTTCCCGTTAAGTTGCGTACCGCCATCGTCCCCATCACCAATTTCGGTTCCAAACTGGCGATGCCGCTGCTACTGCTTGGTCTGGTGCTCGCCGGCGTGGCGGAATATCTCATTGTCATCGCGTATATCGGCATCTTGTGTTTTGCGCTGTCGACTGTGTTTCAACTGGTCACCCTTCCGACCGAATTCAACGCCAGCGCCCGTGCGATGGATTCCATCCGCCGTTGCAACCTGTTGTCGGAAGAGGAACTGCGCGGCACCCGCAAGGTGCTGACCGCCGCTGCGCTGACCTACGTGGCGGCGTTGGCGGTCTCGCTGACCCAGTTGCTGCGGTTACTGATCATTGTTGGTCGTCGCCGTCAACGTTAAAATAAAGTCATACCTACTTTGTGCTATTGTCCCTTAAAACGGTAAAAAAGTCCATCTTCCTAAAAAATCACTACTTTTGCGGTCAAAATGTTAAAAAAACACTAAAAAATTTTTCTTAAAAAGTTTAAAAAAAGGCAAGCAATTTTGCTTGACATTTATTACAATATTTACTAGGAATAGCCTATATCGAATTCCGGAAATTCATTGCTGTAAAGCAAGGGAGGAACCCTCGTATGAAAAAGTTGATTTCGATTGCAGTTGTTGCCTTGTTGTTGATTGGTCTGCTGGCGATGCCCGTCAGCGCCGAGGGCGTTACTGTTGAAAACAAAAACAACGTTCAAGGGGAAGTGGGCGAGTCTATCGAAGTGAAGTTCTACGTCAACGACGCGGCTGACGTTGTCGGTGCGGTCGAAGGCACCATCACTTACGATGCCACGGTGCTGGATTATGTCGGCATTGCGCTGGCGGCGGATTTTGCCGCGCTGGGTAATCCGGTGGATGAACTGATCTACGTAGACGAGACCAAAGGCGAGATCCGCGTCTTGGGCATCTCCTCCGTTTTGGAAGGTGAAGTCGCTCCGGCCGCGGAGTGGTTTACGCTGACCTTCAACGTCATCGGCGGCGATGCCGGCGAGGATGTCGCTATCACGCTGTCTGACCTCATCGCGTCGGACAAGACCGGCGAAAACGAAGTTGTGGCCACCGCTGTCAGCAGTTCGGTCAAGATCATCAAGCCGGAAGTTAACTACTACTCCACGATGGACGGCGCGATCATCAAGACCGACGTCAACGTGCAGGGTCTGCGTTTCCAGACCTCCATCACCGATCTGTTCCCGACGGATGCGACCGAAATGGGTGTCATCATGTTGCCGGCGGCGCTGGTCGAGGATGAACTGACGCTGGATACCCCGAATATCGCGGTGGCAAAACTTACCTCCGCGGATGCCGACTGGGCGTCTCTCGCGGCCGGTGAGGTCGTGTATGCCCGCCTGAGCGGTTCCACTATCAACGGCCGCGCGAACATCAAGATCGCCGCCCGTGCTTACGTCAAGGTTGGCGATACGGTCATCTACAGCCATAACGATAACGATGCTACCTCCATTCTGGATGGCTCGGCGGTCAAGTCGGTCGCCGGCGTGGCGCAGTCCATTGCCACCGCCATCATCGCCACCGGCGTGGACGGCGCGGCTGTTGCTGATCTGCTGGCTTTGGATAAACTTACCGATGCGCAGGTCAATACCTTGCTGACCTTCTGCACTGACAACTGGGCGGCATTGGCGTAATTGATAAAAAAAACACAAATAGTAGTTGACAAACGCAAAATAGTACAGTATAATGTGTAATGTATTAATTTGTATGATGCCAATGTCTGTTGGTGAGAGGAGATTGGAATTATGAAAAAGGCTTATGAGATCCCGGAGATCGAACTTCACACCATTCCGGCTCTGCACACGATCGAGATCGGTGCCAGCTGGCCGTGGGGCGATATGGATCCGGACGAGACCGAGATCATCGGCTAATATGGGAATTAAAAGCGCTTTTGCTTTGGCAAAAGCGCTTTTTTTCTTTTCTGCGGAAATCTCTTGCATTCGGCTGTCTACTGTGATAAAATATTAATAGAACGTATCGTTTGGATAAGGGGGGGCAACAATGAGTAAAAGAACTTTGATCGGGCAAAGTGTTGTTACCGCTGTTTTGGCGGTGTATCCGCTCTTTTTCATCGTTGGTGGCATTCGCTATCTGTCTGAAGGCTATTTGCCGGAATGGCCGTTGTTGCTGATGCATTTTATTCTCCCACCGCTGTTGTACGGGCTGGCGGTATGGTTGATATGGACCCGTTGGCACCCGATGATCAAACTGCTGTTGGGGATTGCGTGGCTGGGATTGGTGTGGTTAGTGACGGTTTTTTCCTTTCTGCTTTTGCCGGCAGTCCGTTGGGAGCAAACCACCGGCGAAACGGCGTGGAAACGCTACGAGTCGATTCCCTGCGACGCCTTGTCTGCCCGTGCCGAAATGGGAGAACCACTGACGGTCGATCATTACCGCTACGTTTGCGAAGAAGCAATTTTCACCACCGAGAGCGACATTCTTTTTTGCCGCTATGACGAGGAACAATACGACGAACAATGCCGGCGTTTATCCGCTTTGCCGTATTATACTGAACCGTTTTCTGTTGAGACGGAGTCAGAGCATATTAGCGTCTCTCCGGAAGCGTCTGTCAACGGTTACAGGTTCCGTGTCGTAGAGGACGAATCGCTCTATTTCCCCAAGTGTGTGCTTTTGATTGGCACCAACGACTCCACCGGCGTTATTCTTTATATCTACACCTGTGATTTGGATCTCGACTATATCAAGTCTCTGGAAGATCATATTGGCACCAGCGGTTTTTCCCGCCTTCCATCGTGATAAACGAAGCCATCGCAAAGCCGATTTTGCGATGGCTTTTCTTTTCCCTTGTTCCGCAAATGTTGTCGGATGGGCGGTATCACTTGACGGAGTGGGGGAAGGTGTGGTAGGATGAAAACGGAAGGGGGAAAGACTCGTGAAGCGTTTTTTAACAAAAGAAAATCTCATCGCCGCCGGTGTTGCCTGCGGTGTGACACTGTTGTTTTGTGTAGCGGCGATCTGGCATCTGCGCCACTTGACCGGCCTGATTGAAATGGACGAGACCTTTACGGCCATTTTCTCCCAACTGGAGAATGCCCGTGTTCTGCCGCCGTGGTTGTTGTTGCTGACCTTGTCGGCGGCATCCGCCTTTGGTCTCAAATCCCTTTTCCGCCGCCATCAGACGGCCGCTGCTTTGTTGGGACTTTTTGTTCTTTTATTGCTGTTGGCGCTTGCCTTCCTGCTGTCGACGGTCAACGGGATATTGGTTGCCGACGTGCTGTTTTCACTGGTGAACGTGCTGTTGAAGGGAGGCTTTTGATATGAAAAAGAGCCTTCGTTTGATCGCCGTTTTGAGCGCTTTTTGTTTACTGCTTTGCGGTTGCCGACCGGCAACCAAGCCGGAGCCGGACGACTTTTACACGGTTGGTTTCGGTTCGGTGGCACTCGCAGTTCCTGCTGACAGTGACCAACCGCTGTATATCGCCGGTTACCACGCCGGTCGGGAAATCACCGGTGTGTTGGATGAACAGCGTGCTTCCGCCGTGTGGTTGGAAAACGGCGCCGCTTCGGTGCTGTTGATCTCGGTGGATTGTGTCGGTCTGGGGAGCGACACGGTCGCAACCATCCGCAAACGCATCGCCGCTGTTCCGGAACTCTCCCGCTGTGATAGTGTCAACGTGATCGCCACCCACACCCACGCCGGTATCGATACGCTGGGATTATGGGGGCCGATCGGCGTTGACGGCAAGAACGACGATTTCACCCAAACGCTGATCGACGGTGTCGTTCAGGCGGCCAAAACAGCGTACGCCGACCGTACGGCGGGAACGCTTACCTACTCGGAGACCGAGACTGCCTTTTTGCAGGAGGATTCCCGCTATCCGAAACAGTATGATAAGAATATCTACCAACTGCGCTTTACGCCGTTTGACGGCGAACATAACGGGATCCGTATCTGGTCGTTTGCCGCCCACGCGGAAGCACTCCGCAGTGAAAACACGCAGGTATCTCGTGACTATCCCGGCGCTGTTTGCGACCTCATTACACAGCAGACGGGGGAGGACACGCTGTATCTGCCGGGTGCGATCGGCGGTCTGGTGATGACCCCCGTGCTGGTCGACCCATTCGATGCCGAAGCCAACCTGCAACGCACCGGCGAGCGCATTGCCACCGTAGCGATGCTCAAACCCGACCGCAGTCGTGAACTGGCGCCGTCGGTCAAGGTCTCTCGCGTCATCTTTGATACCCAACTGGAAAATACGCTGTTCCAATACTATCGCTTTCTGGGGATCTTGCAAAACGACGTCCGCTATACGCTGTTTGACGGCTATCGCCTGCAGACCGAACTGACCGTGTTGCAACTCGGTGACGTGACGTTGGCGCTTCTGCCGGGTGAAGTCTTCCCTGAACTGGTCAGCGGAACGGGGGAAGACCCCGCTTTGGCAGAACTCGCCGCGGCTGCCGGTATCGAGGACTTAGTGGTGATCGGTCTGGCCAACGACGAACTCGGCTATATTTTGCCGCCGAGCGTCTTTGTGACCGATCCCGCGTTGCCGTACGTTCACGAAGCGGAAGGCGACCACTATGAAGAGACCAATTCGGTCGGCCCGAAGGTGGCCGTCGATCTGGCCGAGGCATTTGAAAAAGCACTCAAAGCGATCGCATAAAAAAATCCTTCGGGTCGCACCCGAAGGATTTTTGGCGTTAGACAAACAGCGGACAACCTTGATTTTTAAACTGCTCGATCTTTTTGTCGATGATCGCCGGCTCCACCTTCAGCCGCTCGGCTAAACAGTCGCGGCATAACAAAATGCGGCCATCCCGCCCCATCAAACGAAGCGAGATACCGATCTCGTTGGTGGTTAAGTTGTTATCGCATTGCTGACAGCGGCTCACGGCAATCACCCTTTCTGTTGGCAGTATACCATATTTTTCGGCAAACTGCAACGGCGGCGTTCTGTATTTTTGAAAAAACAACAATTTTGTATAAGAAAACAACAAAAGTGAAATTTGTGCAACAAAGCCCCATTGCACAGCCCGTTTGATTTCGCTATAATAATATTGATATACTGCATCCGTATGCAAAAAAAGGAGAACCGTTATGTTGCAACATACCCCCCCGATGGGCTGGAATACTTGGAATACCTTTGGTCTTTCGATCAATGAGCAGTTGATTTTGGAATCGGCAAAGACGATGATCGAGACCGGCCTATGTGAAGCCGGTTATAACTACATCGTTATCGACGATGGCTGGCAACTCCCGCAACGCGATGAAAACGGTCGCCTTGTTGCCGATCCGGAAAAGTTCCCGCGCGGTATCCGTGCGTTGGCGGATGATCTCCACGCGATGGGATTGAAACTTGGTATCTACTCCTGTGCCGGTCATCTGACCTGCGGCGGCTATCCGGGCAGCAATTCGTATGAGTTTGAGGATGCCGAGACCTTTGCCGATTGGCACATCGATTTCTTGAAATACGATTACTGCTACAAACCGCAACGTGAGCCGGGCGATCAATTGTATCTCCGTATGGCAACGGCGCTGGCCAACTGTGGCCGCGATATCCTGCTGTCGGCTTGTTCTTGGGGCGCGGACGATACCGCTTTGTGGATCAAGTCTACCGGCGCGCATTGCTGGCGCTCGACGGTGGATATCAACGACTCGTGGGAGTCGATCTGCCGCTTGGCTAAGGAGCAGAAGGAACTGCAAAAATACAACGGTCTCGGTTGCTTCAACGATATGGATATGTTGGTAGTCGGTATGAACGGCCAAGGCAACGTCGGTCTCGGCGGATGCAGTTACATCCAGTACCGCACCCACTTCTCGCTGTGGGCGTTTCTCGGTTCTCCGCTCATGATCGGTTGCGATATCCGTTCGATGACGCCGGAGACCGCCGCGATCCTCAAAAACCGTGAGTTGATCGCCATCAATCAAGATCCGGCTTATCGCCAGCCGTTCTCTATCGGCGGCAGTTTCAACTTTGAATGCGGCGATAACGCCGAAAGTTTCGTCTGGGCGAAACTGTTGGAAAACGGCGATTTCGCCATCGGTTGCTTCAACTTCAGCGACAGCCCGCGTAATATGTATTTCACCCTCTCCGACCTGTCGCTGGCGCGCTTCTGCGGTCGCAAACTGGTGATGACCGATCTGTGGACCGGTGAGACCTGCGAGACGGTGGATGCCCGCTTTATGACCAAAGTGGACGCCTGCGATTGCCGCGTGTACCGCGCCAAGATCGTTAAGGAATGATCGGTAAAATAAAATCCCTCGGACGTTTTGTCCGAGGGATTTTTCTTATTTCAGTTGATCCAGCCAGCAAAGGACGTAACTGGCAAAACCGTGGTTGCAACTGGCGACCGTACTGATGTTTTCCCATAACGTACCGGTCGTGTTGGCCATATATCCGAAATAGCCTTCGATGTTTTTCTTGACCGTTTCGCGGTAACCGAGCCCCAGTAGCATATCCAACCGGAGATAGTTGCCGATAAAGGCGTTGGCGGGATAAATGTCCGGCCACTTGCCTTCCTCCGTGCGGTTGGGGCCGAACTCCTCCACCAGAATGCGGAGCAGTTCGGGATGCGTTTCCGGCGTGGCCGCTCCGAAGAAGAAGGCGTAATACTGGCAGACTTCCGTGCGCATGCCCGACAACGTGAGCACGCCGTCGGTCCGTACGGCGTTGTCCACAAAGAACTGCCCGTCAAACGACTGGTTACGCACCGTCTGCAACACCGCTTCTGCCTTTTCCCGCAACGCATCGTCATCGTACAGATCGGCGGTTGCCTTCAGCGTAGCGGCATACAACATATTGGTGGGGTAGTTGACGTCCTTCGTCAAGTGGTTGGCCATCGACCATTCGACGAAGTTCCAACCATCCAGTTTCTCCAATAACCCATCTTCGTTTTCAAAAGAGGAGAGATATCCCAGCAATTTGCGGACACGCGGTTGGAAGCGACGGATGAGTTCGCGGTCACCGCCGCGCAGGCGGTAATCGTTGAGTTCCACCACCAGCCACATCGCCCATTGCGGGATGAAGACTTCGTCCATGTGGTCGGCGGGATAGCACATCGGGAACATACCGTTGGGCAACGCCGCATACCGTTCTTCATGCAGGAAATTTTCAAGGAAATTGGTCTCGATGAGATTCTCGCCGGTCAGCAACTTTTCCACGCGGGCGGTAAAGAAACTGTCGCACAGCCAACCGGCACGCTCGCGGGACGGACAATCCATAAAGATATCCACCGCATTCTGGCGGAAGGTCTCCACCGCGGCGTCGGCGATCTTCTTGAGTGCCTCGGAGTCGGTCGGAACGGTGTAGGGGACCGGCGGGTGCTTGTGTTCGATTACCTCCGGCTGTTCAATGATACAGCCGCCGCCGAGCGATACCATCTGCAAATAACCCAGCGTGTATATGGCGAAGGTCTGTAATTCGTGTGTGCCGGCACAGAGGTCATAGCGAATGGCGTTGGCGCAGTCCATTCGGAGGAAATCCACCGCGCCGTCGGACATGATCTCGTCAAACTGTACGTACAGGGTGATCGGTCGTTCGCAGGTGACCCGCCAACGGATCATACCGGTGGTAATATGTGCTAACCGATAGACGGTATAACTGTTTTCTTCCAACTTGCCGCCCCGCATAAGATCATCGGGCGTATACCGCAACCGCTGGCATTCCGCCGGCGGGAAGATATCCAACTCATCGATCGGAAAACCGGTCAGTCTTTCGTCGCTGACATTTTCCCACGCGCGGTCAGAGCGGTATTCCGCCGGCTCGCAGGGGGAAACGGTGCCGGAAAACAACGGCGTGGCCGGCTGGATCTCATACAGCGGATAGGCAACGCGACGCGGAAGGATCGTTTTCGGCTCGGTGGGGGCCAACGGTTCTTCGCCGACGGCGTCATCGGTCAGGAAGGTGTCCGGATGATCGATGTGATACCCCTCGGTAAACGGGCGCTGGAAACTGTAACGCGGCGTTTTGCGATAGCGGAAGGGATGGACACGGGCGGTAAACCCGTTGCCGGTAGCGGCAACCACCTGCCCGTCGCAGACCACCTCTGCCTGTAGGAAGGACGGCTGTTTTTGCACCTCAAAACTGTAGGCATTATAACCGCAGACCTCGATGACCACGGTTGTTTCGGGGCGGTCAAGCAGAGCGGCAATATCGATCTCATCCATACGGAAAGAGCCCTTGCCGGCGCGAGCGGGGCCGTAGGCAACGAAACGTCCGCCCACCGTCAGGTGATAGATACCGGAGGTGGCGATCCGTACCACCGCCTTGTCGGCGGCCGGTGCCGTTGCCTTAAACTGCAGGGTCAGATTGGGCTCAGTCTCCCGCCCCTTACTCCAGACGGGAATGGCTTTGGTAAACATGCGAAAAACTCCTTTATGTTGACGTGATGGATATCAGTGTGATCCGAGGCACAGCGTATCGCTGTCCTCGGTGAGGAAGGTCTGCCGGTATTGGCTGGGGGATTGGCAATACTGCGCTGTAAACAGACGCGAAAAACTGGAGAATGATTGGAAACCGACGCTTTCGGCGATCTGTCCGATGGGGAAATCCGTTTCGGTCAGCAGATACCGCGCTTTATCCAGACGTAGTCGGGTGAGATATTCTTTCGGCGAGATCCCCACTTCGCTCTTGAATAGGCGGTAGAAATAACTGCGCTCCAACGCCACCAACTTGGCCATATCCAGCACGGTGATGGGATCGGCATAATGGAAATCCAGATAGTCGATGACTTTTTGAACGTCGGCCCGCAACGGACGTCCTTTTCGCTCGTTTTCGCCTTGGTAATGATCCGCAAAGATAAGCAACATCTTCAGCAGTTGCGAAATGGCGTACATATCCGCATTGGCAGGGGAGGAGGATAAAACCTGCGTCGTTTCGCTCACCAGATCGTATAAGGTGTCGTCATCGATGTGGGTGACGTAACTGCTGCCAAATGCCGTTCGGTTGATATACTGTTCGGCGGCTGAGCCGTTAAACGCGAAGAAACAATATCCCCAAGGGTCTTTCTTATCAGCGGAATAGACCACCGTTTCCCCCGGACGGATAAGGAAGGCGTCGCCGACACCCAACTGATGCTGTTTGTTGCCGACCGTGTAGATCCCGCGCCCGCTGGTGACGTAATGGATCAGGAAAAACGATTTAACGACCGGACCGTTGGAAGTGCCCGGTGCGCAGGCATCGGTACCGCTGTGGCACAGATTGAGATACTCGTTTTGGAAATCCAAGGAAATAAAACTGAAAGAAGTCGGTGCTGTTAACATAAAAACCTCCGAAAAGTCACATTTGCGGATAAAGCAACATCTTACGGCAATTGCGGAAAAATTGATGACAATGTAAAATAAAGATATGAAAAGTGCCTCGATTTGTTGATTTTGTTCAAATTCTGCGTATAGTATATCGCGGTGATTCGGGTTTGTCAAGTGTGAAATCAAATGGTTGAAGGCACATTTTTGGTAATTGCTGGGCAAAAGAAAGGGGACGATCGGTGTGAAACGCATCTTAGCGATGGTTTTGGCTGTAGTTATGATAGTGGCATTATTGCCTGCGTGTAACGATACGAAGAAGGAAGGGGCAACGATGGAACTGGGAATGCAAAATGCGATGGCCTCCTTCGGCAATTCTCCGATCGCCGGTGTCAAAACGGCCGAGCCGAAGGATCTGAGCATCAAGGGCGATTCGTCGGTTCAGACCGTTTCGGTGTTGGTCGGTGATAACGACAGCGAGTATACCGCCCGCGTGCTTCGCGGCCACGGTAGCGAGATGTCTTTCTCCATTGACGGTGTCACACCGAACAAGCCGACCATGATCGAGATCGAGGAGATCCACCTTCGCCGTGACGACGCGATCGCGTATACCGTCTACGTTAACGATACCGAGGTGTACGGCCGCACCTACGCGCCAATCGCTGATGGCCCCAACCACGTGTTCTTTGATATTCCGGCTGACCTCGTAAAAAAAGACAGCCTGAAGATCCGTATCGTCAACAAGACCGATTCGCTGGTGCGTATCCGCCGCGTGTGGGCGATCAGCGATCCGGCTGTGCTGGCGAAGGATCAGGGTCTCGAAAAGAAAATGGACGTTGTGCTGATGCTCAACGAATTGCCCAACAATCTCAATTACGATTACTTAAAGCAACTGGTCAACAGTTACAAGTGCAGTGATATGTATAACGTCGGCCTCTGCTGGGAGATCAACTACCTGCAGTGGGGTAAGATCCGCACCGAAGCGTGGCTGGATAACGTGATCAACGCTTCCATCCAGACCGGTGCGCCGCTGTACCTCGGTATTAACTCTTGGTGGGCGGGTACGCCTTCGGGTATGGACGGTCAGGGCGGTGCTTGGCAGGATGCGCAGTACCAGCAGATCACCTACGATCCCAACAATGCAGACGGCCGCGGCAACTGGCAGTTGTCCTCGCCAAATGAGTTTTCGGATACGCCGTGGCTCTCGATGAATAACGACTATTACAATGAGACCCGCAAACAGCGTATCAAGGAGACGGTCTCCTACCTGCAACAGCGTACCGCCGAACTGGCTTTGGCGGGTCAGTCGTTGCCGCCCATCCACCTCTATACCGAAAACGAGCCGTACTACTGGCCGATCAACTGGACGCAGTACGATTTCGAGAAGAACCCCAACGGTGTCGGTGATTTCTCGCAATGGGTGATCGAAGATGCCGCAAAAGACGGCATCACCCTCGATCCGACCGACGGCTTGAGCAAGGAAGAAGCCTTCTGGATGTACCGCAATCTCCACACCTACATTTCGGATGTCGGTAACGCGATGGCAGACGGCCTCGGCTATAATTACATTATTGTTGAAGATGGCGAGGTCACCTACCCGAGCGAACAGATCGTCAGCGATTCCTATTCTCACACCCCGATCCACCCGATCTATCCCAACTGGGACGAATGCCAGCGCGCTTGGGAAAACCACGTGCTGGATTCCATCCACTTCGGCGGTGAATGGTCGGTCTATCTGGATGCCGATTCCAGCCGTTCGCTGGATTACCTGCTGGCTTACGGTTCCTACGCCAACATCAACGCCGAACGTGCCGGCTTCCCCGGTGGCTTCGATAGCACCGACTTCCGCGTGCTGTCCCAGTGCTATGCGTACGGTCTGGAAGGCGTGGTCATTTATAACGTGCTGGCGGATACCGACCAGAAAAACGTCATTGACGAATCCACCGTCAGCGATACCAAGATGGAGGTCCGCTACTACGAGACCGATGCCATCTATGAAAGCGACTTCTCCAAGAAGACCGCTTACAGCATCAACAGCACGCTGACCGGCATCTCCAATTTCCGCTGGGACGGTGTCTCCATCGTGCCGAGCAACGCGGAAGGCGGCACGCTGACCTACAAGATCAAAAACGCTAAAGAATACGCCACCGGCCTGCGCGTGTCGGTTGCCGGTGCTTTTGCCGAGGATGGCGGCCGTCTGGAGATTCTGGCCGGTTCGTCGGTTGACTCGCTGAAATCGGTCGGCGTGTTCGACGGCGCCACCCAAAACGTTGAAATTGCCCCGTCCTTCTACGAAGGCGGCGACACGGCCTATGTCCGCGTTCGTGTGTACGGTGAGAATTTCACCACGGCGCAGATGGCGGGGCTGTCGATCGCCAAGGTCGGTATCTATCGTACCGGCAGTGGCAACGGTTGCACCGACGGCAGTATCTACACCTACGCGGAAAACCGTGTCCGTAGCCAGATCGTCGCCGGTCGTGCCGACGTGGAAAACCTCTTTGCCAAGTATATGAAGCGTGTCGGCGGCGAACTGACCACCGACCGCCAGAAAGAACTGTACAAGGCGGCCTACGAACTGTATCAGAAGCACGCCTACGGCGAAGCCTTTGATGCCATCTCGCAGGCGATCAGCCAGTTGCTCCCCGCCACCTTCGTGGTTTCGGGTCACGGTCAACTGGGTGAATATCCGGTGGAGATCGCGGTGGATTCCTCTGCGAAGGTCACCGTCTGCCTGAAGGAAGTGTCGGATGAAGCGGTCCGCTTTACGCTGTCTGCCAGTTCGGATACCGGTGCGACCGTCTCCCTGCTGACCGACAGCGGCAAATGGTCGCTTACGCAGGCGGATAACGGCGATTACGTTATCGCCAAGGGCGACACCGCCGCCGCCGATGGCAAGGTCAGTTTTCAGGTGGAACTGGACGAGCGTATTGCCAAGGAGATCCCCTCCGAATTTGAGGCGCGCTTTCTTGCTGGTAACAGCACCAACGTGACCTTGATGTCGCAGGATACGCGTGTCCACGATTGGTGCTACAGCACCGAGATCCTGATGAGCAGTGACGCCGTGGTCTATCGCGGTAAGGACGGCACCGCCAAAGAAAAGATGACCGCTTGTACGGTCGCCGAACTGAAGGAAGGCGACTACCTGCAGGTCAAACTCAATGAATACGGTCGTATCGTCGAACTGTATGCGTGGTACGGTCAGATGACCGGCACGGTGGTCAAGGTAGAGGAGATGTCCCTCCACGGTACGGTGTCCAACCCGTTTGTGACGGTCAAAGCCGCCGACGGTACCACCAAACGCTTCGAGATCGGTTATGAATGCCTGCTTCATTTCGCCGGCGCTACCGGCGAGATGGGTAAAATTGCGTTGGTTGAATCGGTCGGCTTGAAGGAAGGACAGCAGATCACCGTGACCTACTGTCCGTATGAGGTGAACGAGCGTATCCGTGCGATGGAGATCACCGATTAAACAAGGGTATCCTTGTTTGGGTGGGATGGATGATCCCACCCTATCCTCATTGTTGTCTTTAACGGCGAAGAGCCGTAAAGAATAAATAGGTATTCCTAAATATTTATAAAAGGAGAGGTACTTATGAAAAAAGCAAAAATCTTTTTATCCCTGTTGCTTTGCGTTGCCGTGATGGCTTCGCTCGTTTCGGCGCTCGGCCTGACCGGCTCGGCGGCGGAGAGCGTGTCCGTTACCGTTGACCTGAGCAATCTGGAAGCCAACGGCGAAAAAGACGTTGCCGCCGAGGCTATCAAGAATGCCGGTGCTTATGAGGTGAACAACCTGAAGTTGGAAAACACCTATGCCGGTACGGCTCATCCGGGCGGCTACGCCGGTGAAGGTTATCTGGTTGCCAAACTGGAAGCCGGTGCGGGTAAGGTGTTCGCTTCCGACGTGGTTGCGGACCTGACCTACTGGCTGGCCGATGTGGTGAACTCCGAAGTCGGCGTTCACGGCTGGATTAAGTTGGAAGTCTCCACCGATAACGTGACCTACACCGAGATCGCGAAAGACGCGCAGGGCAGCGGTACCGAGTATTCGGATACCTCCCGCCACAACGTGCAACTTCCGCTGACCGGCACCAAAGGCGCGTCCGTTGCTTACGTGAAGGTCACTATGCAGCATTGGGGCAGCCCGTACTGCGGCGGTATCCAGAAGCTCATTGTCTCCGGCGAAGCCGAGGCTGACCCGAACGCGGGCGGCAACGACGACGATCAGCAGGGCGGCGAAGCCACCGGCTCCGCTTCTCTGACCGTTGACCTGAGCGGTATGTCTGCTAACGAAGACAAAGACGCTTCTGCCACCGCGATCAAGAACGCCGGTGCGATGGAAGTCAACAACCTGCAGTTGGAAAACAGTTACTTCGGTTTCGCTCATCCGAGCGGGTATGCCGGTGCCGGTTATATCATCGTCAAGTTGGAAGCCGGTGAAGGCAAGGTGTTTGCCTCCGCACCGGTGGTCGACCTGACCTACTGGCTGGCGGTCAACGACCCGCAGGGTTATCTGACCGTGGAAGGCTCGCTGGATAACGAGACCTACTATGAGTTCTACAAGGATTCGACCGGCGCGGGCGGGCAGTATCAGCTCAGCGCCCAGATCAACAAGCAGATCACGCTGACCGGTGCCGAAGGCGCGGCGGTCGCGTATGCCAAGATCACGGTCGAGCACTGGGGTGCTCCGCACTGCGGTGGTATCCAGAAGATCGTGTTCAACGGTGCGACGATGGCTGACCCGAACGCGGGCGGCAATGATGACGATGAGGATGACGACCAGCAGGGCGGCGAGGATACGCCGGTCGAGACGGTCGACATCACCAACGAACTGGACTTCACCACGCTGACCAAGGCCTCCGATGCGACCGATGCCATCCTCGGCTTGGGCGCGATTGCCGCCAACGGTCTGTGCATTGAAGACTGCTATTATCCGTTTGCTGCCCCGCAGGGCGGCTATGCCCCTGCTTATTACATCCAGACGCTGTCTGCCGGTACCGATAAGGTGTTTGCGGAAGCGCCGGTGTTTACCATCAACTACCGTATGTCCACCACCGACCCGTTGAGCAAGATCAAGATCGAGGCTTCGATCGACGGTGAGACTTACTATGAGTTTGCCACCATCAGCGAGGGTCTGGGCGATTCCTACACGCTGGATTGCTTGGGTACCAAGACCATCGTGCTGGAAGGTGCCGAGGGTGCTTCGGTCGTCTACGTCAAGGTGACTGCGGAACGCTTCGGTGGCCACGATGCGGCCGGTATCGATTCCTCGGTGATCGACGCGAAAGTTCCGGCGGACGTTGCCGGCGACGACGATGAGGATGAAGATCAGGGTGAAGACATCCCGACCACCTTTATCACCGAAACGCTCGATTTCAGCAAGTTGGGCAAGAACCTCGGTGACGCTTCCGCTTCGGTCATCGCAGCCGGTGCGGTGGATGCCAAGGGTGTCTGCGTTGAGGATTGCTACTCCAAGTTCCTCGCTCCGAAGGACGGTTTTGCGCCTGCCTATTACATCCAGAAACTGTCGGCCGGCGAAGGCAAGACCTTCGTTTCCGCCCCGACCTTCACCATCAACTACCGTATGGCCGGTTCTTCGCCGCTGAGCACCATCAAGATCGAGGCTTCGATCGACGGTGAGACCTACTACGAGTTTGCCACCATCAGCGAGGATCTGGGTGCTTCCTTCACGCTGGATTGCAAGGGTAGCAAGATCATCACGCTGGACGGCGCCGAGGGTGCTTCCGAAGTGTACGTCAAGGTGACCATGGAGCGCTTTGGCTCGTACGACAGCGCCGGTGTGGAATCCTCCACCATCCGTGCGGAGATTCCGGGCGAACCGGACGATGATAAGCAGGACGAGGATGACAAGAGCCCGTCCACCGGCGAGTCGGCCCTGCCGATCGCATTCGCCGCTGTGGCCCTGCTGTCTGCGATGGCCCTGCTGTTCGTTTCCACCCGCAAGACCGCTCTTAACAAGTAATTACCTTTTATGAACCGCCCCGCCGAGCCCATAGGGGGTCGGCGGGACGTTTCTTCCCAAGGAGGAAAATCTATGCTACAGTTTGCAAAACGCGCCGGAAGTCTGGCGCTGGCTGTATTGCTTCTTTTGATGCTGTTGCCGACCTTTGCTGTGGGCGCGGCCAAGAGCGAGGCCGGCACGCTGGTCGAGACGACCTTCGATTTCTCC
The DNA here is from genome assembly GCA_017410585.1 of Clostridia bacterium. Classification (GTDB taxonomy): domain Bacteria; phylum Bacillota; class Clostridia; order Oscillospirales; family Acutalibacteraceae; genus RGIG426. The sequence goes on from JAFQQM010000016.1 coordinate 23,579, forward strand.
GCGATGGAGTCGATCGAAGAGGGGCGCAACGACGAGGAAAAGGCCGCTTCCAAGGCGAAGGTCAAGGAAAAACTGGAAGCCGCCGGTCTGGTCGAGGTCGAAAATCTGTTCCTGCGCGGTAACTGGGGCCCGATCGTTAATCCGGGCGGCTTCAACGGTCAGGGCTGGTATATCCAAAAGGGTGTCCCCGCATCCGGCGAGACCATTAAAAATGCCACCTTGAGCCTGACCTACTGGGTCGCTACCGGTGACCCGCAGGGTTACATTGAGGTGTGGGCTTCTGCCGATAGCAAGAAGTACGAGAAAGTGTTCGAGCAGAAGGAAGGCAACGGTGACCCGTATGACACCAACACTCGTCAGGACCGTTCGATCAGCCTGCCGGTCAAATCCGGTCAGAAAGAGATCTACGTCAAGGTCGTGATGGAACACTTTACCACCTATGAGGGTGCGGCGGTGGCTGTCAGCACGCTGGCGATCAACCGTGATCCCAAGTTGTATGAGCCGGTCAAGACCGACAAATCCCCCGAAGAACTGACGATGGTCAGTGATATGCATTCCTTCAACGCCCTCAAACCGGGCGAAGTCACCGCCGAAGATCTCGGTGCGGTGGAAGAGTTGAATATGTTCTTCGGTATTGACGGTGTGCCGCTTTTGTCCCCGCGTAACGGCTACGAGATCGCTTCGGCGACTTGGAAACTGTCGGCGGCGGAAGGGGAACCGCTCAATGACTGTGTGCTGACGATGGTCGGCCGTACTTGGTGGATCAGCGAAAGCGTGAAAAATGACAACTACCTGAAGGTCTATGCCTCTACCGACGGTAAGACCTATACGCTGGTCAAAGAACTTCGTTCCAATGACAATATGGATGATACCCAAAAGACCATCGTGGACGTCACCGACGTGGTCAAAGGCTACGCGCAGGCATACGTCAAGTTGGAATGGTTGGTCTTTGACAGCCCGCATATCTTCGGTATGCGTTCGGTCACTTTGACCGGTAACACAGCCGGTGTGGACAACTCGGCCGGTGTGCCGAGCAAGATGCCGGTCAGCAATTCCCAGTGCTTCACTTCGCTGCCGGTCGGCGCTGTTGACAAAGCGGCGGTGGAAGCGGAAAAATCCGGCAACCTGTATTTCGGCTACAATAAGACCCCGCTGTTGACCGCAACCGAGGCGGGGGAGGATGCCTACGGCATCTGGAAGGTCACCGCGATGGAGGGAGAGACCTTCGACGATTGCTGGCTGACGCTGGTGGGCCGTTTCGGCTACGTCGATGAGAGCCTGAAAGATACGTCTTCCATCAAGATCTCGCTGTCGACCGATAAGGAAAAGTACAACGAGGTCAAGGTCATCACCCCGACCGACGACCAGTCTGACACCCAGAAGATCGCAATCGACCTGTCCAGCCAGACCTACGGCTTGACCGAGGTCTACGTCAAGGTCTACTGGTCGTCTAAGGACGATCCCTCGGCAATGGGTCTGCGTTCGCTGACGCTGGTCGCCAATGCCGGCGCAGACTACGATGCCTATACGCCGGAACTGGAAGATCGCGTGATCGGTGACGATGAGATGCCTCCTGTTGAGGATGCGCCGACCGATACTCCGTCGGATGAGCCCGACAATAACGACGGTCAGCAGACCGATTCGGATGTCGATGCACCGAAGGATGAGGATCAGCCGAAAAACGGTTGGTTGATTTGGGTCATTATTGCGGCGGCTGTCGTGGTGGTAGCCGGCGGTGGTTTCTGTGTATGGTGGTTCCTGCTTCGCAAAAAGGCAGCCCCCGCCGAGGAGACGGAAGAAGCACCGACCGAGACTGACGGCGAAGCCGAATAAGAAAGGAGATTGCTATGAAAAATTGGAAACGCGTAATCGCCCTGCTGATGGCGCTGGTGCTGGTGTTTGGCCTGACCGCTTGCGCCGGTGGCGGCAACGACGATCCGGCCGGCAACGATAAGCCCGGCGGAAACAGTTCCGGCGGTAACAACGCCAAGGTGGACTTCGGCGGTAAGACGCTCAAGGTCGCCGTGTGGTACGAGCCGGAAAAGCCGACGCTTGGTAACAGCGACAGTGAGGATGCTTGGTACTACTCGCTGAAAAATGCTGCCGAGGAGTACAACTGCGAGATCGAATGGATCATCGATTCTCAGGAAAATCACTTCAGCAAGTTCGTGCAGAAGAGCCTCTCCAACGAGGTGTATGCCGATATTATGATGTGCCACTCCTGGAACTACGTCAGCCTGATCGATCAGGGTCTGATCCTGCCGGTGACCGACTACGTCAGCGGCGCGGAGGATGCGGATCGCTGGAACCAGACGACCTATGTCTTGAACGGCGAAAACTGGGGTATCAACCCGAAATGGACCAACTACACCCCGACTTACTACCTGCTTATCAATACCAAACTGCTCAATCAGTTGAAATTGGAAAACCCGCAGAAACTCGCCCGTGAGGGTAAGTGGAATTGGGAGACCTTCCGTCAGTATTGCGCGGCGGCGACCGATCCGAGCAAGGAGCAGTTCGGTGTTGGTTGCTTTATGCTTTCCACCTTGCTCAAGACCGCCAATGACTTCGACTTTGCGGTTCCGGATGAAAACGGTGTGTATCGTAACGCCTTTACCTATCCGGCCACCAAGCAGAAGGGTATGGAAATTCTGGAACTGATCCAGAAAATGGCGCTGGAAGACAAATCCATCTACGGCGATTGGGTCGACGGTCAGGAAGCGATGGATTCTACTCTGAATGCGTTTAAGGACGGTAAACTGCTGTTTGCTTACTATCCGAATCCGGACAGCCTGAAGAAGTCCGGCTTTACCGATTACTCGGTCGTTACCGTCCCGATGGGCCCGTCCGGTACGGTTCTCAACGATACCGTCGGTGCTTTCTCGTTCTGGTGCCTGCCGAGCCGCTCGGAATTCTCCGCGGCGGACCGTGCGGCCTTCTGGATGGAAGCCAAACGGACCTGGGATCCGGCGGATGAAGAGGGTTACTTCGAGGAAAGCCGTGAGGATCGCGCAGATGAATTGCTCGATAAGCAGTACATCAATCGTGAGGACGTCGAGTTCTTGCTGGATATGGGCGCAGAGATGGCCTTCCTGCCGGCCGTTTCGCTCAATGTCGGTTCGTTGATCGCTGACGATATCTTCGGCGAAGTGATCCGTGGTAACAGCACGCCTTCGGCGGTCATCAGTACCACCGACGGTGAATTGCAGTCGATTATTGACGCGACTTATAATAGTAAGAAAGAAGAATAAGGAGAAGACCGTCCCACCGGAGTTCTCCGGTGGGACGGTCTGTTTTCCCCCGCAACAGTAATGGAGTGGTGATATGTTGAAACGCATACAAATTTGGATAACGGCAGCCGCCTTGCTGGCGATGTGTCTGCTGTCACATACGGCGTCATTTGCCGCCTTGGCTGCGCCGTCTGCTGAAGAGCAGCCGGTCCCGCCGACAACGGTGACGATGCCTTCTGCGGAATATGAGCAGTACCTGACCGATAAGACCTCTGCGCCTGCTGACGCAGTGATCGAGGTGGCGGGCACGGCTTTTTCGTCATACGCGGAATTCCAACCGGAAATTACCGAGATCGAGGGCGTTTCGGCTGCTACTACCGACGTATGGGGAAGTATCACCTATACCTTCACGGTCGAAAAGAGCGGTCTGTACGATCTGGACATCACCTATTATCCGTTGGACGGTTACGGTGATACCATCGAACGTGTACTCTATTTAGACGGCGAGATTCCTTACAGCGAGGCGCGTAGCCTGCTGTTCCAACGCCGTTTTGAGGATGAGGGCGATAAGCGCTATTCCACCTCCGGCAACGAATACCGCCGTGATCAGGCGGAGATCTTTGCGTGGTACACCACGCCGGCGCACAGCGGCTACGGCTTTGTGGATTCGCCGCTTAAGTTTTATTTGACCGAGGGTACCCATACCCTCACGCTGGAAAGCGTTGCCGAGCCGATGGCGATCGGTTCGCTTCGTTTCTTTGTTCGTGATACGTTGCCGACTTATGCCGAGGTCGTCAAGCAGTATCAGGCCGCCGGACTGAAAAAGGGAAGCGGCCAATCGGTATATGAGGCAGAGGATGCCTCCGGCAAATCGGCGCAGACGCTGTATGCGGTCGAGGACCGCAGTTCCTGCGTCACTACCCCGTATGAACCGACCCTTATTTTGCTCAATTGTATCGGTTCGAACAACTGGAAATACCGTGGCCAGTGGATCGAATGGACGGTCACTGTGCCGGAAGAAGGGCTGTATACGCTGTCCTTCCGTACCAAACAGGACTTTGTGTCCGGTGCCAGCGCCTCCCGTCGCCTAACGGTCAATGGCGAGGTACCGTTTAAGGAAGCGGAGACGCTGCGCGTTCCGTTTGACCTGTCCTGGCAGATGTTCACCCCGGGGAACGCAGACGGGGCATATCTGTTCCACCTCAATGCCGGCGATAATACCATCCGGCTGGAGGTCGTGACCGGCGAATTGGCGCCGGTACTGACGCAGGTGAGCAATACGGTGGAAGATCTGACCGCTTTGTATCGCCGTATGACGGCGATCATCGGTAGTTTCCCCGACCCACTGCGTGACTATCACTTAGAAGATTCCATTCCGGATATGGTGTCCATTATGGAGACCGCGCATTCGGAATTGACAGCCGCCAACAAACTGCTGGAAAAACTCAGCGGTACCAAGGGCGAGCAATCCGCATATATCGACCAGATGCTGGTGTTGTTGGAGACGATGCTTAAGAAAAAAGACGTCATTCCGGAACAACTGGGTACATTCAGCGACCGTATCAACGCGCTGTCTTCGTGGGCGGCCTCCGCATCGGAGGTGCCGTTGCTCATCGACAAGGTGATCGTTTCGGACGGCGAGTCGAAACTGCCCCGCACCGAGGGCAATTTCTTCCAGAAGATCTGGTTTGCTATCGTCAACTTCTTCGCCTCCTTCACCGTTGACTACTATACGGTGGAGAGTATGGTGGAGGTCGAGACCGACCGCGAGATCACGCTGTGGCTGGCGGGCAACTCCGGTCGTGATCAGGCCAGTATCCTGCGCGATCTGGTGGATAAGGAATTTACCGCCAACACCGGCATCCGCCTCAACATCCGTCTGGTGAATATGGGCGTGTTGTGGCAGGCGGTCGCCAGCGACGTCGGCCCCGACGTGGCGATTTTCCAAGGTCAGGCTGCGCCGCTTAACTACGGCGTCCGCGGTGCGCTTTACGATCTCAGTCAGTTTGAAAACTGCGACGAGGTGCTGTCCCGCTTTGCGGAAAGTGCGGTCACCCCGTTCCGGCTGGGGGATAGCGTCTATGCGCTTCCTGAACAGCAGGTCTTTATGATGATGTTCACCCGCACCGATATTTTGGGAGAACTGAATCTCACTACGCCTCAAACGTGGGATGATATGTATGCGCTCATCCCCACGTTGCAAGAGCAGGGTATGGAGATCGGCTTGCCGTTGCCGACCACCGTGCAGTCCGGTAGTGACTCCACGGCATTAAATCCGATGTATACCAGTCTGCTGTTGCAAAACGGCGCATCGGTCTACGATGAGGATAACCGCTTGTGCGTACTGGATGACCTTAAGGCGGTCAACTGCTTTGTGGAATGGTCGGAGTATTACACCAAATACAACTTCACCAAGAGTTACAGCCCCATCAACCGCTTCCGCACCGGTACCATGCCGATCGTGCTGAGCGATTATACCTTCTACAATCAACTGGTGCTGGCGGCACCGGAAATTGACGGTGCGTGGGAGATGACGCCCATCCCCGGTATCCTGCAGGAGGACGGCAGTATTTGCCGCAACACCTCCTCTTCCGGTTCGGCGGCGATGATCTTCGCCAACACCGACGACCCCGATGCGTCGTGGGAGTTCCTTAAATGGTGGACCGAGGCGGACACGCAGGTGCAGTACGGTCGCGAGTTGGAGACGATCCAAGGTGCTTCCGCCCGTTGGCCCACCGCCAACTTAGAGGCGATGGAACAACTTGGTTGGACTCGCACCGCCGCGGCGGCGCTGAAAGAGCAATGGCAGTACGTGTACGGTATTCCGGAAGTGCCGGGTGGCTACTACGTCGGCCGTACCGTCTCCAACGCGATCAAATCGACCATCAATATGGGCGAGAATCCCCGTGAATCCATTCTGGATGCGGTGGAGGATATCAATGAAGAGATCTTGAGTAAACGAGAGGAATTCGGTCTGGAGGGAAGCGAATGAACAATAAGACCTTCAAAGAACGGTTTCGCTATCAGTGCCGTTTAGCGTGGAATAACCGCTCCGGCTACGTGTTGATGGCGCCGTTTATGATCATTTTCTTCGCATTCACGGTGATTCCGGTGCTGATGACCATCGCACTGAGTTTTACCGAATACAACATTCTGCAAGCACCGGTGTTTGTCGGCTGGAAGAACTACCGCGATCTGTTCGTTAACGATGCGGAGTTCCTCATCGCTCTTCGTAACACCGTGGTGTTTGCGCTGATCACCGGTCCCGTCGGCTATTTTCTGTCCTTCTTTGCGGCGTGGATCATCAACGAATTCCGCCCTATCATCCGCGGTATTCTTACCTTTATCTTTTATGTCCCGACCATCTCGGGTACGGTGTATACCATCTGGTCGATCATCTTCTCCAGCGATATGTACGGCTATGCCAACAGTTTTCTGATGCGCTTGGGGATCATTGATAACCCGATCGAATGGTTTAGTACCGATGTCTATATCCTGCCGCTGATCATCATCGTGCAGTTGTGGATGAGTATGGGTTCCGGCTTCCTTGTTATGCGCGCCGGTACGGCTTCGGTCGATCAGCAGTATTACGAGGCGGCGGCCATCGACGGTGTCCGCAACCGCTTCCAAGAGGTCATCTACATTACTGTGCCGATGATGGCACCCCACCTGATCACGGCGGCGGTGTTGCAGATCACCGGTATGTTCTCTAACGTCGGCGCTTCCATTGCGCTGGCCGGTTTCCCGTCTACCAACTATGCCGGTCACTTGATCATGACCCACTTGATGGACTACAACGCCTACCGTGTCGAACGCGGCTATGCGTCCGCCATTTCGGTGGTGCTGTTCATTTTGATGGTGACCATCAACGCCATTTCGGTGCGCGGCTTGCGAAAGGTGGGGAAGTAAGATGTCTGTAAAACAATTGGCTGCTCGCTTCCGCCTTCCGCGTAAAGAGAAAAAGCAACGGGTCCACCGCCGTGTCGACCTCATCGGCACCGGCTCTCGCCGAAACCGAAAGGCATACGGCGACGTGATGATGCTGGTCTTGATCGGCATTATGGCGGCATTCAGCTTTTTCCCGCTGTTGATGGCGGTCAATATGTCCTTAAAACCGATCCACGAGTTGTTCTATTACCCGCCGAAGATCTTTGCGGAAAATCCGACGCTGGATAACTTCCGGATGCTGTTTTCGCTGATGCAGAACACTCGCGTGTCCTTCTTCCGCTACGCTTTTAATACCCTCTTTATCTCGATCGGTGCCACCCTCGGTCACGTCTTTTTGGCGTCGATGGCGGCGTATCCGCTGGCCAAGATGAAGATTCCGGGTATCAAAACGCTCAACCAGATGGTGATGCTGTCGCTGATGTTTGTGCCGGCGGTCACCGACGTTGCCAACTACCTGACCGTTTCGTGGCTTGGGTGGCTGGATACGTATTGGGCGTGCATCGTGCCGGCGATGGGTGCATCGCTCGGTCTGTTCATTATGCGAAATTATATGACCACCATTCCGGACACCTTGTTGGAAGCGGCCACCATCGACGGTTGCTCCAACTACGGAATCTACTGGAAGATCATTATGCCGATGGCGCGTCCCGCTTGGCTGACCGTCACCATTTTGATGTTCCAGCAGGTATGGAATATGGATAACACCAACTACGTCTATTCCGAGGCTCTCAAAACGCTGCCGTATGCACTCAGCCAGATCACCAGCGGTGCGCTGGTGCGTATGGGTGCGGCTCAGGCGGTCGGCGTGCTGATGATGATCGTACCGGCCGTGGTGTTCCTCGTCAACCAGACGAAGATCATCGATACGATGGCTTCGTCCGGCATTAAGGAATAAGGGGGGGACGACTGTGAAAAAGTGTTTGATCTTGCTGATGGCGCTTTTGCTGTTCGCCTGCGCCCCGCTGACGGTTACCGCTTCTGAGCCGTACCGTGGCTATACCTATTCCTCTACCGACGAAGGCACGTTGGACGTGGCGGCACCGCAGGCTTATCTGCCCTCTGCCGTCTACGGGAGCAAGGAACTGGGCGTGACCCTGACCTCGCCGGAGGACCTGCAGTTTGATAAGAACGGCAACTTGTATGTTTGCGATGCCGGTCAAAACGCCATCTACGTGTTTTCGCCGGACCTGCAACTGATCCGCACGGTGACCGGATTTGATAACAACGGTACGCCGGATACCTTCTCGCAACCGTACGGCATTTTTGTGACCGACGGGGGAGAACTGTACGTGGCGGATTTCGGCCATGAGCGCGTGGTGGCGTTAAACGCCGACGGTTCGCTCTTGCGGATCGTTACCAAGCCGGATTCCGACCTGCTAAACGAGTCCTTCGTGTTCCAGCCGCAAAAGGTGTTGGTGGATACCGCCAACCGCCTGTTCGTGCTTTCCAAAAACGTCAACGAAGGTATTTTGCAGTTTACCGAGCAGGGAAAATTTCTCGGTTTCTACGGCAGTAACACGGTTACCGCCAACCCCATCGATATCATCTGGAAAGAGATTATGACCGAGGAGCAGACCGGTAAACTGACGCAGTTTGTGCCGGTGGAATACAAAAACTTCTCGCTGGATCACAAGGGCTTTATCTACGCGGTTACCGCTGTTTCGGACGTCGGCGATCCCATTCGCCGTATCAATCTGTCCGGTGGTGACGTGCTGGTGCGTGCCCCGATCGACGGCTCCGAAAAGGTGATGGGTGACGTCTCCTATCCGTACGGCGGCGTTACCGGCATCGTCGGTCCTTCCAGTTTTGTGGATATCACTTCGGATAATCTCGGTAATTACTACGTCCTTGATGACAAACGCGGTCGCGTCTTTACCTACGATGAAGAAGGCAACCTACTGTTTGTGTTCGGAGCGCTCAACTCCGGTCAGGTCGGTTCTTTCTCATCCCCTTCGGCCATTGCCTATCACGAACATCGCGTATACGCGCTGGATCGTGCCAACGCCGAAATGATCGTGTTTGAACCCACCGAGTACGCCCGTATTATGGAAGAGGCGATGAACTCCTACCTGTTGCAGGAATATGAGGAAAGTCTGGAACTGTGGGAAGAGATCATCAAGCGCAACAACAACTGCGACCTCGCCTACTACAAGGCGGGTTATTGCCTCTACCGTATGATGGAGTATCCCAAGGCAATGGAATACTTCAAACTGGTCAACGCGAAGGAATCCTATTCCGATGCGATGGTCAAATATAACCAGATCGTTATGGACGCTAACTTCGAGACCTACGCTACCGTTGCCGCTGTGGTCGTGGCGGCGGGCTTGATCGCGTGGGTGGTCGTCCGCATTATCCGCAAGCGGAAATCCGTATGAGAGGGGTGGAGTAAAATGAAACAAGCACTCAATATTTTGCGCCACCCGATCGACGGCGTGTGGGATATGAAGCGTGAGCAGACCGGTCGCTACCGTGACGGTTTTATTCTCATTCTGCTGACCATTCTGGCGGTCATCTTTAATCGCCAGATGCGCGCGTTCGTGTTCAATAACCAGTACAACGTCCCGCTGGAGATCATTAAGGAAGTAGCGATCGTGGTTTTGCCGGTCTTTCTGTTTGTGCTGGCTAACTACGCGGTCACTACGTTGCTGGACGGCAAGGGAACCTTTAAGGAGATCTTTTTGGTCACCTGCCATTCGCTGATGCCGCTCATCATTTTCTTTGTGGTGACGCCGATCTTGTCGCATCTGCTGTCGCTCAATGAACTGGTCTACCTGACCATCATTGATGCTTTCGGCTATGCGTGGATGTTGCTGATGCTGTATCTCGGTATCAAAGAGATTCACGAATACTCCGCTTCCAAAATGGTCTCCACGCTGGTGTTGACCGTGATCGGTGCGGCGATCATCGTGTTTATCGTACTGCTGTTCTTCAGTCTGTTGCAAGAATTGGGCAGTTTCGTTTATAGTTTGTACCGCGAATTCTCAATGCGCCTCTGATCACGTGTGAAAGGATGATAAGGCAATGAAAACAATCAAATGGCAACGCCTCATCGTACCTGCGGTGGTCGTGGCGCTGATCGTTGGCGCCGTTCTGCTGGTGGTGTTCAAGGGCTCTGCCAAAGAGGAACTGCGGGATAAATTCAGCACCGCACCGGCGCTGACCAACGAAGTCAAGGCCTCCGCTGAGACCCCGCTTTTGCAGAAAAACGGGATGTCTTTGTACCTTGGCGAGAATATGACCGTTTCGGTGACCGATGCTACCGGTGCGGTATGGACGACCAACGGCCGCGCCCACGATGGGGCGGAGACCGTCGGTCAGTTCAAGGCATCCTACTACACTTCCAATGCGGCGTTCTCCTATATGGAAAGCCAGTACGACAGCGTTGACAAGCAACAGGCACAGGCCTTTTTGCAGGATGATACGCTGTACGTGCAGTATCGCCTCGGTGAATACGGAAGAACGGTAGACGCCGTTCCGCAGTATATGACCAACGAGCGTTTTACCGAACTGTTTTTGGAAAAACTGTCTTCGGAAGACGCCGAAACGATGGAGAGTTACTATAAGTACTACAAGGAAGACGATGCATGGCGTATTCGTGCCAAGGGTCGTAACAACTTCGAACAGATCTTGATCTTTATGGATGAGATCGGCTATACGGAGGAAGACTTGGCGGCGGATAACGCGGATGGCGGTATCACCACCGACATCAGTTCCAAACCGTGGTTTACGGTCGTGCTGGCGTACACGCTGACCGAAAACGGTCTGTCGGTGTCCATCCCGCATGAGTACATCGAATTCAACGCCGATTTCCCGCTGTATGAGGTGGAACTGCTACCGCATTTCGGCAAGTTGGAACAGAGCGCGGAAGGTTACGCGCTTATTCCTGACGGCAGTGGCGCGTTGATGCGCTACCGCACCGACTATACCTCCCGCAGTGAATATACCTTGCCGATCTATGGCTTGGATTGGTCGGTCGCCAGTGATACGTTGACCAGCGGTCAGTATCAATATGAGTCGGTCAGCCTTCCGCTGTTCGGTGTGAAGGACGGATCGGCGGCCTATCTCGCTGTGATCGAAGGCGGAGCCTCCAAGGCGACGTTGCATTTTCATCCGGCGGGCGAGCATTTCGAACGTAATGCCGTGTATCCCACCTTCCGTATGATCAACAAGGATAGTGTCTATCTGTCCGGTAGCGACAACAGTTCCAAGGTCATTGTGTTCGAGTCGTCGCTGGCGGAGGAGACCTGCTCGGTCAATTATCAGTTCCTGCCGGAAAACAGCGACTATGCCGATATGGCGGCGACCTACCGTGAACGGTTGGAAGCCGACGGCTTGTTGGAAGATCTGGCGGCGGATGCACCGGTGTCGTTGCTGATGGAGACCATCGGCGGTGTGCAGAGCGATAAGAACCTGCTGGGCATCTCGTATGAAGGTCTGGAGGCCGCCACCACCTATGAGCAAGATCGCTTGTTGGCGGAGGATCTGCTGGATAACGGCGTTCAAGCGCTGGATATGCGGTTGATCGGTTGGTTTAACGACGCCGCGTATCACAATTACGCCGGCAATTTGAAATTGGCCGGTGTGCTGGGCGGTAAGTCGGATTGGAAAGACTTGATCGCCTACGCCAAGGAAGCGGGCGTCAATTTGTATCCCGACGTGGATTTCCAGCGTATTCCGAAGTCGGCGTGGGGTTTCTTCCCTGCCACCGATGCGGCGTTCCGTCTGGATTCGATGGAAGCGAAATTCTCCACCTTGTCCCGTGCGTTGTTGCTGGAGAAGGTGGACATCGGCCTGACCCCCTCCAATTTCTATCTGCTGTCGCCGGAGAAACTGGATCGGTCCGTTTCGTCCTTCCTTAAGAAATACGCATCGGTCAGCACCGGCGGTCTGTCACTGCGCAGTACGTATCTGTATTCCGATTTCAATTCCGAAGGGATGATCTCCCGCCCCGAGTCGCAGGATCTGCTGACCGAGGCTCTCGGCAAACTGTCTGCCGATACCGATCTGCTGATCGAAAACGGTGCACAGTTTACTTACGCCTACGCTGACAAACTATCCGGTGTGGCGGCGGATTCCAGCCATTTCCGCATTGCCGATGAGACGGTGCCGTTTTTGCAGATGGTGTTGCACGGTTCCAAGCAACTGTACACCTCGCCGATCAACCTCACTTCCAATGCGGAGACGGCGGTCTTGAAGGCGATCGAGTACGGTATGCTGCTTAACTATCAGGTCACTTACGAAGATTCCAGCGTGCTGAAGAATTCGGAGTACAGCGATAACTTTGCCTCCGGCTACGACCGCTGGCGTGAGGATATCCTGCAGTCCTACAGCAAAGTACAACAGGCGCTGGACGGCTTGGTCGGTTGCGAACTGGTCGACCATGAGCAACTGGCACCGCAGGTGTTTGTGACCCGCTACGACAACGGTGCCGCCGTGTACGTCAACTACGGCGAGACCGACGCGGCGGTAGACGGTAAGACCGTCCCCGCCCGTGGCTATATCCGCGAAGGAGGTGCGAAGCAATGAAGCGAAAGGGTCTGACGCTGCAGCGAAAGCGTTCGATGTGGGCGTATATCTTCCTGTCGCCGTGGCTGCTTGGCGTGATCGCCGTGTTTGCCTTCCCGATGATCCTGTCCATCTCCTTCGCGTTCTCTAACGTCACGGTGGATAACGGTTACAGCCTGTCCTTTGTCGGCTTTGAAAATTTCCGTACCGCGCTGTTCGTGGATCAAAACTTCCTGCAGCATTTTGCCGCTACGATGGGGGATATGCTGTATAACGTCCCGATCATTCTGGTCTACAGTTTCTTGGTCGCGGTGTTGCTTAAGGAAAATTTCAAGGGCGTTACCGTTTTCAAGTTCATCTTTTTCCTGCCGGTCATTTTGTCTTCCGATCTGTTTACGAGCCTGCTCAACAACTTCGGCAGTACCTCGTCGAGCAGTTTGGACGCGGTGATGTCCGGTGCCGGCTCCACCGGTATGCTGGAGAGTTTGAACCTCTCCAAATATCTGACCGATCTGGGGCTTGGCAAGGAACTGGTCGAATTGCTGACCGGTCCGGTCGATAAGGTGTACGAGATCGTCACCTGCTCGGGTATCCAGATCTTCATTTTCCTTGCCGGTATCAACTCGGTCCCGCCGACGTTGTACGAGGCCGCCCACGTCGAGGGCGCAAACGGCTGGGAAAAATTCTGGAAGATCACCTTCCCGATGGTGATGCCGATGATTCTGGTCAACGTGGTCTATTCCATTGTGGACACCTTTATGTCCAAGACCAATCTGGTGATGGAATACGTCTACGAACTGTCCTTTAAGAATTTCAACTTCGGTCTGTCGAGTGCCATCTGCTGGATCTACTTCGTGGTGATCGCCGTGATACTCGCTATCGTGTTCGGCATCATCTCCAAACGCACCTTCTACTATACTTGATGAAAGGAAGAGCGCTTACTATGAATCCCATTCGATCCCGCAAAAACAAGCAAGAAATGCTGATGCGTCTGGGTACGGTCATTCTGCGCACCGTGCTGTTGGTCGGCTTTTCCTACATCATTTTGTATCCGGTCATCCTGATGTTCTCCAAGGCGTTTATGGCGCAGAAGGACGTCTTCGATAACAGCGTGTTGTGGATTCCCCGCCACTTTACGTTGGACAACATCAAGGTGGCCGCCACCACGATGAAATACGGCGAATCGCTGATGAATTCCGTTGGTTATGCGTTGCTCGGTACGGTGTTGCAGATGATTCCCTGCCTGATGGCCGGTTATGCGTTTGCCCGCTACGATTTCAAGGGCAAGGGCTTGCTGTTTGCGGTGGTGGTGCTCACCATCATCGTTCCGCCGCAGCAGTTTATGACCCCGCTGTATCTCCACCTGTCGCAGTTTGACATCTTCGGTATCATCAAAGCGGTCAACGGCGGCAAGGCGCTGAACCTCACGGCCACCCAATTTCCGTATTTCCTGCTGTCGCTGACCGGCTTCGGTCTGCGCAACGGCCTGTTTATCTTCCTGTTCCGCCAGTCCTTCCGCGGTGTCCCGCGTGAAACGGAGGAGGCGGCCATGGTAGACGGCGCCAACTCGTTCCGCATCTTCTGGCAGATCATGCTTCCCGGCACGATCACCGTGCTGGTGACGGTTATGCTGTTTTCCTTCGTGTGGCAGTATAACGATACCTATTATTCCTCGCTGTTGCTCAACAACGTTCGTACCCTGCCGCAGGCATACGAACTGTTCGATTCCGCTATTACCGGTTGGAAGGGAGACCTTTCGGTCAGCAATATGCTGTCTCAATATGTGTTGGACGACCCGAAGGTGCTGTCGCTGTTGCGCAATTCGGCTATGATCCTCATTATGGCGCCCTTACTTGGTGTTTACGCTGTCGCTCAGCGCTACTTTATCCAGAGCATCGAGCGTAGCGGTATTGTTGGCTAAGGAGGCATACTATGCGTTATCGACTTTTTCGCATAGCAGTCATCGCTTTGGCTATGTCGTTGCTTGTCGCTTGCACCGCACAGCCGACCGATTCGGAGAAAGGAAGTACCAATATGACGACGACAACCGGCTCTTCTGCCGGCGGTAACGCCGGCACGACCGGCAGTACCGGTCAATCCAGCACCACCAAACCGTCTTCGACTTCGCAGACGACCGGTACGACCGGTACGACCGGGACGGTCACCAAACCGACCGTCCCGCCGGCAAAATATGCCGTAAAACCGTTTGCTTATCCCGATGCGGCGGTCAAAACGCTGGAACAGCGTTCTCTGTCGCTCGGTGCTTTCTGTGCCCGTGCGGCCGGCGATAGCAACTACGTCGGTAACCGCCACTATACCGGTACGCATATCGTGGTCTCGCCCTATTTTACCGCTTCGGTGGACGGCTTGACCCTGCCGGTGTACGCTACGCCGGTGTACGTGGCGACCGGTAATCAAGGCGTTTTGCATTCCTACGCCTCGGTGGACATTGCTTTCGGCAATCACGATGCCGTGTTATTGCAGTTGAATGCGTCGGTAGACGTCGATTCGGTGGACGTGTTTTCGGCCAGTGACGCAACGGCGTCGCATAGCGGCCGCAACATCCGTCTGTCGGTCAGCAAACACGGCGTGTATACGTTGGTGCTGAACGGTGACCAGCAACACGCCGTCACGGTGTTTGTCCGCGAATACGAGGACGAGGCGGCGGCCATCGCCGCTTACCGTGCCGCCTACGGCAAGGAAAACGTCATCGTTTACGAGCCGGGTCTGCATGATATCGATCACGTTACCCTGCCAAACAGCCGTATGGTGCTGTATTTAAAGGCAGGCGCCATTTTGTTGCCCCGTCACACGATAGATATTCTAAACGACGAGACGGCGGCGAACGCCGCAGAGCCTTTTGCCAAGGAGAGTAACGGTATCGGTCTAAACCGATTCCCTGTTATTAACGGTTTTGGCTGTTCCGATCTGACCATCGCCGGTCGCGGTACGGTGGATATGACCCAATTGGATTGGCACGAACGCCGCGGCGTGGTGTTTACGATGTGTGACCGCGTTCGTATGGACGGTGTCATTTTGGTCAACCCCTGTGAATGGGCGTTTATTACCTACCGTTGCAGTAACGTGACCGTCACCCAAAGTGCGGTGTTCGGTTACCGCACCAACAGCGATGCCTTTGCCATCTGCAATTCGACCGACGTGCAGGTAAGCGATTGCTTTGCCCGCACCGGTGACGATATGTTTGAGGTCAAAACTCTCGGTGGTGTCGAAGGTGCGGTCAGCCGCGATATCACCTTCAGCCGCTGTCAGGCGTGGGGCAGTAAAGCCCGCTGTTACGGCATTATCGGTGAAATGGAGAAGGATATCAGCCGTGTTACCTTTGAGGACAGTTGGGTCATCTTCCGTGACGCGGTGTGGGATAACAACCGCATCGGTTCGCTGGTGGTCCTGCGTGAGACCGGCAACGGCAAGGTAAGCGATATCACCTTCCGCAATATTCAGATCTATTACGATCGCGGCCGTGCGATCAACTGCGGCAACTATTCCGCCGATCTGCAAAACAGCCGGATCACCGGCATCACCTTTGAGAATATCCGCTACAAGAGCGGGATGAATTCGCAACTGCGCCTCAATAACGGTGCCGGCAACAGCCTGCAGATCCTGCTGAAAAACGTGTATGCCGACGGCACCCGCTTAAACAGATCGAATTTTAACAGTTATTTCTATTGTGACAGAGACGGTCTGGCAACGGTCCAATGACCGAAGGGAGAGAGCCTATGCTTTCAAAACAACTTTGGCGTGTGTCGGGAAATTCGCTGGTGTGGCGGCCGGAAGGGGCCCACAGCGACGATATCGAAATGAGCGGTCTGTACGTCGACGTGATCGTCGATTATGGCGTGGACGAAGCTGGCGCTTTGCGCTTGCAACGCCACGCCTACTTTCCTACCCTTCGTACCATCCCAAACGACACCCACGCCACCTATTCGGTCACCTTGCCGCAAGAGTCCGCACCGCGGTTGCTTTGTGACGGCTCGCCGGTGACCGAATATCCGCAGACCTTTACGTTAGACGGTCTGCTGACCGTCTGCAGTCGGACGAATGCCGGTGTGCAGGTGACCCGTTGTTTGTTTCCCGCTTCGGCGGCCCGTTGTGCACTGGAGCAGGTGACCGTCACCGCCTCACAAACGGTGACACTGTCGGTATCGTTGCCAGCCGAAACGGTGGTCGATCGCCGCTTCGGCACCAAAGGCGTGTACGTAGCCAAGTTGCGTCATACCGCTCCGCCGTCGTTTACGTTGCAGGCGGGGGAGAGCCTGACCTATACGGTCGCGCTGTCCGCCGATCCCGCCAATTCGCCGGCACCATTGCCGGATGCCGAAACGGAGCGGGAATCTCGCCTGCGGCGGATCGCCGCTTTGTGCGATCGCTCGCTGGTGCTGGATACCGGCATCCCCGAACTGGACGTGATGATCCGCTTTGCCAAACTACGGGCAGGGGAGAGCATCTTTGAAACGCTGTCCGGCAAATTTCACAGCCCCGGCGGCCGCGCTTACTACGCCGCCATCTGGTGTAACGACCAGATCGAATACGCCGGCCCGCATTTTGCCATGACCGGCGATCCCGTTGCTATTGAAGCGTCTTTAAACGCTTACCGCGCGTATATTCCGTTTATGTCGGATGACTATCATCCGTTGCCTTGCTCCATCATTGCGGAAGGCTTGGATATCTGGAACGGCGCCGGTGACCGCGGCGATGCGGCTATGTATCTCTACGGTGCTTCGCTGTTCTGCCTATATCTGGGGGATCGCGCGGTAGCGGAAGAACTCTATCCCGCTATCCGGTGGTGCGCCGAATACTGCGACCGCCGCCGCTTGCCGGAGGGGGTCATCGGCTCGGATACCGATGAATTGGAAGGGCGTTTCCCCACCGACCGCATCGCCAATCTGTCCACTTCGGCGCTGTGCTACGGCGGTCTGCTGACCGCCGCCAAACTGGCGGAGTCGTTGGAGGATCCCGCCACAGCCGCCCTTTATCGCCAACGCGCCGCCGCGCTGGAACAGGCGATCGAGACCTATTTCGGCGCAAACCTGCACGGGTTTGACACCTACCGTTATTCGCGGGGGATCGAGACGTTGCGTGCGTGGATCTGTCTGCCGCTTTGCGTCGGTATCACCACCCGCCTTCAAGGGACGATGAATGCGATGCTGTCACCGTATTTGTGGACCGAAGAGGGGATGCTCACTTGTGAGTTGTCGGAGGAAAACCGCAACGACACCATCTGGGATCGTTCGACGCTGTACGGCTTCAAATGTGCGTTTATGAACGGGCAGGGTGACCGCGTGATACAACCGCTGTTGCGCTATTGCCGTAAACGCCTGCTGTGCGACCGCGTCCCGTATGCGGTGGAGGCGTATCCGGAAGGCGGAAAACGCCATCTCTCCGGTGAAAGCGCCCTGCTTGTCCGTGTCATTACCGAGGGTCTGCTCGGCATCCGTCCGGTCGGTTTAAACGCCTTTTCCTTTGTGCCGCAACTGCCCGCCGGCCTGCCGCATATCCGCTTGTCTTATCTGTATATGGCGGGTCATTGCTGGGATATCTGCGTTGAGTCGGAAGGCTGGACGGTCACCGTCGACGGTAAGACGGTCGCTACCGGTAAGACCGATGGAGACCGCGTGACCGTTTCCGTATAAAATACAACATTTCTCAATGTTTGCAATTTGTTGCATCCAACGGCTGGCTTTTCTGCAAAACGCGGAAAAACCAGCCGTTTTTTTATATAACCCGTCTGTTTTTTTATACTTTACGGCAAAATTCAAAAAACAACAAATTCGGATATCGATGCATCATTTTAAAAAAACAGGCTACAAATGCGGAACATCATACAACAAAATGCAATGGTCAAGAGAATGCTTATAATGGTAAAATTATAATGTATTATACGGTGGAATGGAAACGTGTTCCCTGTATGGCAATTTGTAAGAAAGAGAAGGGTGGTAATTATGAAGAAGTTGATAGCCGTTTTGCTGACACTGGCGTTGCTTGTCGGTGTGTCGATGCTGCCGGCTTCGGCCGCTGTAGCACCGCAGGTGTACGTGGATGCACCCGCGCAGGCGCAACCCGGCGAGATCATCGCCGTGTCGCTGTATGTCAACAACGGCAATGAGGTCGTTGGTGGCGTGGAGGGCACGGTCACCTACGATTCGTCCATGCTGACCTACGTTGGCGTGACGTTGCGTGAGGACGTGGTCCTGATCGGCAACGTGGAGGACGTCACCGTCCGTCAGACGGAGGATGCCGTTCGTTTTGTCACCGTCTCCAACGTGACCGGCGGCAACCCTGCCGCGGATGCGTGGCTGACGCTCAATTTCCGTGTGGAAGCCGCTACCGGTTCAGCCGCGGCGGTCGCGGTCGAGGAGATGAAGGTCTCCGATTGGATGGGTGAGGGTTGCCTCGAACTGGGCGCCGGCTATTCGCAGCCGGAGGATGCCGGTATCGTGCGGATCATCACCGTCGGTACCGACGACCCGATCGACGTACTGGGGGCAACCATTCGCACCGATGGTGCGGGTATCCGCTATCAGGCAACCGTCGACTCCGCTTTCCATGATACGCTGACGCTCAAAGAGGCCGGCATCGTGATGCTGCCTACCGTCTTGCTGTATGAGGATCAGGACCTCACCAAAGAGACGGTCGGCCGCCGTGGTGCCAAGCCGGCGATCGCGTATACGACCGATGCGGAAAAACTGTCCCGCATTGCCTCGGGTGAATCGCTGTTCGGTACGCTGACCAACGGTGTCTCCGGCAACCGTGCCAACGTGCAGATCTCGGCGCGCTCCTATCTGACTTTCAGCGATGGCACCACCGTTTACTACAGCCATAACGAAGGCAGTAATATCGTTGCCGGCGAGGCTGTCCGCTCGGTCGTTAAGGTGGCGCAGACCATCGCCAACAACGAGATCGCGGCGGCGAACGGTGCGCTGAATAACCACGGCCTCGGTACCATTCTGACGGCGGAAACGCTGACCGAGTCCGAGGTGCAGACGCTGATCGATTTCTGTTGCGATAACATCGCCTACCTGCAAAAGTAAGGAGGCATCGTCAATGAGAAAGTACAATACGCCCGAGTTGGAACTGTTCCGGCTCACAGCCGCCATCTATACCGTTTCGGAAGAAGCGGAATACGATGACAATTGGGACGACTACATGGAAGAGGATGCTAACGGCACCTCGGACGATGCCAAGTGAAGGAGTGAATGATATGAAAAAGCATATAAAGATCGCGCTTTCGCTGATACTGACGCTGGCAATGCTGATCTCGCTGGTTTCGGTCGTGTCGTTGCCGACCGCCGCCGCCAATGAGGTCACCATCCCCACCGCTAACGAAGGCGGCTCGGTCACCACTTCGGTCGATTTTTCCGGTCTCACCGCGTCCGGCGCGAACGTGCAGGCGGATGAAACGGTCGATGCGGTTACCGGCATTTACGATTCCTTTAACGTCGAACTGCAAAGCCACGACTGGGGTACCGTGCTGACCAGCCCTGGTGCCCAGTGGGGTTACGTGACCATTGCGGTCAGCGCACCGGCCGGTGAGGTCATCTCGTCCATCACCGACGTGCAGGTCGACTACATCTGCAACGATTCCTCCTCCAGCTCGATCATCTTCGAGTTCTCGGTGGACGGTGTCAACTATACGGCGATCGGCTCTGCTTCCTCGCAGGACGGCGCCGGCTACGTCAAGCGCAATTTCTCGCTGGCCAATCTCGGCATCAGCGAATATCCGGTAGGTAACACGGGTGAAGCGGCCCGCGTGACCACCGTGTATATCCGCGCCAAGGTCAACCGTAACGGCGGTCCGTGGGCGGCTTCCATCTATGCGATGGGCGTTTCGGTCGCCACCCGTCCGGTCGATTTCACCACGCTGGAATCGATGGTGGACTTCACCACCTTGACCGCGACCAACTACTCGGGCGATACCTTTGATGATGCGACCATCAAGGACGCCGGCGCACAAGACGTGTACAAACTGCAGTTGCACAACGGCCCTGTTCACAACCGAACGGTGGCGATGGGCTACGGCGGCAACAATCAGGCGCAGATCACCCTGCGCATTGCGGCGCCGGAAGGTATGATCATCGACCGCGTGGACGTCAACGTGGCTTATTGGCTCAACGATACCAACGGTTATATCGATATCCAGTACAGTGTCGACGGTAGCAACTGGGCGTCTCTTACCAAGTTGAGTGCGGACACGTCGCAGAGTGCGGTGGCGGTGTACAGCAATAATAACATCGACATGGCGGCTCTGGGTCTTTCCGAACTGTACCTCAAGGTGATGCCCTACCGCGTCGGCGGTCCCATGACCGGCTCGCTGGAAACCGTTTCGCTGAAGGGTACGGCCGTCCACAATACCGACGTGGATGCTTCGTTGCTGGATTTCAACAAGATGTCCGGTGCGGATAACGCGTCCACCGACTCTGCCACCATTCTGGCGGATACCGATGCGGTTTCGGTCAACAACCTCCGCCTCGGCGGTTACTACGGCACCTGCGCCAGTCCGAGCGGCTATTCGGGTGAAGGCAGTTTCGTGCAGAAGTTTGACTTAAACGGCAAACTCTATCCCAATCTGACTTATTATCTGGAATACTGGTTCGACGGTACGGTTGCGGAGGGCAACGTATCCACGATGTACGTGGATATCTCCACCGACAATGCCAACTGGACCACCATCTACACCCCCACGGCGAAGACCGATCGGTTGCAGAGCGTGAGTTTCTCGCTGTCCGCCTACAACTCGGCTTCGACGGTGTATATCCGCGTCCGTATGCTCAACTACGGCGGCTACCACGTAGCGGCGGTCGCTCGTTCGCACGTCTACGGTAGCGGTCTGATCATCGCGCCCGATCTGGAGAACACGGTCGACTTCACCACCGGCCCGTCTTACGGTGCTAACGACGTGGACAACTCGACCAAACTGATGGCCGATCACGCCAATATCCATACTGCCGCCGGTCTGACCACCGACTCGGTCAACGGCAACGTTTCCGCTACCGCCAAGGGCGGTTATACCGGCCTGAATTGCTACTACGTGCAGAAACTGGCCACCGGCAACGAGGATAAGGTCTTTGCCGCCGATCCGATCTTGGAACTGCAATACGGTATGGAAAACGGTATGATCACCGTGCAGGTCTCGGTGGATGGGGGCAAGGCCTACCTGCAGGTCGCGCAGTTGACCGCGGCCACCGCCAAGACCACCACCGAGATCCCGCTGACCGGTTATGCCGGCTATTCCGAGATCTACGTGAAGATCATCATCACGCGTTATGCTGGTCCCTCCGGTGCGTACGTGCTGTCTTCGACGCTGAGTGCCGACGTGGAGGAGAAGGTGGCCTTCCCGTTTAGCCACACCATCGATTTCACCCAGATCACCACCGCAACGGAAGATCGCGCCACAGCGGCTCAGTTGATGATGGAGCAGGGTGCTTACGCGGTGGATAACCTCATTACTTGGTCTAACTACCGTATGATTGCCGCTTCGCAGGGAAATGGCGGTGCCGGTTACTACATCCACCGTTACGATGCCGGTGACGGTTTCGTGTTCGAGACCGATCCGGTGTTTACGCTGGATTACCGTTTGGCGGCGTCCACCCCGCAGGGCTATATTAAGGTAGAGGCCTCTTTTGACGGCGATCCGTACGTGTTGCTTACCACCTTGACCGAGGCGACCAGCAACGATGCCTACGACGGCAAGTACAAGACGGTCGAAATTCCGCTGACCGGTGCGACCAACTATCAGGTCGTTGATATCAAGGTGACGATGGAGCATTGGGGCGCGCCCTCCTGCGCGGCTGTGGAGAAATCCACCGTGGCCGGTGCGGCCAAGCGTTACACGGCCGGTAGTTTCCAGTCGGAACTTGATTTCTCGGCAATGAACCGCGATGAGACCGCCTCTTCGGCTGTCAGCACCATCCTCTCCGAGGGTGCGTTTGATGCCTCCAATGTCTACCTCGGCGGTAACAACGGCATCGTTGCCACGCCGGGCGGTAACATGGGCGAGGGTTACGTGACCCTCAAACTCGCCGCGGCGACCAACGCAGGACTCAGCGACGTGGCTCTGTCGATGGATTACTGGGCGTATAAGCAGGCCGCTACCGCCGGCACCATCAAGGTGTACGTCTCGCTGGATAACAACACCTATACCGAGGTCTGGTCGACCACCGGCAGTGCGTCTGCCTCGTCGGTCCAGTCTCTGAATCTGCCGCTGGAAAGTGTCAGCGGTGCGTCGGCGGCATACGTTAAGATCACGATGCAGCATTACGGCACCTACGAGGAAGCCGCGCTTTCCAAGGTGGCGTTGACCGCCCAGTCCACCCTGCTCAAGGGTGACCTCAACAAGGACGACTTCCTGTCCCAGTTGGATAGCGATTGGATGCGTAACGTCCTGCTCGGCGCGAAGGGCGTAAGCGTGGTCAAGCAGGACGTCAACAGCGATACCTCCGTTGACGTGGCCGACCTCGTTTGGTTGCTCCGCAATATGAACAACAAGGAAGAATCCGAGCCGAAATATATGCTCAACTTCGGCAATCCGGTGTTGAACGAAACCACCTCTTCGCCGGCTTCTACCAGTGGCAGTGTCTACACCTCCACCATCTCCGGTGACGGTGCCGGCGACTACGCTGACGAAACCTACGGCTTTATCGTTTTGGACGGCCAGAATGCGTCGATGGAATTCACGATGAACGTCCCCACCGGCGGCAAGGTGCTGTTGGACCTCGAAGAGATCCATATGCGTACCGATTCGTCCTTCTCCTATCGTGTTTACGTCAATAACGCGCTGATCTATACCCGTTCCTACGACCCGAACTCCACCGGCCCGAACCACTGCTTCTTCGACGTGCTGGCTTCGGCGTTGACCGGTGATACGATCACCGTCCGCATTGTCAACACTTCCGCGCAGGGTGTCCGCTTCCGCCGCGTTTGGGCGTTGCCGGACGTTGACCTGCTGTCGCAGGCGCAAAACGTGCTGACCCCGATGAAGGTGGCCATGATGGTCACCGACGTCCCGACCGGAGCGGATATCAGTTCCATTTCGTCCTACGTCGAGGCCTACCGCCGCGACGGTATCTACGATATCGCGCTGTGCTGGGAGATCCAGTATATGCAGTGGGGCGATGAAGGCACCAGAGGCCAGATCGACCGTCTGTTTGAGATCGCCCAACAACTGGATACCCCGCTGTATCTCGGTCTGAACTCGTGGTGGGGCGGTTCTCCGCGTGACGGTTTGGACGGTAACGGCGGTTCGTGGGCTGACCTGCAGTATTCGCAGGTGACCTACGACGGCTCGTATGCGCTGACCACCCCCAACGATTACAGCAACACCACTTGGTATACGATGAACAACGATGCGTACAATGCCAACCGCATTGCGCGCATCAAGGAGACCATCGCTTACATTCAGCGTCGCTCGGCGGAACTGGCAATCGAAAACGTCGATATGCCGGCGATCCACCTCTACACCGAAAACGAGCCGTACTATTGGCCGCTCAACTGGGAGACGGGTACGGATACCGGCGAATACGGCGACTTCAATCCGGCGACCGTAGCGGATGCGGCGGCTGACGGCGTTACCTTGAATCCGGCCGACGGTCTGTCGGAGGCCGAGTGGAACTGGCTGTATGAAAACCTGCACACCTATATGGCGGAACTCGGCAACGCCTATCTGGAAGGTGCCGGCACCAACTACATCACCATCCAGAACGGCACCGTGTCCTACCCGACCGAACTGCTCACCGAGAATTCCTACACCCATTCGATGTTGCAGGCGAGTATGTATTCGTACGGCAACGGCAGTAACTGGTACACCGACCGCCGTGCTTGGGAGAATCACATTCTCGATACCATCCACTTCGGCGGCGAGTTCAACCGCTTGCTGGATGCGACCAACGACGGTAAGTCCGGCGACGGCGACCTGCGCGCACTGGATTACATCATCGCCTACGGTTCGCACGCCAACATCAACTGCGAAGCGGTCGGTATGAACGACAATATGGCGATCCTGCCGCAGTATTACGCTCACGGTCTGGACGGTATGGCCATCTACAACTTCTTCAACGTGAACGTTCAAGACGGCTACACCTGTGCGGAATACGATCATAGCCAGATCGTCAATTACGCCGGTACGGCCGACAACACCTCGTCCTACCGCGGCGATTACACCAACCGCCAGTTGCGTGCCCGCTATCAGATGATCGCGGCCCGCGCGGATGCGGAGCGTCTGTTCGCCCGTTACACCAATACGGATGACCAGACCTATGCCCGTGCGATGGCGCTGTACAACGAAGCCCGCTACGGCGAGGCGATCAAGGTGCTGTCTGCCGGTCTCGCCAAGACCTCTGCGACCCCCGACTTTATGGTCAGCGGCTACGGTCAACTTGGCGAATACCCGCTGTACGTCAGCAACACCGACGGCAACGCGGCCATCCGCCTGCTGGAGGTCACCGATACCACCGTCAAGTTCGAGTTCCTTGATTCGGCGGCCACCGCCTTTGATCTGACCATCGACGGCGCCGAGGGCAACTATTCGATGACCGGTGTGGATAACGTGTTCACCATCACCAAGAACGCCGGCGGCGACCATACCGCTTCGAACGGAAACGTCACCTTCCGAGTCGACTACTATCATCCGCTCAAGCGTGCCCGTACGGTCACCGGTATGGTTCGTACGTATGGCGACACCTACCTGTCGGTGTATAACGAGGATGCCGAATTCGGACCCTCGCACTTCTACACCTTCGGCTTTGCCGGCTATGACATCAACAACGGCGGTTGCACCGTCACCCGTGATGTGTTTGCTGCCGGTACTACCACCTCGGTGGCGCTGAATAGCCTGCAGGTGGGCGATTACGTCACCCTGACCCTCAACGAGAATGGGGAGATCACCAATGTGGCGGCACAGTATTATACGGTTTCCGGCACAGCCAGCGTCACGGCGGCGACGATCAACCTGAACACCATCTCCAACCCGACCGTCAGCATTGCCGGTTATAACGTTATCATCGGCGGTGAGACCGATCTGATCTATCGTCGCTCCTCCAGTATGATCTATACCGGACGTCTGCGCGATCAGAGTGGTGTGACTTCTGCCTCCACTATTTATCTTGGCAATACAAGCGGTATATGGACCCGTCGCGCTCTTAACGGCACTTCCGTTACGGCGACCCTTTCGGTGTACCATTATATTCGATATGGTACCTTCCGTGCGTTGTCCATTACCAACTAAAAACGCTTGACTGATGTGAGAGTCTGTCACGCATAAAGAAAACGGCTGTTTGCCCGCAAGGGCAAACAGCCGTTTTTCTGTTTACGCAAAAGGACAGAAAGCGATTCGCTCTCTGTCCTTTTGCTTTACACGTAAAACAGCATATCGCTGTAGGTCGGATACGGCCAGTAACTTTTGGCGGTAGACGCCTCCAGTTCATCCGCATCCGCGCGAAGCGCGTTCATTACCGGAATGACCACGTCGCAGAAATAACGGGATTTCGCTTCGGCACCGCTCGCCTCATCGACCTGCGCCAGCACCGCTTTCAATTCCTCGATATGTGCGTAGAGACTGGCGGTCAGCGCTGACAGTTTTTCCACCATCGCCGTCTCGGCAACGCCGGCGGCGGGGGAGATCGCCTTGGCGGCAACCGCCGTCGCACTCAATTGCCCGACGTAGGCCGAAGCGGCCGGCAGAATTTCCTTCTGTGCCATATCCAGCATCGTGCGCGCTTCGATCAGCAACACTTTGCAGTAATTCTCTTGCATGATCTCGCAACGGGAGAACATCTCGGCCGAAGTAAATACTTTGTGCCGTGCAAACAGTTCCAGATTCTTCGGATGGGTAAATAGCGGCAACGCGTCCGGCGTGTGTTTGAGATTGAGCAACCCACGGCGGGCGGCTTCCTCCATCCACGCATCGTCGTAGCCGTTTCCGTTGAAGATGATGCGTTTGTGGGCGTGGAATTCCCGCTTGATGAGCGCGTGTAACGCCGCATTGAGGTCTTCAGCACCCTCCAACTCATCCGCAAACTGCATCAGCACGTCGGCCACGCCGGTGTTGAGCATCGTGTTGGGAGCAGAGATCGACGCCGCCGAGCCGAGCATACGCAGTTCGAACTTGTTGCCGGTAAAGGCCAGTGGGCTGGTCCGGTTGCGGTCGCTGTTATCCTTGGGGAAGCGGGGGAGAACGTGGACGCCCACCTTCATCTGAATGGCTTCCTTGCTCTCGTACGGCGTGTCGCTTTCCAGCGATTCGAGGATCTCGGTCAACTCGTTGCCGAGGAAGATGGATACCACCGCCGGCGGTGCTTCGGCCGCTCCCAGACGGTGATCGTTGCCGGCGCTGGCCACCGAAATACGGAGCAGATCCTGATGCTCATCCACCGCCTTGATGACGGCGACGAGGAACAGCAAAAACTGCGCGTTCTCACGCGGAGAAGAACCGGGATTGAGCAGGTTGACGCCGCTGTCGGTGGAAAGCGACCAGTTGTTGTGCTTACCCGAACCGTTGACGCCTTCAAACGGCTTTTCGTGCAACAAGCAAGCGAGTCCGTGTTTTTCCGCCACCTTTTTCATCAGTTCCATCGTCAACTGGTTGCCGTCGGTGGCGAGGTTGGTGGAGGTAAAGACCGGCGCCATTTCATGCTGTGCGGGGGCGGCTTCGTTGTGACGGGTCTTGGCGTAGATGCCGTGTTTCCACAGTTCTTCGTCCAGTTCCTTCATAAACGCGATGACGCGGGGGCGGATACTGCCGAAGTAATGGTCATCCATCTCCTGCCCGCGCGGCGGTTTGGCACCGAACAGCGTCCGGCCGGTGAGGATGAGGTCTTCGCGGCGGTTGTACAGATTTTTGTCAATGAGGAAATACTCCTGCTCCGGCCCGACGTTGGTGTGGACGAAACGGGTCTCATTGTCGCCAAACAACCGCAACACGCGTAGCGCCTGCCGGTTGATGGCTTCCATCGACCGCAACAGCGGCGTTTTCTGGTCGAGTGCTTCGCCACCGTAAGAGTAAAAGGCGGTAGGGATGCACAGCGTCTCGTTCTTGATAAACGCATACGAGGTGGGATCCCACGCGGTGTAACCGCGTGCTTCAAAGGTAGCGCGCAGGCCGCCGGAGGGGAAAGAGGACGCATCCGGCTCACCTTTGACCAACGCTTTGCCGGAGAATTCCATCAGTACGGAATCTTTGCCGTCCGGCTCTATAAAACTGTCGTGCTTTTCGGCGGTGACGCCGGTCATCGGCTGAAACCAATGCGAGTAATGCGTACAGCCGTTCTCGATCGCCCAATCCTTCATCGCTTCAGCGACGATATCGGCCAGATCGGGAGCCAGTTTTTTGCCCAGTTGCATCGTGTTTTTCAGCGCCGCATAGGCATCCTGCGGCAGGCGTTCACGCATCACTTTATCGTTGAACACCAGACAGCCGAACAGTTCCGGAATATGCACTTCGGACATAATGGACACTCTCCTTTACTACAGGGGAAATCTCCACCAACCGGCAACGGTTGCCGATTTGTGAAAATACATAATAAATTATATACCGATTTTGCATTCTTGTCAATAAAAAAGAAAAAGATAAAAATACGAAAAAAACCTTGAAATTGGGGGGCTTCCCGTGCTATACTATATTGAAATGTGCAGCCGGCAAAATGCTTTTTGTCGGTTACGGGAAAGGAAGGCTAAAGAAGATGGAAAACAAGCGGTATCTCCTTCTGGAAGACGGCACGGTTATGCAGGGTGTCGGTTTCGGCGCCACCGGCGACGTGGTGGGTGAACTGGTGTTTAACACGTCTATGGTCGGTTATATGGAGACGCTGACCGATCCGTCCTATTTCGGACAGATCGTTGTGCAGACGTTTCCGGCGATCGGCAATTACGGCGTTATGCTCTCGGATACGGAGAGCGAAGTCCCTGCTTTACATGGGTATATTGTTCGTGAATGGTGTCAGGAACCGTCCAACTTCCGTTGTGAGGGTGTTCTTGACACTTTTTTAAAGGAAAAAAACGTGGTGGGTATCAGCGGTATCGATACCCGCGCCCTTACCCGCAAACTGCGGGATAACGGTTCGATGAACGCGATGATCACCGATGATCCCACCGTGACCGACGCCCGCTTGCAGGCGCTTCGCGATTATCGGATCACCGGCGCGGTGTCGGCGGTCTCTCCGAAGACGCAGACCCACCTGACCGCACCGAATGCGGATAAGACGGTGGTGCTGTGGAACTTCGGCGCCCGTGCGCAGATCGCCCGCAACCTGTTGCAGTACGGTTACAACGTGACGGTGGTGCCGGCGGATACCACAGCCGAGGAGATCCTCGCTCTGAAACCGGACGGTATCCTGCTGTCGGACGGTCCGGGCGATCCGGCGGAGAATACCGCCATCATTGCCGAGATTCAAAAACTGCTGGATAAACAGATTCCGATGCTCGGCATCTGCCTCGGTCACCAACTGTTGGCGCTTGCTTACGGCGCCGAGACGGCCAAACTGCCGTACGGCCACCGCGGAAGCAACCAACCGGCGGTATACACCGAGACCGGCCACGCCTACATTACCGCGCAAAACCACGGTTATACCGTGGTGGGGGATACGTTGCCGGCCGGTTGTAAGATCAGTTTTGTCAACGCCAACGACGGCACCTGCGAGGGAATCGACTACCCCGGCGGGAAGATCCGCTCGGTGCAGTTTTTACCGGATGCCTTCGGTAGCAAACTGACCACCTCGTTTGTGTACGAACAGTTTCTCGATCTGCTGAAGTAAGGAGGATTTGTGTTATGCCGTTGAATCCTACGATCCATAAAGTATTGGTGATCGGTTCCGGTCCCATCGTCATCGGTCAGGCGGCGGAGTTTGACTATGCCGGCTCGCAGGCTTGCCGTGCTTTGCGCGAAGAAGGTCTGGAAGTGGTGTTGGTCAACTCCAACCCCGCCACCATTATGACCGACAACGCGATGGCGGATAAGATCTATCTCGAACCGCTGAACGAAGAGACCATCAAACGGATCATCATCAAAGAAAAGCCGGATAGCCTTCTGTCGACGCTGGGCGGCCAGACCGGTCTGACCCTTTCGATGCAACTGGCGAAGGAAGGTTTCCTTGCGGAACACCACGTGCAGTTGCTGGGCGCCGATCCCGAGACCATCGACAAAGCGGAAGACCGCCAGATGTTCAAGGATACCATGCTGTCTATCAACCAGCCCTGCATTCCGTCGGACGTTGTGACCGACATTGATGCGGCGATGAAACTGGCGGAGGAGATCGGTTATCCGGTCATCGTCCGTCCCGCCTTTACGCTGGGCGGTTCCGGCGGCGGTATTGCCGAAACGCCGGAAGAGATGCATGAGATCGCCACCAACGGTCTGCGCTTGTCGCCCATCCACCAGATCTTGGTGGAGAAATGCATCTCCGGTTGGAAGGAAATTGAATTTGAAGTGATGCGCGACTCGGCCGGCAACGTCATCACCATCTGCTCGATGGAGAACTTCGATCCGGTCGGTGTCCACACCGGTGACTCGGTGGTTATCGCTCCGGCGGTCACGCTGTCTCCGAAAGAGTATCAAATGCTTCGCGCCGCGGCGATGGATATCGTGGAGGCTCTGAAGGTGGAAGGCGGCTGTAACTGTCAGTTCGCCCTCAAACCCGACAGTTTCGAGTACGCGGTCATCGAGGTCAACCCCCGTGTGTCCCGTTCCTCCGCGTTGGCGTCCAAGGCGACCGGTTACCCGATCGCTAAAGTGGCGGCCAAGGTGGCTATCGGCTACACGTTGGATGAGATCCGCAATGCGGTGACCAAGACGACCTATGCCTGCTTTGAACCGACCATCGACTACACGGTGGTGAAACTGCCGAAGTGGCCGTTTGATAAATTCGTTTATGCCAAGCGCACCCTCGGTACGCAGATGAAAGCGACCGGCGAGGTGATGGCGATCGGTCAATCCTTTGAAGAAGCGATCATGAAGGCGGTACGCGGTGCGGCGATCTCGCACGATACGCTCAATACGCCGACGCTGAAGGATAAGACCGACGAGGAGATCCACGAGCATCTGTACCAGTGCGATGACGAGCGCCTGTTCTATGTGTATGAGGCACTCTGCCGCGGTATTACGCCGGAGGAGATCAATCGTATCACCAAGATCGACCCGTGGTTCCTCAACAAACTGCTCAATCTCGTCCGTATGGACAACCGTTTGGCGGAGGGCAACCTCACCGACGAACTGTACCTGCAGGCGAAAAAGATGGGGTATCTCGATTCGGTCATCGCCAAGATGTCCGGCTGTGAGATCGCTAACCCCCGCCATTGCGGCTACAAGATGGTGGATACCTGCGCGGCAGAATTTGCGGCGCAGACGCCGTATTTCTATTCGTCCTACGACGAGGAAAACGAGGCGGAACAGTTTATCGAGAAAAACGGTACCGACAAGCCGACCGTCATCGTGTTCGGCTCCGGCCCGATCCGTATCGGTCAGGGTATCGAATTTGACTATTCCTCGGTCCACTGCGTGTGGGCACTGCGCGAAGCCGGCTACGAGGTGGTCATCGTCAACAACAACCCCGAGACCGTCTCTACCGACTTTGACACCGCCGACCGCCTGTACTTTGAGCCGCTGACCGATGAGGATGTGATGAACATCATCCACACCGAGAAGCCGTACGGCGTGGTGGTTGCGTTTGGCGGGCAGACCGCGATCAAACTGACCAAATGCCTGGATCGCAACGGTGTCCGCATTCTCGGCACACCGGCAGACAGCATTGACGCCGCCGAAGACCGTGAGCGCTTCGATGAGATGCTGGAAAAACTGAACATTAAACGCGCCGCCGGCTTCACGGTGATGACCACCGAGGAAGCCTTGGAAGTGGCGGAGAAGATCGGCTATCCCGTGATGTTGCGCCCGTCCTACGTGTTGGGCGGTCAGAATATGATCATTGCCTTTAACGAAGCGGACGTCCGCGAGTATATGGCGATCATTCTGGCGCAGAACATCGAAAACCCGATCCTCATTGATAAATACCTGATGGGAATCGAGTTGGAGATCGACGCCATCTGCGACGGTGAGGATATCCTCATTCCGGGTATTATGGAACACGTTGAGCGTACCGGTATCCACTCCGGCGACTCTATCGCGGTCTATCCGGCGTGGAAACTGGATGACCAAATGACCGACCGCATCATCGATTGTTCCCGTCGCTTGGCTGTGGAACTGAAAACGCAGGGTCTGGTCAATATCCAGTACCTCATTTACGAGGGCGATCTCTACGTTATCGAAGTCAACCCGCGTTCGTCCCGTACCGTCCCGTATATCAGCAAGGTCACCGGCGTGCCGATGGTGGATCTCGCCACCCGCACTATGCTGGGAGAAAAACTGATCGACCTTGGCTACGGTACCGGTCTGTATCCGCGTTCGCCGTACGTGGCGGTCAAGGTGCCGGTGTTCTCTTTTGAGAAACTGACCAACGTGGATACCCACCTCGGTCCGGAAATGAAATCCACCGGTGAGGTGCTGGGTCTGGCCAGCAGTATGAATGAGGCGCTGTACAAGGGTCTGATCGCCGCCGGTTACAGCCTTAAAAAGGAAGGCGGCGTGTTCATCACCGTCCGTGACGTGGACAAGCCGGAGATCGTGGACGTTGCCAAGAAGTTTGATAACCTCGGCTTTACGCTGTACGCCACCAAGGGTACCGCCGATCTGCTGATCGCCGCCGGTATGCAGGTGGAACTGGTGCATAAGATTCACGAATCTTCCGAAAACCCGATCGCGCTGTTGGAAAGCGGCAAGGTGGACTATATCATCTCCACCTCGTCGAAGGGCCGTATCCCGACGCAGGCATCGGTGCAGATCCGCCGTAAGGCGGTGGAGCGCAGTATTCCCTGCCTGACCTCCATCGACACGGCGCACGCCATCGCGGACAGCCTGCACAGCAAGTATAACGTGTGGAATACCGAACTGGTGGATATCAACAATATGCGCAAGTTCAAGGAAAAGCGCCATTTTGTTAAGATGCACGGTTGCGGTAACGACTATATTTATTTCGATTGCCTCAACTCGCAGATCGATAATCCCGAGGGTCTCAGCCTCTCGCTGTCCGACCGTCGCCTCGGTATCGGCGGTGACGGTTGCATCCTGATCTGCCCGTCCCGTGTGGCGGATGCGAAGATGCGTATCTTCAATCTGGACGGCAGTGAAGGCAAGATGTGCGGTAACGGTATCCGTTGCGTCGGTAAATACCTCTACGATTGGGGTATCGTCAAGAAACGCCACCTGACCATCGAGACCTTGAGCGGTATCCGCAAACTGACCTTGCATCTGTACGACGGCAAGGCGGAACGCGTAACGGTGGATATGGGCAAGGCAGAACTTCGTCCGCGTATGATCCCCGTCCTGCTCGACGGCGATAAGGCGATCGACCGTAAGGTGACGATCGACGGAGTCGAATATGGCATTACCTGTGTGTCAATGGGCAATCCGCACTGCGTGGTGTTTGTAAATACCAGTCCGGATACCATTCCGTTGGATAAGATCGGCCCCAAGTTTGAGCATAACGAACTGTTCCCTGAGCGGGTCAACACCGAGTTTATCGAAGTGGTGGATTCGCAGACGCTGAATATGCGTGTATGGGAACGTGGCAGCGGCGAAACGTGGGCCTGCGGCACCGGCGCCTGCGCGGCGGCGGTGGCGGCGGTGGAGAACGGCTTCTGCACGCGTGGCACCGATATTACCGTCCGTTTGAAGGGCGGCGACCTGATCATTCGCTACGAAGAAAACGGCACCGTTCGTATGACCGGTGATGCTCAAGTTGCTTTTGAGGGCGACGTGATCCTGTAACCGAATCATCCAAGGCGGGGGAACTCCCCGCCTTGGCTATTTTCTGAAAGGAACGCTTATGTTTTCTACCACCTTATGCTACGTCGAAAAAGACGGCTGTTACCTGATGCTTCACCGCGTCAAGAAACAGGGGGATCTCAACAAGGATAAATGGATCGGTCTGGGCGGCAAACTGGAGGAGGGGGAGAGCCCCGAAGACTGCGTTTGCCGCGAGGTATGGGAGGAAAGCGGTCTGACGCTGACCGATTATCGCTACCGTGGGCTGGTCACCTTCGTTTCGGACGAATGGGGCACCGAATGGATGCATCTGTTTACCGCCACCGGCTTCACCGGCGAACTAACCGCCTGCAGTGAAGGGGACTTGGAATGGGTACCGATCGACAAGGTAAACACCTTGCATCTGTGGGAAGGGGACAAGATCTTCCTGCAACTTTTACAACAAAATACCCCCTTTTTCTCCTTAAAGTTGGTGTATCAAGGGGACAACTTAAAGAAAGCGGTGCTGGATGGCAAACCGCTGATCGGCTGACGGAGGGCTGCCTGACGCCCCCGCCTGTAAAGGGAATTGCATTTACGGCATCGAACGCTTAAAAAAGTCTCTTTTTGTCTATAATTTTATTAAAATCCATTGACATAAGAGCCTAGTCGTGTTATGATGTCGACGGAAACCTATTTTTTTAGTAGGTTGAAAGAAAGAAGGCGTTTTTAAAATGAACATTTATGTGGATAACGCGGCAACCACGCGGATGAGCGATGCGGCGGTTGCGGCGATGATGCCGTATATGCAATCGGTATACGGCAATCCCTCCAGCCTGCATACGGCGGGGCAGGAGGCGGCGGAGGCGTTGGTCACCGCGCGCGAGGAAATGGCGGCGTTACTCGGTTGTGAGCCGCGCGAGATCATCTTCACGTCCGGCGGTAGCGAAGCGGACAACCAAGCGATCGTTTCGGCGGCCCGCATCGGTCAGCGCAAGGGCAAAAAGCACATTATCTCATCGGCGTTTGAGCATCACGCGGTGTTGCATACCCTCAAGAAACTGGAAAAAGAAGGTTTCGAGGTCACGCTGTTGGAGGTCGGCTCGGTCGGTACGGTGACGGCGGCGCAGGTGGCGGAGGCCATCCGCGAAGATACCTGCCTCGTCACGATCATGTATGCCAATAACGAGATCGGTTCGGTGATGCCGATTGCCGAGATCGGTGCGGTCTGCCGCGAAAAAGGCGTGCTGTTTCATACCGACGCGGTGCAGGCGGCGGGACATTTGGCTATCGACGTCAAAGCGCAGAATATCGATATGCTGTCGCTGTCGGCGCACAAGTTCCACGGCCCCAAAGGCGTGGGTGCGCTGTATGTTCGCAAGGGTATCCTGTTGACCAACCTCATCGAGGGCGGCGCTCAGGAACGCGGCAAGCGCGCCGGTACCGAAAACGTGCCGGCCATCGTCGGTATGGCGGCGGCCTTTAAGGAAGCCTGCGGCTTGCGCGAGCAGAATGCGGCTTATCTGACCGCTTTGCGTGATAAACTCATTGCCGGTCTGTCGGCCATCCCGCACAGCGTGCTGAACGGCGATCCGGAAAACCGCTTACCCGGCAACGTGCATTTCTGCTTTGAGGGCATCGAGGGGGAATCCCTTTTGCTGTTGCTGGATGCCAAGGGCATCTGTGCCTCTTCCGGCTCGGCTTGTACGTCCGGTTCGCTGGAACCGTCCCACGTGTTGCTGGCCATCGGCCGTCCGCATGAGATCGCGCACGGTTCGCTTCGCCTGTCTCTTTGCCCCGAAAACACCGAAGAACAGGTCGATTATATGCTGAAAGCCATCCCCGAGGTCGTTGCTTATCTGCGCGGTATGTCGCCGGTCTGGCGCGATATGGTCGAGGGACGCAAAGAATTTATTATTAAGTGAGGAAACGACAATGGCATTATACAGCGAAAAGGTCATGGACCATTTCCAAAATCCGCGTAACGTCGGCGTGATCGAGAATGCTGACGGTATCGGTGAGGTAGGCAACGCCCGTTGCGGCGATATTATGAAGATCTATCTCAAGATCGATGCGGACGTGATCACCGACGTCAAGTTTGAGACCTTCGGTTGCGGCAGCGCGATCGCGTCCAGTTCGATGGCGACCGAAATGATTAAGGGAAAGCCGCTTGCCGAGGCTCTGCAACTCACCAACAAAGCGGTCGCAGAGGCGCTTGACGGTCTGCCACCCCATAAGATGCACTGCTCGGTGTTGGCGGAGGAAGCGATCAAGAAGGCGGTCCAAAACTACTATGATAACAACGGTATCGCCTACGATCCGGCGGAATTCCCCAACTGCCACGACTGTGAGCATTGCGGGATGTAACGATGGAAAAAGTATTGGTGGCAATGAGCGGCGGCGTTGACTCCAGCGTGACCGCCTACCTGCTGCAGCAGGCGGGCTGTGAATTGGTCGGTGCGACCATGCGGCTGTATGCCGGCGATGAGTCGGGGGACAGCACCTGCTGCTCGCTGGCTGACGTCGAGGATGCCCGCAGTGTGGCAGTGCGCCTTGGTATTCCGTTTTACGTTTTTAATTTCACCGACGATTTCAAGGCCGCGGTGATGGATCGCTTTGCCGCTTCGTACGAACGCGGTGAGACCCCCAACCCCTGCATCGAATGCAATCGGTATATGAAATTTGAGCGCCTCTTGCGCCGTGCGCGCGAGATCGGTTGCGATGCTATCGCCACCGGTCACTATGCCCGCATTGAGCAGGAGGGTGACCGTTGGTTGCTTAAGAAGGCGGCCGATCTGTCGAAAGATCAAAGTTACGTGCTGTATTCTTTGACGCAGGATCAACTGGCGCACACCCGTTTTCCGCTGGGAGAATTTTCCAAGAGCGAAGCACGGGAGATCGCCGAGCAACAAGGTTTTCTCAACGCCCGCAAAAAGGATAGCCAAGACATCTGCTTTGTGCCGGACGGCGACTATGCGGCGGTCATCCGCCGCCTGACCGGTCGGGAATATCCCGCCGGTGCGTTTGTGGATATGGCCGGTAATCGCCTCGGTACCCATAAAGGATTGATTCACTATACGATCGGTCAGCGGAAGGGTTTGGGGTTATCTTTGCCGGCGCCGCTGTACGTCTGCGAAAAGCGGGTGGAGGATAACACGGTGGTGCTCGGTCCCAACGAATCGCTCTTTACAACCGAACTGACCGCACGGGATTGCAACTGGATCCGCTGGGAGACTCCGCCGGACTCCTTCCGTTGCTGTGCCCGTATCCGCTACCAGCACGCCGAGCAACCGGCGACCGTCTATGCGGAAGGCGATACGATGCGGGTGGTCTTTGACCGGCCTCAACGTGCCGTGGCCAAGGGTCAGGCCGTCGTGTTGTACGACGGTGATACGGTTTTAGGCGGCGGCACCATCAACTGAACAGAGGAGAGAATGGAATGAATAAACTGCGTACCTTTTTCCGTCGCGTCGCGTCGGGCAGTTTCAAACGGTTTTTCCGTAATCTGCAGACCGTACACGAGGAATCCGGCAAAAACCGCATCGTGCTGTTTTGCGATATGGTGTGGTGCATGTTGGCGTACGGTATCGGTTATCTGGATTATATGACCTTCGGTTTTGCGTATATCAAAAAGGATAAACGCCGGACCTTTATGACCATGGACGACAATATCGCGTTGGTCCGCCGTTTAAACCAGCGGGAAGCCTACGATGTGTTTGATAATAAATTGCTCTTTGACCGCACCTTTGCGGCGTACTTAAAACGCGATTTTGTGGATTTAAACGACGGCTATGAGGCGTTCGCCGCCTTCTGCGAGGGTAAATCCTGCTTTTTCGGTAAATGCCCCGATTCCTTCGGTGGATTAGGCGTGGAGAAGATCGCGTTGGAAGGCAAAGACCTGCCGACGCTGTACGCCGAACTGATGGAAAAGAAGATGTTTCTTGCCGAAGAAGCCATCGTACAACACCCAACCATGAACAAACTGTGCGAGCGCTCGGTCAATACCATCCGTATCGTCACCATTTTGAGCGACAGCGGCAAGGCGCATTTTATCTATGCGCTGGTGCGTATCGGCAGTGGCAAAAACGACGTGGACAACGTAACCAGTGGCGGTATGTACACGTTGCTGTCGAATGACGGTGTGATCACCCATCCGGTCTTCTGCGATAAAACGGTGTCGTATTACACCGAGCATCCGCACAACGGCCAGCCGCTTATCGGTTTTGAGATCCCGTATTTCCGCGAAGCGGTCGAACTGTGTCTGGAAGCCGCCAAAGTAGAACCCCGTATGCGTTACGTCGGTTGGGACGTCGGCATCACGCCGGACGGTCCGGTGTTTGTGGAGGGCAACAACCTTCCCGGCTACGATATGCCGCAAAACCACCGGTTCCACGATGACGGTTGTGGCTTGAAAGCGGTCTTTGAGGCCGCGATCAACGATTGAGGATCTTTCGATGAAACGATGCCTATGTTTGCTGGCGGTACTGTGTCTGCTGTTGGCTGCCGGTTGTCAATCGCCTGCCGCCCCGCCGGCGGAGGACGGTTCAACAACCGTCACCACGTCCTCTTCCTTGACCAAAAAGCCGACGACGACTACCGCCCGTAATCCCGATTCCGGCTTTCAGGAGGGCGGGGGCAACCGCGCCTCCGACCTGCCGGCAAAGATGTACGGACTGGTGACGGATGACCCGATGTACTGCGCGACCGTTCAGTTAGCACCGTATAATAACCGCTTTACGATCACGTTGCCGCAACAGCAATCGTGGCAACCGTACGGCACCTACCGTGTCGTCGGTGACCGGCTGATGCTGACAGTTGATGACAGCGGCGGTGTGGTGTATACCTTCCGTATGACCGAAGGGACTCTCGTTTTTCTGCAATCGGAGTCCTCTCCGTTTCCGGTCATTAACCGTATCACCGACGGTGCGGTGTTTTTTTGAGACGCATAAAGAAATCTCCCGATGGGTAATTCCCATCGGGAGATTGTTTTTTGTCAGAGAAGTTCCGTCTCGTCGTCTTCCGGCACTTCCTCGTCGTACCAGTCATCCTTGTCGGAACTGATTTGTATCGTGCGTACCGCCGCCAAGCGGATCAAGGTCACTTCGGGGGAAACGTATTCGTATTTCATAGACATCTCTCCTTTAAAGCCGACTGCTTTCTTGGTGATAGAGCGCCAGTGCTTTCATCAGATTCTTAAAGTCAGTGCGGTAACTTTCACCGTTTACAACCTGCCTTGCTAAAGACAAGGCGCTGACTTCGTAAGTGATGCCGTTTAGCGTGACGCGCATTGTGGTAGCGATATCGTCCGCGCCGATGCCGGAAAACTCATAATAGTACAGATCGCGTGCTTCGTTGTACAGCAAGGCTCCGTCCAGATTTTCCGAGAAATACATACGGATACCCAGTTTGTTCTTGAGCAACAGACTGGTGCCGACGTAGGCGGCCGGTGTCGATTCGCAATCGGCGTGTACACCGCTGATCGTTCCCAACGACGCGGCATCCAGTTCGGCTTGGGTGTAAGCATAACCGGTGTTGGCGAGATTCTCGACCTTATGGTCGAAGTACAACTGCGCCATCGCACCGTAATTGAGCATGGCCTTAGCCGCTGATTTATCTGCCTCTTGGTAACTTCCGTTGATGATCGCCTCGCTGTATTCGCGGATACTGTAAGACTTGGCGGTATAGACGGTGTTGCCGTCAGCAGAGACCAAACGGGCCACCAACTCGGCAGTCATATCCTTGGCCGGCACTTCGGCGGTGACAAGGTAATAACCCGTGCCATCCTGCACGGACGGCGTGACAGAAGGTAACTCCGCGCCATCCAACGTAAAGGTGACTTTCATCCCGTCTTCTTTGACGGATTCGGGGATATCCACGGCAAAGTTCATATCCAGATCGTCGCCCAACGTTACGCTCGCACCCTTGAAGGCGGCACGATCCGGCGTCGGTACGGGGATCGGTGCGCCGGCATTTAATGCCGCGATCTCGTCAGCGGTCAATGCGATATTGTAGATTCGAGCCTCATCCAACAGACCGAGGAAGGGAGAAGCGTTTTCTTTTTGACCGAAATTAAGGGATGCTTCACCGTTGGCGATCGCGCCGGCGGTGACCGTACCGGTCGCCGTAACGGCACCGTCAATGTACATCGTCAGCGTTGAACCGCTCATCGTCAGTGCCAGATGATGCCATGCACCGTCATGAATGGTTCGTGTGCTTTGCAACGTGTTCGCGTCGGAGGTGTTGCCGGTCAGCGTTAATCCGGGGGCATAGAAGCGCACTTTGCCGCTATGGAAGTACCATTGCCAATCGGTGGCGGCCAGCGCCCCTTTGGACATAAACACCTTCCAGTTCTGCGTGTTGCCGGAGGGAATTTGAATAAACAGCGAAAGGCTGAAATCGCCGTCGTAGGCGGTGGCGGTCTGTCCGATAGCGTAGGAAGTTTTGTCCTGAATACCGCTGAAGGCGGTGCCGAAGCCATCCTTGCTGTTGGTAATGGAACTGCCGGCGCCGATGGTAAGATCGGTGTGGTTGCCGGTGGTGTCCTTCGTTTCGCTACCGCTTTCGAATTGCCAATAACCGACCAGACCGTAGGCGATAAACTTGGTCGCCGGAATCACGGCATAACCGTGCACGTCGGTGACGTGACTGACGGTGACCGTGTAATCGGTACGGGTCGCACCGCTCAGTTTCAGAGTGACCGCGGTGCCTTCTGCCTGCAACGTAGCACTCTCTACGGTCGCACCGCCGCTGACAGCGTAATTGGCCGTCGTCTCGGCCGAAGTCTCGTTTAACGGCTCACTGAAGGTCATGACCACGGTGTCCGGTGTCGGCATGGTGGCAGACAGTAGCGTCGGTTGGGTGATATCCGAGGTGGTAGCCGCTTGAACGGTCGCTGTCTCGGAGGCATTCCCACCTTTGTTGACCGCACAGATCGTGTAAGTGTATCGGGTGGACTCACTTAAGCGGTAATCGGTATAGGTATTCATTTTTCCGTTGACGGTGGCGATCAGTACGCCGTCACGGTAGATCATATAGCAATTGGCGTCATCCGCGGTATCCCACGTCAACGTAATACTGGAACGATCGCAATCGACCGCCGCGAAGCCGGTGGGGGTAGTGGGTGTTGCCGCATCGCTATCGTCTTTGGCGTTCCAAGCGGTCAGACCGACTACCGCCGCCGAAACGTCGGCGTCGCCTACGCCGTCCAACGTGATGACCTGCGTCTCATCCGGCTCCAACCATACAAAGTTGTCGCTCGGGGTGACCACCGTCGAATCCGCGAAGAGCAGATTGGCGGCAACGGCCGGCTTGTCGCCGGTGTTGGTCACGGTTACGCTATTGCCGGTCTGTGTGTAGGTGAGGGTGGTGACCGGTAACGCAAACAGACTGCCGATCGCCTGCTCGTAATTTAAGAAAATGTAGTTACGCGCCGCCAGCGAGCCGTTCTTTTCCACATCGGTGACGATGAACAGCGGTGCTGTCTCGGTCTGTTCCGCCGTCAAACTGAGTGTGCCGAGTTGCTTCGTCACGCCGATACTGCCGTTGCCGGTAAAGGAGAT
The DNA here is from genome assembly GCA_017410585.1 of Clostridia bacterium. Taxonomy (GTDB): domain Bacteria; phylum Bacillota; class Clostridia; order Oscillospirales; family Acutalibacteraceae; genus RGIG426. The sequence goes on from JAFQQM010000016.1 coordinate 64,618, forward strand.
CTCCTTCACCAGTTCCAGACCGCCGTTGTAGGCGCGTGCCGAGACCGTCCAATCGCTCTCGGCCAACTCATCGGTATCGTCCAGCAACCAGATCGGGATATCCAGCGCTTTACCGTAATTGTTGAGGTTGCTCACGATCCCTACCGCCGCCAGCGACTGATACGCATCCTGCAGGAAATAATAAGACATCTTCGGCGAACCGTACCAATCCACCGTTGACCAGGATGCTCCCGGATAGACGTCGTTTAATTTGTAGTAAGCAATACCGGTCGCACGCGGCCATCGGGTGCGTGTTTTCTCCAGTTGATGCCGGATACCGACGGTCTGTGCCAGTTGTGTGCCGATAACCAGACTCTCCACCGAATCCAGTTCAACAAACTCATCTGCCCAGAAACTCAACATGGCGATATCGCCGGTTGCGTAACTGCTGGAACTGTTACCGAATAACGGCGTATGATGCCAGATGTCACTGCCTTCTTCGATCGGCCAAATATTCAATTCCGACGGATCGGCATATTTGGTAATGGATTCAAGATTGGGCATACTCGGCAGACCGAATTCGCTAAGGAAGGTATAAGACAACTGCAAATACCGATCCAATGGTTGCCCACCCCAATAGGTATTATAGTTGTGAGCGTTGCCGTCACCGTACGGATCCTGTCTGTGCCACGGGCGTGTACCGTCGTTTTCCAGAGTCAGTTTCCCCATGGTATTAATGATCTCGTTGTCAAATCCAACGTCCTTGCATTCATTGCCGCCGCCCCACATGATGAGAGAAGCGCGGTTGCGCAGGCGAACGGTGTTGAGTTCAACGGTCTCATATAATACGTCGGTCGGTTGCCGCTGGTAACTGTTGTCGTGCAACGGCCATTCTTGATAGACGCATAGACCGTATTCATCGCACAGATCGTAAAAGGTCTCCGTTTCCGGCATACCGCCGCCCCAAGCGCGGACAAAGTTGATGCCCTGCGCCTTTGCACGGGATAACTGGGTGTCGTAAGATTCTTTGGTAAAACGCATCAGCGCGTCGGTGGTACACCAGCCGGTACCCTTCATAAAGATCGACTTGCCGTTGATGATGAACGTCCAGTTATAGGCACTTTCCGCCTCACCGATCGGCGTCGGTCCCATCTCGATGGTGCGGATGCCGAAGGACGTCTTTTGATAATCGATCACGTTGCCGCCGGCATCCTCAAAGGCGACTTCCAACCAATACAGATTTTGTTCGCCGTAACCGTTGGGCCACCACAGCCGCGGATCGGGAATATCAAATTGCAGACGTGCGGTGGCGGTGGCGGCATCACTGTTGACCGCATAGGTGTATACGGTCGCGTCCCCGTCAAAATTCTTGGGGGAGACCTTCAATTTCAGTGTACCGCTGAAGGCGGCATCGGCACGCAGATCCACCGTGAAGTCCATTGTACCGGCGTTTGGATCTTTGGTGGCAATAAACGGATCGACGATCTGCACCGCCGCCACGTCTTCGATGGACACCGAGTTCCAAATACCGAGCGGCCACAATTTGGCATAATGCCAGCCTTGAGTGCAGTTAAAGACGACCGTATCTTTATAGAAAATGGCGGGATCCAACCGCACGGTCAGCGTGTTCTTACCCGGACGGATGACGTCGCTGACGTCGAGATACGGGCCGCCGAACATTCCTTGATGACTGCCGATGCAGACACCGTTGAGCCAGAAGGTCGCTTTGTCGCAGACACCGTCAAAATTCAAACGAACGTTTTTCCCGTCGCCTTCGTAGGTAAAGGATTTCTGCATCCACCAGGTCTTCAGACTTTCCTTTTGAGCGTCCGCATCGTTTAGCGAAACGTACGGATCCGCCAACAGACCGGCATTGACCAGATTGGTGTGTACGCTGGCGGGAACCGTCGCATTGATGCCGTCAGTCCAAACGGTATCGGTGGTATCTTTCGCGAGGGATGCGATCTCTGCCGCATCCAGTGCGCGGGTATAGAAGCGCACTTCGTCCATCGCACAGGCGCGGGCGGAAGCACCGTTCTCCTTGGAACCGAAATTCAGTTGACGCTCCCCGTTGCTCAACGTACCGTTGACGTCGGTCAGTGAGGCGTCTAAGGCACCGTCAATATACATACGCAATGTGCCGTCTTTCAGCGTTACGGCGATGTGGTGCCAGTTGTTGTCTGCGACCTCTTTACTGCTGGTCAGCGTCTCGTTGGCCGCACCGGAACTGTTTTTCAGCCCAGCCCCGTAGAAACGGAGCATATTTTTGAAGAAATACAATTGCCAGTCACCGGCAACCGTCCCTCCTTTGGCCATAAAGACCAGCCAGTTGTTGGTGTGAGGTGCCGATTTAATAAACAGCGAGATGGAAAACTCGTTGCCGAAATCTACCGCGAAGTTGGTCGTGTAGGCGCGGGAATTGCTATTTTGCGCCGTGGTGCAGTCCAATGCCGTGCGCAGACCGCTTGTCCGGCTATCGGTAAAGGTAGCCAAACTGCCCAGCGTGAGATCCGGCGTGTTGCCGGTCAGATCCTTGGTGATACTGCCGCTGCCTTCGTTAAACGGCCAATATCCGACCAAGCCATCGTCGTTTAAACCGACGCGGTCAATTTCCGTGCCGGCCTCTGCCATCAGCCAGTCATTGCCGTCCAACGGCGTCACCGTTGAGACACCGGCCGTCAGATCGGCATCGGTCGGTAGGATGACGGTGGGCTCCGCATCCATCGGGAGGCTTTCCGGTTGCAAATAGTTTTCGCGTTCGTATTGATCCAAACTGATCGCCTCCGTTGCCAATGTGGAAAAGGGAATATAGGGGAGAAGGGAGATGCTCATCGTCAAGGCAATCACTATCGCCAATACTCTTCTTGCTGTTTTCATGATCGATCACTCCTTTTAATTTGATCAAGGATGTTCGCTTATAAAAAAATTTTAATATAATAAACTACGATTTTTAATTGCAAATTCTATGATAAATATGTATAATACTATTGAGGTGAGTGTTTTGGATATCCATAAGATCGATTTAAAATTTTGTAAAAAAGGCAACTTTCTCTTTAAAACGGAGGGCTTGAAAAATATCAAAGTCCTACCGTGGCTGTCGGTGGCGCAAGCGGTAAAGGGCAGTTATGAAATTGCTTTAGGCAACGGTAGAACCCACTCGACCGGTGCCGGCGGGATGTTTATAGCCCCCTCCAATATCCAACAGACCATCATCCATCACACCGACCCGAACGAACAACAGGTCTTTTGCCGTTGGGTATTCATTGATGCGGTCATCAACGATATCTACCGCTTCGATTTTTTGTACGATTTTCCGCTGATCGTTCCCGAACCGGCAAGACAGCAGATCAACGAGCAGTTCGACCGTCTGTTTGCTACCGATGACCCATTTGAAAGTTACAGTTGTTATTATGCGATTGTGGCTATTTTGTCTCGCCTTGCCGTTCCCAAGGAGGATAGTATCCACCGCCGTATTCAAAGCACGCTGGCGTATATCCGGCAACACTATGCCGAGGAGATCCGCATTGCCGATCTGGCCAAAAACGTGCACGTGTCCGAATCTCATTTCTATGCCGTGTTTAAAAAGTATTGTGGATCTTCTCCGATCGCGTATATCAACAATTACCGTTTGTCATTGGCGGCAGAGCATTTGATCAACAGCGACGATACGATCAGCGAGATCAGCGACCGTAACGGCTTTTCCGATGCTTTGTATTTCAGCCGTATGTTCCGTAAAAACTACGGGATGTCTCCCCGTGAATACCGGTCAGCGTATCGAAAATGATCTTTTTGGGACACGCAACAAACAAACCCTCCCTTGCGTATACATAGCGCAAAGGAGGGTTTTTATATGTTTTTTCAACTGATCCAATGGTTGTCACAGATGCTGTTTATGGCATTGCACGTATTGCGCGCCGGTTCGTTTCCCAAGCCGCTGGCGCCGGAGGAGGAGCGGGAATTACTCTGCCGTTACCGTGAACAAAACGATGCAGACGCCCGCGCGCGTCTGATCGAGCATAACCTGCGGTTAGTGGCGCATATCGCCAAAAAATACAGCCACGGTACCACCGATCCGGATGACCTCATCAGTATCGGGACCATCGGCCTTATTAAGGCGGTAGAGACCTTTGATTGCGATAAAGGCAACCGATTCGTGAGTTACTCATCCCGTTGTATTGAAAATGAGATCTTGATGTATTTTCGTGCCAATCGGAAAACGCAGGGGGATATTTCCATCTCTGAGCCGATCGATACCGACAAAGAGGGACACCCGCTGACGCTGTTGGATATTTTGGCGGATGAGGACAATATGGTGGGGCGGTTGGAGGATAAACTCAACGGCGCCAAGTTGCATCGCTATATGGCAGAATGTCTTGATGACCGCGAACGGGAGGTGCTTTGCTACCGCTACGGATTGAGCGGTCAGCCGTCCACACAGCGGGAGGTAGCCAGAAAACTGAACATTTCGCGCTCATACGTCTCCCGCATTGAAAAAGCCGCCTTGGAGAAACTGTATGCCCGCTTTGAAAAAGGAGATCCTATCCCGCCCCGCACCACTTGACAAACGCCTGCATTATGGTATAATAATCGAGAACTGAACAATTACCGCCACCGGGTGGTGTGATGCATAGGCATCCGTTTCGTACATCGTTAGGTCTTTGAAGATGTACGGCGGGTGCTTTTTTAGTGAAAGGAAGCGGATGTATGCGATTGCTCTGCCGATTTACCATTTTTGAACGCTGTTTGTGGGCCGGTTCGGCTTCGGCTGTCTTGATCGCGTTTTTTCTCTCACCGAACGGTGATCCGCTGTCGCTGGCGGCTTCTCTGATCGGGGTGACTTCGCTGATCTTTTTGGCCCGCGGTTATGCCGCCGGTCAGGTGCTGATGTTGCTGTTTGCCACCCTGTACGGCATCCTTTCGTGGCAATGTCGCTACTACGGTGAAATGCTGACCTACGTGGGAATGACCGCCCCGATGGCGCTATTATCGCTGATCGAATGGTTGCGCCATCCGTACAAAGATTCGGGGGAGGTGGCGGTTGCGCCGCTGTCCGGCCGCAAAGCGCTCTTCCTGCTTGCGGTCAGCCTGCCGGTCACGGTATTGTTCTATTTTCTGCTGAAATGGCTCGGCACCGCCGACCTGCTCATCAGCACGCTTTCGGTCGCCACCAGTTTTATTGCCGCCGGTCTGACCTTATTGCGAAGCCCGCTTTACGCGCTTGCTTATGCCGGAAACGACGTGGTGTTGTTGGTGCTGTGGGGATTTGCTTCGGTCAAAGACCCGTCGCATCTTCCTACGCTGATCTGTTTTGGAGCATTTCTGGTCAACGACCTCTACGGCTTTATCAGTTGGCGCCGGATGCAACGCCGCCAACACGCGTGACCTTTTGCCGGCATCGATCTACGTATGAAAAAGTCCCTCTGCAGTATAAACTGCAGAGGGACTTTCGTTTCGTTATCAGCGCTGGACGCGGCCGGAGCCGTCGCCGCCGGCGAGTTTTTCCACTTCCGCAACCGAAACGCGGTTGTAGTCACCCTCGACCGAATGCTTGAGAGCCGATGCCGCCACCGCAAATTCGATGGCCTGCTGGGTCGATTTGCCGGAAAGCAAAGCGTAGATGAGGCCGCCGCCGAAGGAATCGCCGCCACCGACGCGGTCGACGATGTGCAGGTGATAAGACTTGGAGAAGCAGTAGTTTTCACCGTCGTACAGCATACCTGCCCAATCGTTGTCGCTGGCCGAGAGGGAGGTACGCAGGGTGATAGCGACCTTCTCAAAGCCGAACTTATCCGCCAACTGCTTGGCGACGGATTTGTAGCCTTCGTGGTTGAGTTTGCCGCCGTAGATGTCGGTGCCTTCCGCTTCGATGCCGAACACGTCTTTCGCATCCTCTTCGTTGGAAATGCACACGTCCACGTACTGGCACAGGTCGGTCATCGCCGCACGGGCCTGTTCGCGGGTCCACAGTTTGCCGCGATAGTTGAGGTCGCAGGAGATCTTGACACCGCGTGCTTTTGCCGCTTGGCAGGCCTGACGGCAGATCTCGACCAAATTTTCGCCCAACGCCGGCGTGATGCCGGTGAAATGGAACCAGTCTGCCCCCTCAAAGATGCTGTCCCAATCGAAGTCGGAGGGGGAAGCCTCTTGAATGGCGGAGTGTGCACGGTCGTAGATACAGACTGAACCGCGCTGGGAAGCACCCTTCTCGAGGAAATAAATGCCCACACGGTCGCCGCCGCGGACCACTTTGGAGGTGTCTACGCCGAAGTAGCGCAGCGAATCCACCGCGGCTTGGCCGATGGCGTGTTTGGGCAGTTTGGTTACGAACACGCTGTCCATCCCATAGTTGGCCAAACTGACCGAGACGTTGGCTTCGCCGCCGCCAAAGGTCGCCTGCATCTGATCATTCTGGAAGAAACGGTAGTAGCCGTTGGGGGCGAGCCGAAGCATCAACTCACCGAAAGTTACGATCTTAGCCATTGTTACGTGCCTCCTTCACAATATCCGCCGACTGCTTGCACAGGGCGGTGATCTCATCCCACTTTTGATTGTCGATCAGATCGGCGGTGACCATATACGAGCCGCCGCACGCGCAGATGACCGGACAGGAGAGATAGTCTTTCAGGTTTTTCAGCGAGATGCCGCCGGTCGGCATCACCTTGAACATCGGGAACGGTGCGCTCATTGCCTTGATCTTAGCAAGACCGCCCGACTGCTCGGCGGGGAAGAACTTCAGCACTTCCAGACCGAATTTGAGAGCCGCATGGTAATCGGTGGGGGTGGTGCAACCCGGATAGATCGGCAGGTCCTTCTGCTGGCAGTACGCCACCAGTTCGGGATCAAAGCCGGGGGTGACCACAAACTGCGCACCCGCCGCCAGCGCTTTGTCCACCTGCTCGGTGGTCAGCACCGTGCCGGCACCCACCAGCATTTCGGGGCAAGCCTCACGCATCAGACGGATAGCGGTATCCGCACCGGCCGCACGGAAGGTGACCTCTGCCACCGGCACGCCACCGGCGCACAGCGCCTTAGCCAGCGGTGCCGCGTCACGCTCGGGATGGTTGAGTTTGATGACCGGCACCACGCCGATCGCGGAGATCTTCTGATTCATTTCGTTCATTGTCAAACACTCCTTTTCTTACACGCCCGAATAGGCGGAGAATCCGCCGTCAATGGGCAACACCACGCCGGTGATAAAGCCGGCGGCTTGGTTATCCAGCAGGAACAGCAGACCGCCTTCCAACTCCTCGCTCTCGCCGAAACGACCCATTGGGGTAGCGGCCAAGATCTTGCCGGTACGCGCCGTCGGGGTACCGTCTTCGTTGAACAGCAACTTGGCGTTTTGCTTGGTGGCGAAGAAACCGGGGGCAATGGCGTTGACGCGGATACCCACTTTGGAGAAATGCACCGCCAACCATTGCGTAAAGTTGGAGATCGCCGCCTTAGCACCGGAATACGCCGGAATCTTGGTCAGCGGCGTGTAGGCGTTCATCGAGGAGATATTGAGGATACTGCAACCCTCACGGCCGACCATCTGACGGGCGAACGCCTGCGTCGGGATGAGGGTGCCGAGGAAGTTTAAGTTAAACACAAAACCGACGCCGGAGGCATCCAGATCAAAGAAACTCTTGGTATCGGCATCGATATCGCCCGGTTCAAAGTATTCTTTGTCGGTGGTGGCCTTCGGGTTGTTGCCGCCGGCACCGTTGACCAGAATATCACAAGCACCGAGGTCTTCGGCTACCTTGTCTGCCACCGTGTAGCAGATATCCTTATCCAGCACGTTGCAGGCATACGCCTTGGCAACGCCGCCCTCGGCAACGATCTCGTCGGCATACGCCTTGGCGGCTTCTTCATTTAAGTCCAGCAATGCCACTTTTGCGCCGGCACGCGCCAGCACCTTGGCAAAATGACTGCACAGCACACCGCCCGCGCCGGTCACGACCGCAACCTTACCGCTCAGGTCGGTGCTTAAAACGTTTTTCTGCATCGATCGGTTCCTCCTTTTTATTTCGTTGCGGCGGCTTTTTCGCACGCCTCAAACAGACCGTTGATATAAGTGGCACCCAGCGCACGGTCAAACAGACCGTAGCCCGGTTTGCCGGTCTCGCCCCAGATCATACGACCGTGGTCCGGACGGACGTATCCGTCGTAACCGTTGTCCACCAACGCCTTAACGACGTCATAGATATCCAGTGTACCGCAGGAGGAGAGGTGGGCACGTTCTTCAAACGAGCCGTCCTCCATGATCTTGACGTTGCGGATATGCATAAATGCAATGCGATCCATCGCCGCATATTTGCGGATCATAGCGGGGATATCGTTGGCGGCGGCGCAACCGAGACTGCCGGTGCACAGGCACAGACTGTTGGCGGGGCTGTCTACCAATTTGAGGAACCGGTCGAGGTTTTCCTCGCAGGTGATGATGCGGGGGAGACCGAAGATCGGATACGGCGGATCGTCCGGATGGATGGCCATACGCACGCCGCATTCTTCCGCTACCGGAATGACCTTTTTGAGGAAACGCTCAAGGTTAGCCCACAGTCCCTCTTCACCGATCTCGCCGTAGGCGGCGATCAGTTCGCGGACTTCTTCCTGCGTATAACTGGAATCCCAACCGGGCAGATGGATATCATCTTTGAGCGGGTCTAAACCCTTCATCTGTTCCCAGTACATCACCAGACTGGTCGAGCCATCCGGCGCCTGCTTATCCAACTGGGTACGGGTCCAGTCGAATACCGGCATAAAATTATAGGTGACGCATTTGACGCCGTATTTGGCGCAACGGCGAACGTTTTCGCAGTAGACGTCCAGCAGTTCATCCACGTTACCGCGGCCGAGTTTGATGTTCTCATGCACAGGGATGGATTCCACCACGTCGAAGATCAGGCCGTTTTCTTCGCATTGTGCTTTCATTTTTGCCAGACTCTCTTCCGGCCAGACCTCGCCCGGCTTGACGTCGTACACCGCCGAAACCACCGAACGCATACCGGGGATCTGCGAGATATACTGCAAGGAGATGGGATCGCTGTCGCCATACCAGCGGAAGGACATTTTCATATTCATATCGTTATTCCTCCAAACGGAAATATCTGACGGCATTGCGGTTGCAGATATCCCGAACCAGACCGCCCAAAACGGTCATATCGGCGGGATACTCGCCGTTTTCCACCCAACGACCGATCAGATCGCACAGAATACGGCGGAAATATTCGTGACGGGTATAACTGAGGAAACTGCGCGAATCGGTCAGCATACCGACGAAATTGCCCAGCAGACCGAGATTGGCCAAACTGGTCATCTGCTCTTGCATTCCCGTCTTGTTGTCGTTAAACCACCAACCGCTGCCGTGTTGCAACTTGCCGGCGCATTCACTGCTCTGGAAACATCCGATCAGCGTGCCGATAAACTCGTTGTCGTTGGGGTCGAGACTGTAGAGGATGGTACGCGGCAGTTGATCGTTTTGATCCAGCGCATCCAACAGTTGCGCCAGCGCGGCACTGCCGTTGTACGGCCCGATGCAATCAAAGCCGGTATCCGGCCCGAGTCGGTTAAACATCGCGGTGTTGTTGTTGCGCAGACAGTTGTAATGCAGTTGCATCACCCAACCGTACCGACGGTACTCTGCCGCACAGAACAGAAGCAGTGCCGTCTTCAGGGCGTCCGCTTCATCGGCGGTGACCGCTTCGCCGTTTAAACCTTTAGCAATAACGGTATTGACCTCGTCTTCGCTCGCCGGACGGTACACCGTGCGGTCCAAGCCGTGATCGCTGGCCTTGCAACCGTGCTCGTTAAAGAACTTGATGCGGCGGCCGAGTGCTTCTTTGAGGGTCGCCAGATCGACGATATCGACCCCCGCCACTACCGACAGCGTGCGGATATAGGTCAACCAACCGGCCTTGTCGATGTTCAGCGCTTTGTCGGGACGGAAAGAAGGAGCAATCACCGTTTTCATCGTCTTATCCGCCGCCAGTTTTTCGTGCCACTCCAGCGAATCGATCGGATCGTCGGTGGTACCGACAAACGCCACGTTGCTCTGCGCGATCAACCCGCGCACGCTCATTTCCGGCTGTTGCAGTTTCTTGGCGGCCAGTTGCCAGACTTCCTCGGCCGTATCGCCGTTTAAGATACCTTCGTAACCGAAATAGGTCTTCAGTTCCAGATGGCACCAATGGTACATCGGATTGCCGATGGCACGGGGGAGAGCCTCCGCAAATTTCTGGAATTTCTCACGGTCGCTCGCATCGCCGGTGATATACCGTTCCTCAACGCCGTTGGAGCGCATAATACGCCATTTGTAATGATCACCGCCGAGCCACACCTGCGTGATGTTCTCAAAACGCCGATCCTCGTAGATCTCTTTCGGACTGACGTGGCAGTGATAGTCGACGATGGGACAATCGGCGGCGTATTGGTGATACAACACCTTTGCCGTGTCGTTGCTGAGCAAAAAATCCTTGGTCATAAATGCGGTCATAACGGTCGCCCCTTTCTATGATCTTACTATATCATAAACTTTTTACAATGATAATAGCATAATTTGTTTGACATATTGCAAATCTTGCGGTAATATATTGGTGGAATAAAAAAGGAGGGGACGCCTATGCGTGAACGCGCCCAACACTTCGACCCCCGCCAAACGATGAAACGTTCCGGCTTTGAGGTCTTCCATTACCGCGAGCCGAAACCGTACGGCGTGGAGGTGCACCACCACGATTTTTACGAGATCTATTTTCTGATCGACGGCGAGGTATCCTATTGGATCGAAGGGCAGTTACATCACGTCAAACCGGGGGAACTACTGCTGATCAACCCGATGGTGTTGCACCGTCCGGTGGTCGATCCCGACAGCGCGCTGTACGAGCGCTTTGTGCTGTGGGTGGATAAAGATTACCTGCGCTCGCTCTCTACCGAGCAAGCCGACCTGACCCGTTGCTTTGAGAACGGACACACGTTGCTTCTCAAACCGCCGTCGGTGCAACGCGCCGAACTGTCGGCGTTACTTTCCGCGATGGTGCGGGAAAGTTATTCTTCCGACTGGGGCGGCGAACGCTGTGCGGCGGGTGTTTTCCTGCAGTTTATGGTGCAACTCAATCGGTTGGCAGGCAGCAGCGGCAGTGAACGCGACCGCCGCGAGGAGGCTTCGCCGCTGGTGTCGCAGGTGCTCACCTACATCGATGAGCATTACAGCGAGGAACTGTCGCTGAAAAATCTGTCGGGTCGCTTCTACGTCAGTAAATATCACCTGTCCCACGCTTTCAGCCGCGAGGTCGGCACCGGTCTATACCGTTATATTCTGCTCAAACGCCTGCTCGCCGCCCGCCAACTGTTGGCAGAGGGAGTGCCCGCCGGCGAGGTCTGTACCCGTTGCGGCTTCCGCGATTACACCAACTTCTACCGTGCTTTCAAGGCGGAATACGGCGTCAGCCCGCGTGAGATCCGTTAGTTGCGATGGGTCTCCCGATACTGCTTCGGAGTCTGTCCGGTATATTTCTTAAATACCTTAGAGAAATAATGCACGTCCAGTATCCCGCAATGCTGAGCCACCGTTTGCACCTGCAGATGCGTGGTGGAAAGCAACTGCATCGCCTGTTTGATCCGCTTGTGATTGACGTGGTCGGTAAGCGTTTGTCCCGTCTCCTGACGAAACAGCGACGAGAGATAACTGGGGGAGATATTTTGTGCTCCCGCCAAGGCGCTGAGCGACAGATCGGCGGTCAGATCGGCATCGATATACAAGATAGCCTTCTGTACCGGCGGAGAATAGTTTTTCATCGAATGTTTCCGCACAAGCCGGCAATACGAACGCGCCATTTCGGACATCACTTTTTGTGCCGTGCCGGCGGATGACGTTGCCTCGATCTGGCGGGCAAAGGAAGAGGAGATGCTGTCGAGATAGATAGGGTGGACACCGCCCTGTTCCGCCGCCTTACGCAACAGTGTATTCATAATGATGCCGTAGTTTTTGATGTTGCGGACGGGATCGCTCAGCCGCCGTTCAAACGACGCCACCGAAAAACCGGAAAACAGCAGTTCCGCTTTATGCGATTGCCCTTGCGCCACCGCTTGGATCAACTCGTTTTCATAGGCATACCGTTCTTCCATCATTTGCATATTCCATTGCATATGCTCCGGATCGTTGGTTTCCCGCTTAAATACCGCCGGCAGTACCGAGATCTCCGCTTCGGCGTTAATGTCCACCAATTGGAAGTTGCCCCATAACCGCTCACAGAATACGTCCAGCGCCACAAAAAAACTGTTTTCTTCGTTAACGAGCGGCACCGATTGGCAGTACGCTTCCAGCACCCTTGTCTGTTGCGGATCGAGATGATGCTTTTCGGCCGTTTCCAGTATTTGCTGATGATTCATTTCGGTGTGCGAAAACGGCCCCAGCATCAGCACCGCCCGTTGCGGCATATCCGGTAACAGACAATACAGATAGATGCGGGAAAATTCGTCCTTCAACCGATAGACGACCTTTTCTTCGATCGGCGGAAGCAGATCCGCCAGCGTGATCGACTGATCGTTTTGGGTCAGCAACCGCAACAGATACAATTCCGATTGCGGTGCCAACGGCTGATCGGGATCGACGATGGTGGTGAGGACCCGCAACTTTTTACATACCTCGCGCAGAAACCGCAACTCGGCATCGTAATTCATCGTTCATACTCCTTTAAAGCGCCGTTTAGCCGGCGCTTTTTGGTTTTCTTGATAAGCAAGATACACAAAAGAATTCCACTTTAATTCCAATTATAGTATATATTTCCACGGATTTCAACCGGTTTTGCGTCAATTATACAAAAATAGTACAAATACGCCTTAAAATTTTCCTTACTGTTCGCGCTTCTTTTTTGTTAAACTATACTTAACAAGTTCCGTCCGGAACAAAATTAGAGAAAGAGGGTAAACCAATGAGTAAGAAACCCGTCCAGTTGGACGAAAACGGTCGTCGCAAGTTTGGTATGCGCGACTGTCTGGCTTATGCGGCCGGTGATCTCGGTTGCAATATGAGCTTTGCGCTTAAAGGTACCATTATGCCCCTGTTTTGGACTCAGGTCATGGGTCTCAGCGCTTGGTATTCCTTATTGATCGTCATTTTGCAGGTGTGGGATGCCATCAACGATCCGCTGATCGGTTCGATGATCGACGCCGACAGACATAAGTACAAGAGAAATAAGTTCTTGCAGTACATCTGGATCGGTTCGATCGGTCTGATCGTGGGCGGTGCCTGCTGCTTCCTGCCGTTCCCGGCTGCTCCGGAGTGGGCGAAGATCATCATCTTTATGGCCGGTTACATCATTTGGGATGCGTTCTATACCATTGCCAACGTGCCGTACGGCTCGTTGCTGTCGCTGATCTCCAAGGAACCGGCTGACCGCGCCTCGCTGTCCGCGTGGCGTTCGATCGGCTCGATCGTTGGTAATATGTTGCCGATGGTCATCCTGCCGATGCTCGTCTACAATCCGGATAAGTCCCTCAACGGTCCGATGGTCTTCGTGGCCGCGCTGGTGATGGGTGCTCTGGGCTTCATCTGCTTCCAGTTCATGATCAAGAACACCGAAGTCCGTGTGGATACCGAGGTGGCCGTGAACGAAGATCAGCCCAAATTCAACGTCTTCAAGGCGATGGGTAACTTTATCAAGAACCGTCCGGCTGTTGGTGCTACGCTGGCCGCGATGGGTATGTTTATCGGTATGCAGGGTGCCTCTACCGCTGTTTCGGTTACTTTCCAGATCTATTTCCAGAATCCGCAGATCTCCGGTATTATCCAGATGTTCTCTATGATTCCAGTCGTCATCTTTACGCCTTTGGCCCGCAAGATGGTCGTCAAGTTCGGTAAGAAAGAGTTGTCGCTGGTTGGCGCGCTCTGCTATATTCTTGGCGCGGCGGTCCTGTTCTTGGCTCCGCTCGGCATCATTCCGGTCAGCAACGGCAACACCGGCCTTGACTTGGCTCTGTACGTGGTCGCCCAGTTGATCATGTCGCTCGGCCTCGGCATCTACTCCACGGTATCGTGGGCGATGATGGGCGATGCCATCGACTACAACGAGTGGAAGACCGGTACCCGTGAGGAAGGCGTCGTGTACTCGTTGCACTCCTTCTTCCGTAAACTCGCGCAGGGCGTTGGTCCGGCGGTTGCTCTGACGATTATGCAGGGTATGGGTTACGTCAACAATGCGATCGACCCTGTGACCGGTGCGGAGTTTATCGACGTCAACCTGCTTTCGTGGGAGTTCGCCCTTGAATTGCGTGCGCTGGTCGCGATCCTGTTCCTGATCGCCGGTGTGATGCTCTTCCTCGGCCTCGGCTTGATCTACAACCTCGACAAGAAGACTCTCGAAACGATGAATGCGGAACTGGCCGCGCGTCGCGTTTCCGCTCCTGCTGAAGAGATCGCCGAATAATCGGCCATTCATCCGGCAACCAAAGTCCGGCTGCCGGTAGGCGGCCGGACTTCTTCTAAGAATTTATAATTCGTTCATCCTTTTGGCGCAACGTATGTCTATAATAAAGGTACTGATTTCTATAGGAGGAACTGTATGAGAACTGTTTATAATCTCAATGCCAAATGGGCTTTTGCCAAGACCGCCGAGATCCCTGCGGCGATGCCCAATGATTGGTACTGGGTCAACCTGCCGCATTGCTGGAACAACATTGACGGTCAAGACGGCGGTGCCGACTACTACCGCGGCACCTGCACTTATTTGAAAAAACTGGAGAAAATGGACCTGCCGACCGCCGATCGCTACTATCTGGAGATCAACGGTGCCAACTCGTCGGCGGACGCCTATCTCAACGGTAAGCATCTGGCACACCACGACGGCGGTTATTCCACTTGGCGTGTGGAGATCACCGATCTGCTGGATGTGGAAAATCTGTTTGCCATTACGGTGGATAACAGCGAAAACCAGACGGTGTATCCGCAGATGGCGGACTTCACCTTCTACGGCGGTCTGTACCGTGACGTGAACATCATCTGTGTGTCCCAGTCCCACTTCGATCTCGATTACTATGGCGGCCCCGGCATCGCCGTGACCCCTGTGATGGACGGTGACAACGCCAACGTGACGGTCGAGACTTGGATCACCGATCCCAAGGAAGGTCAACTCCTTCGCTACACCGTGTACGATGCCGAAGAAAACAAGATCGCTTCGGTCGAGACCGCCGAAACGCAGGCGCTGTTCGTGCTGGAAAATGCTCATCGCTGGCATGCCCGCAAAGATCCGTACCTGTACTGCGCCGAGATCGAGTTGATCGAAAACGGCGAAGTCATCGATGAGGTCTGCTCTGCTTTCGGTTGCCGCTCCTATGAGATCGATCCGGAACGCGGCTTCATCTTGAACGGCGAGGAATATCCGCTCCACGGCGTCTCCCGCCATCAGGACCGTTGGGGACTCGGTAACGCTCTGTTGCCGGAGCATCACAAAGAGGATATGGACTTCATCTGCGAAGTCGGCGCCAACACCATTCGCTTGGCACACTACCAGCACGATCAGTATTTTTACGATCTGTGCGACGAGCGCGGTATGGTGGTGTGGGCGGAGATCCCGTATATCTCCAAGCATATGCCCACCGGCCGTGAAAACACCATCTCCCAGATGAAGGAACTCATTACCCAGAACTACAACCACCCGTCCATCGTCGTTTGGGGTCTTTCCAACGAGATCACGATGGGCGGCGAGGATAACCCCGACCTGCTGGAAAACCACTATATTTTGAACGACCTTTGCCATGAGATGGATAAGACCCGTCTGACCACCGTCGCCTGCGTGTCGATGGCCAATATGGATAGCGAGTACGTCACCATTCCGGACGTCGTCTCCTACAACCATTATTTTGGCTGGTACGGCGGCGATACCTCGATGAACGGCCCGTGGTTCGACGAGTTCCATAAGAAGCACCCCGATATCCCGATCGGTTGCTCCGAGTACGGTTGCGAGGCTCTCAACTGGCACAACTCCAAGCCGTCGCAGGGCGACTACTCCGAGGAATATCAGGCCTACTACCACGAAGAACTCATCAAGCAGTTGTTTACCCGCAAGTATATGTGGTCTACCCACGTCTGGAATATGTTCGACTTCGGCGCCGATGCGCGTGCCGAAGGTGGCGAAAACGGCCAGAACCACAAGGGTCTGATGACCTTCGACCGCAAGTATAAGAAGGACGCCTTCTATGCCTACAAGGCGTGGCTGTCGGATGAACCGTTCGTGCATCTGTGCGGCAAACGCTACGTTGACCGCGTCGAGGACGTCACCAAGGTCACCGTCTACTCCAACCTGCCGGAGGTGGAACTGTTTGCCAACGGCAAGAGCCTCGGTAAAAAGACTGCCGCCGATCACTTCTTCTATTTCGACGTCCCCAACGTCGGTGAGACCCAATTGGTCGCCGTCGCGGGTGATTGCCGAGATGAGAGCATCCTGCGCAAGGTCGACAAGTTTAACGACAGTTACCGCCTGATCGAAAAAGGCACCGTTCTCAACTGGTTCGATATCACCGAGCCGGAGGGGTACTTCTCCTTGAACGACCGTTTAGATGCCATTATGGCGACCATTCAGGGCAAGATGCTGTTTGCGGGCGTGTTTGCGAAGATCATGAAGCAGATGGGCGGCGGCAAGGATGGCAAGGGCGCCAAGGCGATGGGCTTTGAGATCAACGAAAATATGATGAAGATGATGGGCAGTTTCACCGTCCTGCGTCTGACCGGTATGATGGGCATGATGAACGTCAGTTTCACTAAGGAAGAACTGCTCGACCTCAATGCCAAACTCAACAAGATCAAGAAACCCAAGCAAAAATAATGCAAAAAGACCGGAGGGAGACTCCGGTCTTTTTTATTGCAATTTATAACGGCGTATGCTATAATTTTTTCATTAAAGCGTAGGGAGGCTTTGCCAATGACCCTTAAGCAATATATCGAGGAAAACCTACCCAAGACCATTCGTTGCGTCAAGGAGGATATCCCGCCTCGCTTCGGTTTGCCGTATCCGTTTATCGTGCCGTCGGTCAGCGATATGTTTCAGGAAATGTATTATTGGGACAGTTATTTTGCGGGCGCCGGTCTGATCCTCTGCGGTCAGGCACAGCAGGCAAAATACAACACCGATAACCTCTTGTCGATGATCGACCGTTTCGGCTTCGTGCTCAATGGCAGCCGCGATTGCTTTCTGTACAATTCGCAACCGCCGTTTCTGTCTATGATGATGCGGGAGGTCTATGAGGTCTTTCCCGATAAGGAATGGTTGGCGGTCGCCTACCCGAAACTCAAAAAAGAATACGAGTTCTGGCATACCCGCCGTCTGTGCGATTGCGGGCTGTATCGCTACGATGCCGAGCCGATGCCGCCGGAGGAGATCAAAGGCGCGTCCGAAGCCTTGCTTTCCCGCCTCGGCTACCGGCCGGAGGGACTGACCGACTACGATCTCGCGCGCGGTCTGCACGCGGCCGGCGAGAGCGGCTGGGATTGCACCCCGCGTATGCAGTACGAAGGGTACAACTACGCTGCATCCGACCTAAACTGCCTGCTATATGCGATGACCGATAACCTGTCCTACTTCGCCGCCGAACTCGGCCTTGCCGAGGAATCCGCCGCTTGGGGGACTGCCCGCGATGATCTGGCAAAACGGATGCGGGCATTGCTCAAAGATGCCGACGGCGTGTTTTTGGATTACTATTTGCCGACCGAAACGCTTAGCACGGTGCGCAGTTGTGCTTGCTTCTTCCCGCTGTACGTTGGGCTGGCCACTCCCGAAGAAGCCGCCGCGGCGGTATCCAAGGTGTTGCCGGTCATCGAGACCGACTACGGTGTGGTCTCCTGCGAGCCGTGCGATATCGCCGGTGTGTTCCAATGGGGCTATCCCAACGGCTGGGCGCCGTTGCACCGCGTGGTGGTGGACGGTCTTCTCCGCTATGGCTACCGCGAGGAAGGATTGCGTATCGCCGCCAAATTTGCCGATACCGTCGAGCGTACCTTTGCCGAAACGGGGCATCTTTGGGAAAAATACAATATGGAGAAGGGCAACATAGAGGTGCGCAATGAGTACGATATGCCGGCGATGCTCGGCTGGACCTTCTCGACCTATGTCTGCTGTTGCCACCTGCTTGGCCGTGAGATTCGATAAGAAAGTGTGAACGATGGATTTTGTTTGGATATGGCTGTCGGTGTTGCTGACAGCGGCGGCGCTGATATTGATCGCCGCGTACGTTTGTTTTCGGATGGCGTTTTACGTCAAACCGTCTTACCGTAAAAAACCGCGTCCGGAATTTGATCTGCCGTCCGGTCCGGTGTACGAACCGTTCCACCCGCAGATGCGGGAATGGATGCGGCAGACCCGTGAGATCCCGCACGAAGAGGTCAGTATCACCTCGTTTGACGGCCTTCGTCTGTGCGGCAAGTTGTATCTTTGCTCGCCGGAGGCACCGATCGAAATTATGTTGCACGGCTACCGCAGTCACGCCGAGCGGGATATGTGCGGGGCGGTGCTCCGCTGTTTCCGCTTGGGGCGGAATGCGCTCATCGTCGATCAACGAGCCGCCGGTAAAAGTGAAGGCAACGTCATCACCTTCGGCGTCAAGGAAAGCCGCGATTGCCGCGCTTGGGTGGATTATCTGATCGCCCGTTTCGGGGAAAACTGCCGCCTTATGCTGACCGGTATGTCAATGGGGGCCGCTACGGTGCTTATCACGGCAGGAACCGATCTGCCGCCGCAGGTGGTCAGTGTGCTGGCAGATTGCGGTTACACCACCGCCCGTGAAATGATCTGCAAAACGATCGGGGAGATGAAACTTCCCGCCGCGCTGTTATACCCGCTCGTCCGCCTCGGCGGAAAAGTGTTCGGCGGCTTTGACGTGGAGGATGCCTCGCCGCTTCGCGCTATGTCAACCTGCCGCGTGCCGGTCATCTTTATCCACGGCGAGGCGGATGCCTACGTCCCGTGTGAGATGAGTCGGCGTAATTTCGATGCCTGTCCCGCCGAAAAAGCCATTTTCACCGTCCCCGATGCCGACCACGGCTTGGCGTATCTGGTGGATACGGAAGGGTATTTCGCGGCGCTATCGGCGTTTATCGACAAGACCGAACGTTAAAAAAAAGAAGCCTTGGGAAGATCCCAAGGCTTCTTTTTTTGTTACGGTTGCTCGACGTACTGACTCGGCGTGACCTCAAACGGCTTTTGATAAGCATTCTCCACCGATTCGATGGCGATCTTCTTCTGCTCTTCGGTCATACCGGCAGGCAGGAAGGTGACGTCCTCCAAATTCAGATCGGTCAACTGACGGATGAAACTCAGTCCCACCAGATACCGTCCGATCGGACGCGCCATATGGTAACCGTCCATCGTGAAGGTATCCCCCAGATAGGAGGTACGGGCGTTTTGGACTGCCGTACCCGCCGGAATAATGGCGGTAAACGCTTCGTTCGGTAGGATGAGGTCTTGTACCGTCGAGACGATAGCGTTGTACATCGTCTGCTGTTTTCTGTTGTACCGGACGAAATCCGGATGAGTGCTGTCCTGTTGATATGCCCACGTCATATGCCAGATGATTTTGGCATTCGGCGCATATTTTTTCACGTAATTGATCAAATACGACAGATGATCGGTGTAGGAAGAGGGATCACCGCTGTGACCGCTGACCTGTTGCAGACAGACGTAGTCCCAACTGTGCGACTGGATCGCTTCCAAGATCGAGTGATCCTTTTTGTCTTCCGGAAAAGAATCGGTCGAACGAGACCATTTGCCGTTTTTATTTAAGAAATAATAGTAATTATCCGCATTCGACTTGGCATTTTGCGCGTGGGTCGCCAGAGAACAACCGCCGATATACAGATTGCCGAGGTAGACTTCTTGCTGTCCGGCGCTCATCGCGATATCCGCGATATATTCGATCGCATCGGCAGAAAAACTGTTGCCGATCATTAGCATAGAAAACACGTTATCCCCGTCCGGTTTCGTTAGATCGATTTTTATGCGATAGGCATATAATTTGTCCGTATGCGTGGCGGAGAGTTGCTCTGCATCCGGTTCCTTAACGGTTTCCCTTACCGCTTCGGTCAGACTGCGGTAGACCGCCTTCGGCTGTCCGCCGATGATGGATACCACACGGTCTTCGTCCATCTCATAGAAATAATAATCCGCTATTTCCTCGGTCGAGCCATAGGTCTGCAGATGTTGCCGGTAGGCCAGACGCGCCGCTTGAATGGCTTCGTTTTTCTCTTGAACCGTCAATTCGCGGTTTGACCATTTCGGCAGTAAGAACGCCGCCAGTATGGCCAGCACACCGACCACGATAACTATCAATAAGACGATGATCGCAACCGTACCGCCGTTTACCTTTTTTGCCATAACCAAGCCTCCTTTTGTAGAATAACTGTATCACATTTCTTTTTTCCTTGCAAGCATCTGTGCTCAGGCTTGTAAAAAATTATCAATTTCTCATAAAAGGGTAACAAATCCTTGGCGCGTTGCCAACCCATTACCGCCGAGGATTGCCGCCATCGCCTGCCGGTTCGCTTACTGCAAGCGTGCCTTCGTTTGGTGGCCCCGTTGATGTAAAAAAAGAGCCTTGCCTGCGTTTGCAGACAAGGCACTTTTGTTTGTACTATTTCTGTTCCTGCTTGGCTTTTTTGTTCTTTCTGCGTTTGCTTGTTACGGTTGCTCGGTGTACTGGCTCGGCGTGACCTCAAACGGATGGTCATACGCGTTGTTGACCGATTCCTTGGCAATCTTTTGCTGCTTCGCGCTCATCCCGAGTGGCAGGAAAGTGACGTCATCGATATCTACGCCAAGAGCCTTTACGACCATCATAGCCGTCAGGTAACGTCCAAACGGTTGCTTCATATGATAGCCGTCCGACGTGATGGTATCACCAAGGAGCGAACTACGGGCGTTTTGTACGGCCGTACCGCACGGAATGACGAAAGAAAACCGCTTGTCGGCCACGATTTTTTCTTGAACTGTGGAGAGAATGGCGTTGTACATCGTGGTCTGATCGCTGTTATAGTTGGGAAATTCGGAGTGGGTTGAATCTTGCTGATACGCCCAGGTCATATGCCAAATCAGTTTACTGTTGGGTGCATACATATTAATGTAGCGGATCATATATTCCAGATCGTCGTTGTACGTCTCGCTTTTACCGCTCAGGTGGCTTACCTGCTGTATGCAGATGTAATCCCAGCCGTGCGAGGTTATGGCTTCAAACAGCGAGGTATCGCCGGACGTGCTTGCGTAATCGATCGCCGGCATATTCCATCCGTCACCCGTGTTGACGTAAAAATGGTATTTGCTCGCATTGGCCTTGGCGTTGGTAGCATGCATAGAAAGCGAACAACCGGGAATGAACATACTGCCGATATGGATGTTTTTCACACCGGCGCTGAGTGCCATATCCGGCACGTACTCTATGGCATCAACAGAGAAACTATTGCCGATCATCAGAATGGATAACGTATCGTCGCTGTCCGGTTCCATTGGCTCGATCGCTTTGCGATAGGCGTATAATTTGTCAATGTTGGTAGCGAAGAGAACGGAGAGATCGGATGTACCGATCGTGTCCTCGGCAGCAGCCTCCATACTCGTATAGATGTTGAGAGGTCGCCCGTTTTCTATGGTAACTATGCATTTCTCATCCTTTTGGTAGAAATAATAGTCCGCCTCGATTTCGGTAGAACCGTAAGTATTCGCGTACTGCCGATAGACTGTCCGTGCTTCTTGAAGCACTTCCAATCGCTTTTCAACGGAAAGTTCGTCGTTTGTGAGCATCGGTAGTAACCATGCCGCCAGTATCGCCAGCACACCGACCACGATAACTATCAATAAGACGATGATCGCAATCGTACCGCCGTTTACTTTTTTGGTCATAGCCAAGCCCCCTTTTGTAGAATAACTGTATCACATTTCTTTTTTCCTTGCAAGCATCTGTGCTCAGGCTTGTAAAAAGTTATCAATTTCTCATAAAAGGGTAACAAATTGTCGACGGTGTCCCAAAATAGCACAGTGTGCCTCTTTTGCGCCTTGCCGCATCTGTCCGCTCTTGTTATACTGCTCTTTGGCCGAGAATTCGACAAACGGAGGGCGCCAAATGCGTTATTATGTTTTACATAACCCAAAGTCCAACAATGGCCGCGGCAGTGCCGATATCGACCTGCTGTCGATTTTTTATGAGGATATCACTTATCGTAACGTTTGCGAAATTCCCGATATTCCTGCTTTTATGGCGCCGATGACAGCAGACGATGCGGTCATCCTCTGTGGCGGTGACGGCACTTTAAACCGCTTCGTCAATGCGATGAACGGCAAGCGACCGGCTTGCCGCTTGTATTATTACGCCACCGGCAGTGGCAACGATTTTCTCCGTGACGTCGGAGGCAATGAAGATGGAAGTCCTATCTGTATCGACCGTTATCTGGAAGATCTGCCGACCGTAACGGTCGACGGTCAGCGCCACTTGTTCCTCAATGGTATCGGCTACGGAATCGACGGTTATTGCTGTGAGGTAGGGGACCGCCTGCGTGAACGGGGCGAGAAAACGATCAACTACACCGCTATTGCGATCAAGGGTCTACTGTTTCATTATAAACCGACGGCGGCAACCGTCACCGTAGACGGTAAAGAATACCGCTATGAGCGGGTGTGGCTGGCCCCGACGATGAAGGGCCGTTATTATGGCGGCGGTATGATGCCTGCACCACAGCAGGATCGACTTGCGGGTGATAAACGGGTGACGTTGACCGTCATCCACAGCGGCGGCAAGTTACGTATTTTGACGATGTTTCCTTCGCTTTTTAAAGGGGAGCATCTGCGCTACCGCCATCTTGTTTCCTCTCATACCGGCCACCGCATCACCGTGCGAGTTGACCGTCCGACGCCACTGCAGATCGACGGCGAGACGGTCAAGGACGTACGGGAATATACGGTAGAAGGCTAAAAGAAAAAGGCGGTTTGACCCGCCTTTTCTCTATTGTACGCCGGATTTTGTTTGCAACAAAACGGCGGTGTCTATCAACACGGTCTCTATATGTTCGAGAAACACGGTGGATTCGATCGGGTCTTTCGAGAGCAACCAACGTTCGATGGCACCGACCAAACCGTCGTTTAAAAAATCCACGTGGTAATCGGTCACCCTATCTTTATCCAACATCGTTTCCAGCGCCTGTCCGATAAACCACGCCAACCGCTGTCGGAAATGGGAGCGGAA
Organism: Clostridia bacterium; assembly: GCA_017410585.1. Taxonomy (GTDB): domain Bacteria; phylum Bacillota; class Clostridia; order Oscillospirales; family Acutalibacteraceae; genus RGIG426. The sequence goes on from JAFQQM010000016.1 coordinate 87,787, forward strand.
AGCATTTTGTCCGTCAATGGTCATCGCTTTGCGATAAAAGCAACGGTTTTCATAGAGATACTGACACAGTTGCGCCAGAAGACTCCAGTCGTCTTGATCAGACGGCGGCAGATTGACGGCTATAAATTCACTGTCGAATATCCAGTTGACCAGATCGTATTTATCGCGGAAATGATAGTAAAAACTTTTGCGGCTCATCCCGCATTGGCTGCAGATATCGCTGATACTGATCTTCTCAAACGGCTTTTGCCGCATCAGTGTCTTCAATGCCGCCGCCAAGGCGTTTTTGGTGATGTGAGATTCTGCCATAGTTTTCTTCCTTTCAATAAAAAAAGACTCACCTGCCTGCCGGCAGATAAGTCTGGTCATTTCAGATGAAACCGGGAAATTACTTTCCGTGCTAACGGCTCATCACGCTTATCCGCGCTGACTACTCCCTTACAACGGCAGTTTATCACACAACGATAGATCAATTCAACGCCATTTTGTAAACATTTTGTGGCAAAATCGTAAGAAAGTGAGTCTGTTATGAAAGATCGTCTTCCCGATTGGCTGGTGGCTTTTTTGCGAAGCGTACCGCTTCTGCTGTGTTTAGCGCTTCTGCTTTGTTATCTTTATTTCGGTGAACCGGCGTCGGTCGAAAGCCTGTTGTCCTTGATACCGGAAACGCCGTTTTTATCGGCGCTTTGCTTGTTGCTGTTGTATGTTCTGAAAAGTTTGGTGGCCGCCGTTCCGGTCGTGTTGCTCTATGCGGCCGGAGGTCTGCTGTTCCCGACTTGGCTGGCGATTTTGATCAATTCCGTCGGTTTGCTGGCGGAACTGGTCGTACCGTATGGAATCGGCCGACTGTCGGGGAAAAACGGCACCGACCGACTCCGTCGACGCCATCCGCGGCTGATCGCTTTGCTGGACCGCCCCCGGAAAAACACGGCCTTTACCGTCTTTTTTCTGCGGATCATCGGGTGTCTTCCGCTTGACGTCGTCAGCCTGTATCTGGGGGCGACAGGGATTCCTGTCGGCGGTTATCTGCTTTGGAGTTTTTTGGGGTCTTTTCCCAGTTTGATCGTCATCACCTTGCTCGGAGCCAGCGTCACCGACCCGCGCTCGCCGGCGTTTTGGATATCTGCCGGCTTGACGGTGGTGCTTTCGGCGGTGTCGCTGGTAGGTTACCATCGTCATATAAAAAACAGCCAAAGGAGGAAAAGGGATGAATAAAAAGAACTTTGCGGCCTTGTTGCTCCATCGCACGTTGATCGTTTTGCTGTTGTTGCTTCAATTGGCGCTGATCGTTTACGTCTTGTTGTCCGGCCCTGCCTCAGAAGAAATCCGGACGGTGCTGAAGATATGCAGTTTGTTTTGCTGTTTGTATATCTTATCCCGTCACGATAAAGGCGGATACAAACTGATCTGGACTTTCTTTTTGCTCTTATTTCCTCTGTTTGGCGGATTGGTCTATCTGTTTTCCGAGTGGCAGTATCCGGTTTGGAAGATGCGCCGTCGGACAAAGACCGTCGCCCGAAAGGCTGAACCGCTGTTGAAACAGGCAAAACCGGCAAACGAGTCGTTTTGTCAGCATCATCCATCGCTTCGTCCTTCGGTTGATTACCTGTCCCGCACAGCCGGTTTTCCGCTGTACGACGGCACTCGCACGACCTATTTCCCGTTGGGGGAGAGGATGTGGGCGGAACTCAAACAGCAACTCCGCAAGGCGGAGCATTACATTTTCTTGGAGTACTTTATCGTGCAACCCGGTCAAATGTGGAACGAGATCTTGGAGATCCTGCGCGAAAAGGCCGAAGCGGGCGTGAAAGTACGGCTTCTGTACGATGATTTCGGTTGCTTCTTTTTGTTACCTCGCCACTATGATCGACTCTTGCGGAGTTATGGGATCGAATGCGCGGTTTTTAATCCCTTTCGCCCGCTGTTGAGTACGGTGCAGAATAACCGCGATCACCGAAAGATCGCGGTCATTGACGGCCGTGTGGCATTCACCGGCGGCATCAATCTGGCGGATGAGTATATCAATGCTTACGAAAAGCACGGCCATTGGAAGGATACGGCGGTGATGCTGGAGGGCAAAGCCGCTTGGAGTTTCACTGTGCTGTTTTTGCAGATGTGGGACCTGACGACAGGGACAGAGGAGGATTATGCAACCTACTATCCGTGGCGGGGATGCCCGTTGCCAACCTTCTCGGATGGCTATGCCGCTCCCTACGCTGACACGCCGCACGACGGGGATAACGTCGGTGAGCACGTATATCTGCAGATTTTGCACAACGCCAAACACTACGTATATATCAACACCCCTTATCTCATCTTGGATGACAGCATTCTTTCGGCGCTCTGCTTGGCCGCCAAGAGCGGAGTGGATATACGTATCACCACCCCGCACAAAGCAGACAAATGGTGGGTCCATATGACCACACGCTCCTACTACCGTCAACTACTGGAGGCAGGGGTGAAGATCTACGAATATACGCCCGGCTTTTTGCACGCCAAATCCTTTGTTTCCGATGACGCCGTGGCGGCGATCGGATCGGTCAATTTGGATTTCCGCAGTCTGTATCTGCATTTTGAATGCGGTGTGTGGCTGTACGGCGGCCGCGCCGTCACACAACTTCGAGACGATTACCTGCAGACCTTGGCGTGTTGCCAACCCATTACCGCCGAGGATTGCCGCCATCGCCTGCCGGTTCGCTTACTGCAAGCGTGCCTTCGTTTGGTGGCCCCGTTGATGTAAAAAAAGTGCCTTGCCTGCGCTTGCAGACAAGGCACTTTTGTTTGTATTATTTCTGTTCTTGCTTGGCTTTTTTGTTCTTTCTGCGCTTGCGGATAAACCACAGGATCGGGCCGCCGATCAGCGTGAGCAACAGCAGATAGGGGATGGCACTCACCAAGAACACGAAGATGCCGACCAGCGCCTGCCAGACGTTGATAAAGCCGTTGGCCAGATTGGTGCCGATCTTCTCCCAGACGGTCTGCTTCTTGACCACCGCCGTCCGCTCGACCTCGCGGATACGCATCGTGATGGTGCTGTAACTGACCAGATTATCATAGGTGCGCAGTTGCGATTTGTAGGAATCGATCTCGTAGATGACGTCGGTCAACCGCTCTTGCACCGAAAGGATCTCGGACATCGAGGCGGCATTCGCCAACAGTTTTTCCAAAGCGGCTTTTTCCGCTTCCAACGCCGTCACGCGGCTTTCGATATCCACGTAGGTCAGCGTGACGTCCTCGGTGGTCACCGATCGATCGGTCACCACGCTGTTATCCGAGATATAAGCGGAAAATTCGCTGCTCTTTTCGGCAGGAATACGCAAAGTCAGCGTCGCATACCGGTTTTCGTCCGAATCAAACTCCCGACCCGAGACGCGGCTGTTCTCCACGTAACCGCCCAATTCCGCCACCTGCGTTTCGATGGCGTCCATCAACTCGTCAAAGGCCTTGGTCTGCACGGTCAGTTCGATCCGCTCGATGATCTTGCGCGCTTCGCCGGTACCTTTGTCCGACTCGGTCACCGTATCCGAAATGCTCGGTGCACTTTCGCCGGCACCGCCGTCGCCCATCGAACCGTAGTTGTCCTTGACGGCACTGCCGGCGCTACATCCGACAACACCCAGCAACAAAGCGGCTGTCAGCAACAAAACCAAAAGTTTTCTTTTCATTCCCAAGACCTCCTTTTCTTTGTTGATTTCATCATATCATATTCTACAATGTTAGTCAATACTTTTTGCCCGTAAAGCAAACAGCCTTGCCTGCATCGCGCAGACAAGGCTGTTTATTATTCTTCTTCTTTGCTGATCTTCTTTTTCTGCCAAGATCTTTTGCCGCATTGGGGACATTTCATATAACGCGTATATCCGGCATGCATCGCCATAAACACAGATCGAAAGGTAGGTACGTAACGATGCTTGCAATGCTGACACTCGTAATAGCCGGCGGTCTGTTCGATTTGAATCATAAACGGCAGTGCTACCAGAAACGGGACGAGCCCTGCAACAATGATCAGCACTCTCCATCCTTCTGCTATCTGCACAAACGATGCGACTGTTGTGGCGGCGAGCAGGAACAGCGTGCAGATTACACCGGTAATAATTTCCATACGCAGTAATCGTTTATCTGCCGCTTCTTTTTCCTTGACCATTTTCAGTAAATTGTTTTCCGATTCCTTGTTGTAGTTTTCCATCGCAATTCTCTCCCCACATAATAATTCGGTGACGGTGATCTCCAGTAATTCACACAATTCCAGCATCAGCGACGAATCCGGCATCGACCGTCCGGTTTCCCACTTGGAAACGGCGCGGTCGGTGATGTTCAGCCGCTCGGCTAATTCGGCTTGTGTCAGCCCGACTGCCTTGCGACGTTCGGCGATAAATCGCCCGATCTTCACTTGATCCATTGGTGTGACCTCCTTTCACCAAAAGTATATCCGATACACGGCTCAAAGTCTACATACCGTTGGTTGAGTGGGGGGAGTCGCCTACTGCCAACGGTTTTGCGGTCTTATTGAGGGATCAGTGACAGCCGTTTTCCGAACCGTGATGTCCACAACCGTGGTCACCGCAGGTGTGGCCTTCGCCGTGATGGTCGTGGTGGTCGCATTTTACGTTGGGATCAAATCCCAACGTGCCATCGAGCAACGCTTCAACGGCGGCATCGGGGGAACCGCTCACACCGCCGTAAAGTTTGATGCCGGCATTGGCAAGCGCCGCCTGTGCGCCACCGCCGATGCCTCCGCAGATCAGGGCATCGACACCGAGTGCCGAAAGCAACCCTGCCAGTGCGCCGTGACCGCTGCCGTTGGTATCGATCACTACGCTGTGGATCACTTTTCCGTCTTTGGTGGTATAGATCTTAAACTGCTCGGTGTGACCGAAGTGCTGAAAGATCTGTCCGTTTTCGTAAGTTACGGCAATTTTCATTGTACTGTCTCCTTTGCGTTTTCTGTAGTTAAAGGTTTTAATGCTTTTTTAAATTGAATAGTGAAAAGGATAGCGGTAAAGGTCACGGCTATCAGATCGGCCACGGGCTCTGCCGTATAAACACCCATCGTCTTATCCGCGATCAGTTGCGGCATAACGTAGATGAGCGGTAACAGCAAAACGAATTTGCGAACAATGGCAACGATAATGGAGCAAGGGGCGTTGCCGATGGAAACAAAGGTCATCTGACAAGCGATCTGAATGCCGAAGATGCACATCACGCCGCAGTAAATGCGAAGCGCCGTTGCGGTAAAAGCGATCAGTGTCGCATCGGGTGTGAATATTCCTGCAAACATCTGCGGGAACAGCATAATGGCGCCCCAAATCATAAAGGAATACGTTAGGCAGGCGATCAGCAACAGCCGGAAGGTCTTCTTGACACGATCGGCGTTTTTCGCACCGTAGTTATAACTCAAGATCGGCTGTGCACCCTGCGCAATGCCTTGCATCGGGAGCATAGCAAACTGCATCACGCTTGTCAGGATGGTCATCGCGCCGACGGCAATATCGCCGCCGTATTTTAAGAGCGAGGAATTAAAGCAGACCGAGATCACACTTTCACTGCTTTGCATGATAAAGGTGGCCGTTCCGAGAGCAATGCACGGAAAAACCAGTTTGCCGTCTATGCGGAGATTTTGTCTTTTGAGTTTCAGATACGTCTTCTTTCCGCAAAGGAACAGAAGTACCCAAGCACAAGAGATCGCTTGTGAAAGAATGGTCGCCAGTGCCGCCCCTTGGACGCCCATACGCAACCCGAAAATGAAAACGGGATCGAGAATAATGTTGCTGACAGCACCGATCAGCACCGTGATCATACTGATCTTGGTGTAGCCCTGCGCGGTGATAAACGCGCCCATACCGAGTGTCAACTGAACAAAGACGGTGCCGATGGCGTAGACGTTCATATAATCGTTGGCATAGCCGATGGTGTTCTCGCTGGCACCGAAGGTCAAAAGCAGATCTTTGTTCCAGATCAGCAAAACGGCGGTCAGAACGGCGGAGATGATCATCTGCAGAGAAAAGCACCCGCCCATGATCTTTTCGGCAGAATCGTTGTCACCTTTGCCCATGCAGATAGATGCCTTCGGCGCACCGCCCGAAGCGATCAGCGCCGCAAAAGCCGAGATGATCATAATAATCGGCATACAAACGCCCACACCGGTCAGCGCCAGACTTCCGTCTCCCGGCATATGGCCGATGTAGATGCGGTCGACGATGTTATATAGCATATTGATCAGTTGCGCCACCACCGTCGGAACTGCTAATTTGAACAGCAGTTTACCGATCGGTGCCGTGCCGAGCATTTCCTTGTTATCACTCATAACGTTGCTCCTTAAACTTCAAATCACCGTATCTATTATATCGCATTTCATTACAAAATTCAAGCCGCATAAATGTATTATACAGTCGTATTTCACCCACCCGACAGGGTGGATTTAGTCTTCAGAAAAAAGATATTTTCGGTAGTTTTAGATATGACTTTGAACTCTTGCATAACCGTTCGTTTTTAGTGAAATCGTTCGCTTACGCTCACGGTGAAATAATTTACTCCGTAAATTGTGAAATTTGATGCTATCGCATCAAGTGAAATTAAATCCACCCACTCGCCGTCGAGGCGAATTTCACACGCCGC
>JAFQQM010000017.1 GCA_017410585.1 Clostridia bacterium
GACTACCCCTCAGTCGGCTGCCGCCGACAGCTCCCCTGACAAGGGGAGCCGGCAAAGACTGACAACCCATTTATGGGTGGCCGGCAACCGGTGCGTGGCTGGCAGGCCAATAGGGCTATGCCCGAAAATGAAATACCCCCCCGCTATGCGGGGGGATTTTTATTTTTACCAACTGGCTTTGTACAGTTGATGGGTAGATTTGGCGGTGATGCAGTAGTAATGGGCGAGGATCTGGTCGTAGGTCCAGCCGTATTCGTTGGCGAAGATGGCGGCGCCGACCTGCGTATATCCCATTCCGTGACCGTGCGCCGAGACCGAAACGGTCATCGTATCGCCGCTCATATCGGTCACGACGAAGGAGGCGGATTTCCAGCCCATATAGGTGCGGACCTGATGTCCGGTCAGATACACCTTGGAAGAACCGGACTTATAATACAGATTGGTCTTATCCACGTGCGCGCCCGACCAACTGGTGGCGTACAGCGGATAGCAACCGCTCTTGGTATCGGCGTAGATGGTCTCGTCGAGCACCTCACCGAGCGTTGCTTTCAACTCGTCCATCGTGGTGGTCACGGTGGAGTTTAAGGTGTAACCGTATTTTTCACACAGCGCGGTGGTCTCGGGGCTGAACACCGGCTGTATGTAGGAGAGATCGTAGCCGGTGTAGTTGTTGCGGGTGGTGCCTGGGCAACTGCCGGAATAGTAGGCGCAGATGGCTTCCTTGCCTTTGACGAAAATACCGATGCCCACTACCTCACCGACCGCGTCGTAGATGCGCTTGTCGTTTTTGTGTTTGAGGTCGACGTCCTTGCCGGCCGGTACCCAGAAATTGTAGGTGTACTCACCGGTCTTGCGGGCCTGATAACACAGATGGGTGTAGGCCGCCACCGCCTGTGCCTTCCACCCTTCGGTGGAGTTGGGGGCAAAGGAGGCTTGCCCGCATTCCGCCTTGACGATGAAGGTGAGCAACAACTGGAGGTCTTCCTTGGTCGCGTTGGTGTAGATCTTTCCGCTGTTGGTGTTTTTTACGGTCAGATCAAATTCGGAGTTGGCCTTGCCGCCGGTCTTGAGGGTCGGCGTGTATGGGGGGACGGTCACCGCTTCCAGCGTCGGACGCACCTGCGCCACCGGCGTAGCCGAGCCGGTCGGCTTGGTGGTCGAAGTCGTCGGCTTGGTCGTGGTGGTCGTGGAAGTCGTGGTGGTCTTCTTGGTGGTCGTGGTGGTCTTTTTCGTCGTTGTGGTGGTCGAAGTCGTCGGCTTGGTGGTCGAGGTGGTGGATGACGAGGTCGGGTCTTCGGCCGTCGAAGACGAACTGCCGCCGGACTCGGTGGTGGTCTCGGACGAGGCTGTGGTGGTCGAGGTGGGAAGGGTGGTAGTCTCATCCGGTGTCTGTTCGATGATATCCCCGAGTTCGTCTTCGGTCAGCATCCCCAGTGACAACCGCCACAGCAGGTCGGCGTCCCGATCGTCTACGACGTTGTTTTGATCCAGATCGGCCGCCCCGCCGGTTGCCTGCAACAGCAAGCGCTGGTCGGCACTGTTGACGATGCCGTCGTCGTTTAGGTCACCGGACCGCCTTGGGGTCGGTTCGGCGGCGGTCGGGCAAACCGCCAGCAACAGCGCACCGACCGCTACCGCGGCGGTGATCTTGATCAGAGTGGGTCGCATCCCGTGGGTCGCCTCCTTTCGAGCCTATTCAACCCCATTATACACGAAAACCGTCGTAAAATCAAGGTATTGCATAAAATTCCCAAGGTTGGCGTATAGTACAGTAACTAAAGGGAGGGGACTCGTATGAAACGAATGCTGAGTTGGTTACTGTCGCTGTGCCTGTTGTTGACACCGATCTGCGCACGGGCGGATTGGCTGTATGAGCAGGAGTCGGGAGAAGACCCCGAGGAACTGATCTTGGCCACCGAAGCGGAACTGTGGCAGACTTCGACGGCACCGTCGACCGCCGACGGGTTGGATATCAAAGCCAAAGGGGCGGTGCTGATGGAACTGTCCACCGGCACGTTACTGTATGAGCAGGACAGCCACACGCCGCTGCCCATCGCGTCGGTCACGAAGGTTATGACCCTGCTGTTGGTGATGGAGGCGTTGGAGAGCGGGCGTCTGTCCACCGACGAGGTAATCACCTGCTCTGCCACCGCCGCCGCTTACGGCGGGTCGCAGATCTGGCTGGAGGAAGGGGAGCAGATGTCGGTACACGATCTGCTCAAGGCGATCGCGGTGGTGTCCGCCAACGACGCCTGCGCGATGATCGCCGAGCATCTGTGCGGCAGTGTGGAGACGTTCGTGGTGCGGATGAACGAGCGCGCCGAGCAACTGGGAATGACCGACACGCAGTTTAAGGATTGTTGCGGGTTGGACGATACCGCCGTGTCCTCCGCCGCCGACGTCGCGGTGATGACACGGGAACTGATGACCCATTCGGCCGTCACCACATATACCACCATCTGGATGGATACCTTGCGGGACGGGCAATCCCAACTGGTCAACACCAATAAACTGGTACGGTATTATCAAGGTGCTACCGGTATGAAGACCGGCACCACCTCCGGTGCCGGCTACTGCCTCTCCGCCACCGCCGAGCGGGATGGGGTGGCGCTTTGTGCCGTGGTACTGGGATGCGATACCACCGACAACCGCTTTGCGGGGGCGCGTCAACTGCTGGACTACGGCTTTGCCCATTATACCGTTTATACCCCGTCGGTCGACGTCGGGCAATTGACGCCGGTGCCGGTGCTTCACGGGGAAGAGCCGGAGACGGCCTTGACCGTCCGCCCGATGCAACCGCTGTTGCTCAAAAAAGGGGAAGAGTCGCTGGTCGGCTATCGGGTGACCTTGGCGGAAAACGTCGAAGCGCCGGTGCTGGAAGGGCAGACGGTCGGCAAGGTGGAGGTGTTGCTGGGGGAGGCGACCCACGCCACCTACCCGATCTTGAGTGCCGGCGAGGTCAAGCGGCTGACCGTCGGTAAGGCGTTTGGCTGGCTGTTGCAGGCACTTGTCGGCGGATAAGGGCCTTTTCGACAGAAAACGAGCGGAAACTTTTCTCGCTTTTTTGAAAAAACTGCTTAAAAACAGTTGCAAAATCTTTCGGAATATAGTACAATAAGACCATAAATACACAGGTCGGTGACCTGTAAGGCAAGGAGTGAATGTAGTATGGTGACCTTTGATGCTCGTTACGCGGCACCTTTTGTCCGTGAACACGAATGGGCGGGTCTGCAAAACGCCGTCACTGCGGCGCATGAGACGCTGACCGCCGGCAACGGTGCAGGTAACGATTTTCTGGGTTGGGTGACGTTGCCCACCAACTACGATAAAGAAGAGTTCGCCCGTATCAAAGCGGCGGCGGCTCGAATGAAAGAAGATACAGACATCCTCGTTGTGATCGGCATCGGCGGGTCTTATCTCGGTGCGCGTGCGGCCATCGAGTTTTTGAAATCCCCGTATTATAACGCCAAGCCGAAGGACACGCCGGATGTCTATTTTTGCGGCAACAGCATCAGTTCGACGGCGTTGCAAGACCTGTTGGATATCTGTGAAGGCAAGCGCGTTTCGGTCAACGTGATCTCCAAATCCGGTACCACGACCGAGCCGGCTATCGCCTTCCGTGTGTTCCGTGCGTATCTGGAAAAGACGGTCGGCGTGGAGGAAGCCCGCCGCCGCATCTACGTGACCACCGATAAAGCCCGCGGTACGCTCAAGGGCTTGGCCGATCGCGAAGGCTACGAGACCTTCGTCGTGCCGGATGACGTCGGCGGCCGCTTCTCGGTGCTGACGGCGGTCGGTCTGTTGCCGATCGCTGCCGCCGGTTGCGATATCGACGCGCTGATGGAAGGCGCGGCGTTGGCGCAGAAGGAACTGTGCGATCCCGATATTGAGAAAAACGCTTGCTACCGCTACGCCGCGGCGCGTCAGTTGATGCTGCGCAAGGGCCGTGCGGTGGAACTGATGGTCTCGTACGAGCCGAACGTCACCATGCTCAACGAATGGTGGAAGCAGTTGTACGGCGAGAGCGAAGGCAAGGACGGCAAGGGTCTGTTCCCCGGTTCGGTGGTGTTCTCCACTGACCTGCATTCGCTGGGTCAGTTCGTGCAAGACGGTGCGAATATCCTATTTGAGACCGTGATGAATTTTGAGAAACCGCAACGTGAGTTTGTGATCGCCGAAGATCCCGAAAACGTTGACGGATTGAATTTCCTCACCGGCAAGAGCATGGCGGAGGTCAACCGCAAGGCGTTTCTCGGCACCGTGCTGGCGCACGCGGACGGCGGCACGCCGACTTTCGTGCTAAACGTAGCGGATATGCAGGAAAAATCGCTCGGATATCTCATTTATTTCTTCGAGAAAGCCTGCGCCATCTCCGGCTATATGCTGGGTGTCAACCCGTTTGACCAACCGGGAGTGGAGAGTTACAAGAAAAATATGTTTGCCCTGCTGGGTAAACCCGGCTACGAGTCGGAAAAAGAAGCGTTGGAAGCGCGTCTGTGATGCGTTGACATAAAACCCTATGCGGCGGGCAGCCGCAAAAACATAAAAACGGAGGAAAAAACTATGTTGACTATTTTGCTTGGTAAAAAGGGTACCGGTAAGACCAAAAAGTTGCTGGAGTTGTGCGCTGCGGCGACCGAGTCTTCCAACGGTGTCGTTGTATTTATTGAGAAGGATAACACCCTGACGTTAGGCCTCAGCCATAAGACCCGTCTCGCCTGCGCGGACGAGTACGGCATCTTCGGCTTTGCCTCGCTGTACGGCTATATCGCCGGTATGTGCTCGGCCAACTACGACGTGACCGACGTGTACGTCGATTCCACCATGAAGATCGGCGGCGGCGATCTCGCTTCGCTGGAGGGCTTTGTGGATAAGTTGGCGAAACTGTCCGATCAGCTCAACATCAACGTGACGCTGTCTGTCTCGGCGGATATCTCCGAGGTGCCGGCGGACGTCAAGACCTTTATCCAGGAACTGTAAAGGAAGCGAAAAACGCTATGAATCCGAATGCTGAAAACCTGAATACCGGCCGCCCTGCCGAGGTGGAAAACGGGGTCACCGTCTTTGCGCGTGACGATCGCACCGTCGGCGGCGTGACCTATACCTGCAAGGCGATCCATACCCATTTTGTGGAACGCGGCGAGGATTACGTGGGGCTGTTCCGGCAGTACGTGTTGCCCATCTGGCAGGAGGGGGATATCGTCTTCTCCAGCGAAAAGGTGGCGGCGATGTGTCAGGATAACACCGTCCAGATGTCGGACGTGAAGTTGGGTTTTTGGGCGAAATTTCTCTCGAAATTTGCCACCCGCACCACCGCCGGCATCGGTATGGACGAGCCGTACAAACTGCAACTTGCCATCAATATGAAGGGCTTGCCGCGTATCTTGTGGGCGGCGATCGCCGGCGCGGTCTGCCGTCTGTTCGGTCGCCGCGGTGTGTTCTATGAGATCGCCGGTCAGGACGTGGCAGGCATCGACGGGTTCTACAGCCATTCGTCGTTTGAGGTGTACCACACGATGGCGGTGCTGATGCCGGAAAATCCGGAGGCACTGTGCCGGAAGGTGTATGAGGAAACGGGTGTCAGTACCGTGCTGGTGGATGCCAACGACATCAATCAGGAACTGCTGGCTACCTCGCCGGATCTGGCTGACCGTGACCCGAAGGAATTGCTGGATCTTATCCGCGACAACCCTGCCGGTCAGGACGACGAGTTGACCCCCTTCATCCTTATCCGGAAAAAGTGATCATTAGGCGATCCCGATGCGCTGGCGGCGGGATCGCTTTTTGTTCAAATTACACGGAAAAGCCGCTTTTATTCTAATATAAAAAGTTAGAAAAACCACTTGACAACGGCGGCAGGGTAGTTTATAATATTTGGCGTATCTGAGGTGTTTGACATGAAATGGAACGTGAGAACGCTCTTTACAGAGGAGCGAGAGAAACTGGTCATCCAAGACACGCTCGATCTATCGGGGATGGAATGGAGTGGCGAGTATCCTTTCGCGAAGCCGGTTATTGTGTCCGGCACTGTCACCGGTGCCGGCGGTATCGTCGTACTGCGCTGTACTGTGGAGTATACGTTCGAAGGTTCCTGCGACCGTTGTCTGGCCCGCTTTTCCCGAGGCGGCAAGTTGGAAACGGAGCACTTGTTGATCTTATCGGATGAGGACAGTGAAGACGAGAATGCGATTCTGCTGGATGATTCGTATCTGTTGGATCTGGACGACGTCATACAGGCCGATTTATGGCTGGAAATGCCGATGAAGAGCCTGTGTAAGCCTGACTGCAAGGGGCTTTGCCACCAATGCGGACAGGACTTAAACGCCGGTGCGTGTTCCTGCTCTGGCAAAGAGGTGGATCCCCGACTGGCGGCTCTGCGGCAATTTCTTACAAACGACTGAAAACAATTTAAGGAGGTTACGAAAATGGCCGTTCCGAAGAGAAAAGTTTCGAAAGCGCGTCGTGACAAGCGTCGCAACAATCTGTGGAAGATGGATGCTCCGTCGCTGATGAAGTGCCCGAACTGCGGCGCTTATAAGCGCACGCACCGTCTTTGCCCGGCTTGCGGTTACTACAATGGCCGCGAGGTGGTCAAGGTCGAAAAGGCGGAAGCCTGATCGCACGCTGTGTAAGGGGTGGTGGAGTATATCCATCACCCCTCTTTTTTTGAAAATTCAAGGGAAAAGGAGGGAAGATCGAATGGTCAGGATCGACGGGATCGCGGCGGGAAGTGCCGCCGAAAAAGCCAAACTGCAAGCCGGTGATACGTTGCTTCGCATCAATGGGCACGATATCGAAGACGTGTTGGATTATCGGTTTTTCCTCCCCGATACCAAACTCAAACTGGAGGTGCAGACCGCCGGCGGCGGTAAGCGCACCGTCCGCATCCGCAAGGCGGAATACGAGGAGATCGGGCTGGAGTTTTCCTCCTACCTGATGGACGAACAGCATACCTGCCGGAACAAATGCATTTTTTGTTTTATCGACCAGATGCCGGCGGGGATGCGGGATACACTATACGTAAAGGACGACGACAGCCGTCTGTCCTTTCTGTTTGGCAACTATATCACGCTGACCAATCTGACCGAGCACGAACTTTCCCGTATCATCGAGATGCATATCAGTCCGGTCAACGTGTCGGTGCATACCACCGATCCGGCGTTGCGTTGCAAGATGATGAACAACCGCTTTGCGGGTGACAGCCTGCGGCACCTGCGCCGTTTGGCGGATGCGGGCATTCAGATCAATGCCCAGATGGTGCTTTGTCCCGATTGGAACGACGGGGAACAACTGACCCGCACCATGCAGGATCTCAAGGCGTATTATCCGGCGGTGCAGAGCGTGGCCGCCGTGCCGGTGGGACTGACCAAGTACCGCGAAGGGCTCACGCCGCTGTCGCTGTTTACGGCGGAGCAGGCGGCGGATGTCATCGATCGGATGGAAGCCATGGGAGACGAGATGGAAGCGGCCGGCAAACCGCGTCTGTTCTACCCGTCGGATGAATTCTATCTCACCGCCGGCCGTCCGCTTCCGCCGGCGGCATTCTACGCCGATTTCGTGCAATGGGAAAACGGCGTGGGGATGATCTCGCTGTTGCGGGAACAGTTTACCTCGGCGCTGTCGCTGTGCGACGAGCAACCGAAGGGCTCGCGCCTGACCATCGCCACCGGCGTGCTGGCGGCACCCGAACTGCAACGTCTCTGCTTGCTGGCCAAAGAGCATTGGCCGCAACTGCAAGTGGAGGTCAAGGCGATCAAAAACGAATTTTTCGGGGAGAGCATCACGGTCGCCGGTCTGGTGACCGGTCGGGATATCATCCGTCAGTTGGACGGCATCGAGACCGACTACCTGCTCATTCCCTCTTGTATGCTGCGTCACGAACAGGATCTGTTTTTGGATGATACCACCCCGCAGCAGGTGGGCGAAGCGTTGAACGCGAAAGTGACCGTTGTCGGGGAAGACGGCGGCGACCTGTTGGATGCTTTGCTTTTGTGAGAAAAGGAGACGCTTATGAAAAAGCCGATCGTGGCCGTTGTCGGCCGTCCCAACGTGGGAAAATCGACCTTATTCAATAAATTGATCGGACGCCGTCTGTCCATCGTCAAGGACACCCCCGGCGTCACCCGTGACCGCATCGTGGCCGATTGCGAGTGGGCAGGCCGCCCGTTTTTGCTGACCGATACCGGCGGTATCGAACCGCGTACCGACGATCTCATTCTGTCCAAAATGCGCCAGCAGGCGCAGTTGGCGATCGATCAGGCGACGGTCATCGTGCTGGTGGTGGATATCACCTCCGGTGTTACCGCCAACGATATGGATGTGGCGGCGATGTTACAGCGCAGCGGCAAGCCGGTGGTGCTGTGCGTCAACAAATGCGACAACATCGGCAACCTGCCGGCGGATTTTTACGAATTCTACAACCTCGGTCTGGGCGATCCCATTGCGGTTTCCTCCGTCCACGGTCACGGTACCGGCGACCTGCTGGATGCCGTGATCGAGCATTTCCCCGAGGGTGAAGTGACCGAGGAGGAGAACGCCCCCATCTGTGTGGCGGTCATCGGCAAGCCCAACGCCGGCAAATCCTCGCTTATCAACTGTGTGGCGCACGAAGAACGCTCTATCGTCTCCAACATTGCGGGTACCACCCGCGATGCGGTGGATACGCCGGTGCATAACGCCCACGGTGACTTTCTGTTTATCGATACGGCGGGTCTCCGCCGCAAGAGCAAGGTGGACACCGATATCGAACATTACTCCATCCTGCGGGCGCAGATGTCCATCGAGCGTTCGGACGTGTGCGTGATTATGATCGACGCGACCGAGGGCTTTACCGAGCAGGACAGCAAGGTGGCGGGTCTTGCCCACGAAGCGGGCAAGGCATGTATCATTGCGGTCAATAAATGGGATATCGTGGATAAGGATACCTACACGATGGACCGTATGCGTCAGGATCTGGAGCGGGACTTCAGTTTTATGGCGTATGCGCCGATGATCTTTATTTCGGCCAAAACGGGACAGCGGGTGGATAAACTGTTTTCGCTCATCCGCTACGTACACGAACAGAACTGTATGCGCGTCACCACCGGTATGCTCAACGACGTACTGGCGGATGCCACCGCCCGTGTGCAACCGCCGACCGACCGCGGACGCCGCCTCAAGATCTATTATATGACGCAGGCATCCACCTGCCCGCCCACCTTCGTGTGCTTTGTCAATAAGGCGCAGTTGTTCCATTATTCGTACCAACGCTATATCGAAAACTGCATCCGCGGCACCTTCGGTCTGGAAGGTACGCCGGTGCGTATCGTTGTCCGTGAGAAGGGTGAAAACGCCGATAACGTCGGCGGTCCGAAGAAAGGCTGATGACCGATGATCTCTAAAAGAGAACGCGAACGGCGCCGTCGTGCCTCCCGCCGCCACGCGGCGAAGGTGGAACGGCACGCTATTTTGCTGATTTTGCTGGCTGTGACGATCGCGGTCATCTGCGTTTCCTGCGCGTTGACCCGCCGTGATGACGGTAAGTCGCCGGTGCCGAGCGACGGGACCACCTCGTCGACCACGACAACGACAACGTCGATAACGTCGACAACCTCGACGACCACCACGACGGTTACGACCACCACGACCACCACGGCCACCGTCCGTCCGACGGTGCCGACTTCGCCGGTGGAAGGGCATTACGTCCAACCGGCCGGTGCGGCTTGGAATTTGGTGCTGGTCAACGATTGGAACAATATGCCGTCCGACGTGCTGGACACGCTGGAAGACAATCTGGTGGTGTATAACGCCGGTGTACAAAACGGCAAAGTGGACGCCCGCATCGTGGATGCGCTGGATGCGATGATCCGCGATTGCAACGCCGCCGGCGGCGGGGTGTGGGCACAATCCTGCTATCGCGATTATGATACCCAAGAGGTGTTGTATGAGCGCGAGGTGCAGTCCTTCATCAACAAGGGGTATTCCCGCGAAGAGGCGGAGATCGTGGCCGCTCAATGTGTCAAGCGCCCCGGACAGAGCGAGCATAACACCGGTTTGGTGGTGGATTTCAACTACTGCAACGAGAGTTTTACCGGCACCAAAGGCCATCGTTGGTTGGAGGCACATTGCGCCGAATACGGCTTTATTCTGCGTTTCCCTGAGGGAAAAGAGGATGTGACCGGCGTCGTTTTTGAATCGTGGCACTACCGCTATGTCGGCGTGGAGGCCGCTACCGAAATTATGCGCGACGGCATCACGCTGGAGGAATACTGTGAAAAATACGGCTACTGAAAAAACGACCGTCACCGTTATCGGCGGCGGTCTTGCCGGTTGTGAGGCGGCTTGGGCGCTGGCCGAACGCGGCGTGCCGGTGCGGTTGGTCGAGATGAAACCGCATCGCCGCAGTCCGGCACACCGTACCGATGAATTGGCGGAGTTGGTGTGTTCCAACTCGCTGAAGGCGGCGCGTATCGACAGCGCGGCCGGTCTGTTAAAAGAAGAGATGCGGCGCTTGGGGTCGGTCTGCCTGCAGGCCGCAGACGAGAGCCGCGTGGACGCGGGCGGCGCCTTGGCGGTCGACCGCGATCGCTTTTCGGCGGGGGTATCCCGTCGCATCCACGCCCATCCGCTCATCACGGTGGAACACCGCGAGGTGACCGAGATTCCCGCAGAGGGGCCGGTCATCGTGGCAAGCGGACCGCTGACTTCCGATGCGCTGGCGGCGGATATTGCCCGCCTGTGCGGTGGCGGTCTGCATTTTTACGATGCCGCCGCCCCGATCGTGACAGCGGCGAGCGTCGATCCGGACAAGTCCTTTTGTGCCTCGCGGTACGACAAGGAAGACTCGGGTGCCGGTGACTACATCAACTGTCCGCTGAATAAGGAAGAATACGAGGCGTTCCACGCCGCGTTGGTGGCGGCGGAGATCGCGCCGCTACACGATTTTGACGCCGCTTCACCGACGGTGTACGAGGGCTGTATGCCCATTGAAGTGTTGGCAAAGCGTGGGGCGGATTCCATCCGCTTCGGTCCGATGAAACCGGTGGGTCTGCGTGACCCGCGCACCGGTCACCGCCCGTGGGCGGTGTTGCAATTGCGTGCCGAAAACACCGAACGCACGCTGTATAATCTGGTCGGATTTCAGACCAACCTCAAATTCGGTGAGCAGAAGCGGGTGTTCGGGATGATTCCGGCGCTGGCCAATGCCGAATTCGTGCGGTACGGCGTGATGCATCGCAACACCTTCCTGCGGTCTCCCGAACTGCTGACGAGCGGTTTCCGGTCTCGTCAGCGGGAAGACTTGTGGTTTGCCGGTCAGATGACCGGCGTGGAGGGGTATATGGAATCGGCCGCTTCGGGTCTGATGGCCGGCATCAACTGTGCCCGTATGCTGGAAGGCAAGCCGGAACTGACCCTGCCCCGTACCACCATGATCGGGGCGCTGTCGGCCTACGTGGCCGCGCCGAACGTCAATTTCCAGCCGATGGGGGCGAATTTCGGCATCCTGCCGCCGCTTGAGAACCCTATCCGTGACAAGCGCGAGCGGTATGCGGCGTTGGCCGCACGCGGGTTGGAAGACCTTTCGACCGTTATTGACAAATAACAAAAAGCGGTTTATACTGAATGATAATTTCTACTCTGGGGAGTTTTGTCTATGTTATCGTTGGATAAAGTGTATCATGCGTCGTTTGTGCTGAAGCCGGTCATCCGCCGTACCGACCTCATTCTGGCCCCCAACCTGTGTCCGGGGACGGAGATGTATCTCAAAACCGAAAATCTGCAGATCACCGGCTCGTTTAAGGTCCGCGGCGCGTATTATAAGATGTCGCAGTTAAGCGAGGAAGAACGCTCGCACGGTGTGGTTGCCTGCTCGGCGGGTAACCACGCGCAGGGGGTGGCGTTGGCGGCGGCTCAAAACGGCATTCCGTCGCTCATCTGCCTGCCGGCCGGTGCGCCTATCTCCAAAGTGGAGGCGACCCGTCGCTACGGTGCGCAGATCGAGATGGTGCCGGGTGCGTACGACGATGCGTACGCCCGTGCGTTGCAACTGCGGGATGAAAAGGGGTATACCTTCGTTCATCCGTTTGATGATGAAGAGGTCATCGCCGGTCAGGGTACCATCGGCTTGGAACTGATGGAACAACTGCCGGATGCCGACGTGGTCATCGTGCCGATCGGCGGCGGCGGTCTGTGCGCCGGCGTGGCGTTTGCCATCAAGCATCTCAATCCCCGTTGCAAAGTTTACGGTGTGCAGGTGGCGGGTGCGCCCTCGATGCGGGATGCGCTGGTCAACGGTCATATCGAAACGTTGCCGGCGGTCAAGACCATTGCCGACGGTATTGCGGTCAAACGCCCCGGCGATCTGACCTACGAACTGATCAAGCAGTACGTCGACGACGTGGTGACGGTGACCGATGACGAGGTCGCCACCGCCATTTTGGCGCTGATCGAACAGCAAAAACTGATCACCGAAGGTGCCGGTGCGGTGCCGGTGGCGGCGGCCATGTTCGGCAAAGTGCCGATCGAAGGCAAAAAGGTGATCTGCCTGCTTTCGGGCGGCAATATCGACGTGACCATTTTGTCCCGTGTCATCAGCCGCGGTCTGCTCAAGACCGGCCGCAGTGCGGATATCACGGTGGCGCTGACCGATAAACCGGGCCAGTTGTCGGCGGTTTCCAAGATCGTGTCCGATCTGGGCGGCAACGTGGTCGGCGTGTTCCATGACCGTACCGAGTTGGATGCGGATATCACCGGCTGTTATCTGCGCCTCATTCTGGAGACCCGCGACCAAGCCCACGTGGATGAGATCGCCGATGCCATCGAGACGGCCGGCTATCACATCGTGTCCAAATAAGGGAGGAACGTTTTATGGCTAACTACGTGCATACCGATGCCGCACCGGCGGCGATCGGCCCGTATTCGCAGGCGATGGTGACCGGCGGACTGGTGTTTACCTCCGGTCAGATCGCTATTGATCCCGCCACCGGCAACGTGGAGGCGACCGACATCGTCGGTCAGACCGAACAGGTGATGAAAAACCTCGGTGCGGTACTGGCGGCGGCCGGCAGTTCGTACGACAAAGCGGTCAAGACTACCTGCTTTTTGGCGGATATGGCGGATTTTGCGGCTTTCAATGAGATCTACGGCCGTTACTTCAGCAGTAAGCCGGCACGCTCCTGCGTGGCGGTCAAGACGTTGCCGAAAAACGTGCTGTGCGAAGTGGAAGTTATTGCCGAAATTTAACCGAAAGAGTCCCATCGGTCGGATGGGGCTCTTTTATTTTCAAATTTTTTACAAATTTTTACGAATAAATCGTAAGTTTTTCTTGCAATCGGCGTGAAAATTGTGTACAATAGGTATTAGTAAAATTATATCTTGGTAAAATCTGCCCAATTGCGGTAACTTTTATAGAAAAGGGAGAAGTGTACTATGTCTGTCAGACTCTTTCAGGGGATCGTTTATCAAATGCGCGAGGTCATCGACCGTACCATCGGTGTGGTGGATGAATCGCTGAATGTCATCGCTTGCAGCGATCTGGGGCGTATCGGTCAGCCGGCAGAAGGGTTGGCGATGGATGCCTTTACCCAGACCGATTCGTTTGAGGCGGAGGGTCTGACCTACCGTCCGTTCGGTGCGGAGCCGCACAAGAACTACCTGCTGTTCGTGGAAGGCACCGATGACGAGGCTTCCCGCTATGCGGCGTTGCTGGCCATCTCCCTGACCAACATCAAGCAGTATTACGATGAGAAATACGACCGCGGCAATTTCGTCAAGAACATCCTGCTGGATAACATCCTGCCGGGCGATATCTACTTAAAGGCGCACGAACTGCGCTTCAACAGCGAGGCGGCCCGCGTGGTCATGCTCATCCGCGTGCAGAGCCACAGCGACGTCTCTACCTACGACGTTATCCGCAACCTGTTTCCGGACAGCACCAAAGATTTCGTCATCAGCATCAACGAGACCGACATCGTGCTGGTCAAGGAAGTCCGCCCCGAGACGGAAGGCAAAGACCTCGAGAAGTTGGCGCGTTCCATCGTCGACACGCTGGGCAGCGAATTCTACACCCACGCCAACATCGGTATCGGTATGATGGTGGAGAGCATCAAGGATCTCGCCCGTTCGTTTAAGGAGGCGCAGGTGGCGCTGGAGGTCGGCAAGGTGTTTGACACCGAGAAGACCATCGTCAGTTACGACAACCTCGGCATCGCGCGTCTTATCTATCAGTTGCCGACGACGCTGTGCGAGATGTTCCTGCGTGAAGTGTTCAAGCGCGGTTCGATCGAGTCGCTGGATCAGGAAACGCTGTTTACCATTCAGCGTTTCTTTGAGAACAACCTCAACGTGTCCGAAACTTCCCGTAAACTGTTTGTCCACCGTAACACGCTGGTCTACCGTCTGGAGAAGATCAAGCGTCTGACCGGCTTGGATCTCCGCGAATTCGACGATGCCATCGTCTTCAAGGTGGCGTTGATGGTGCAGAAGTACCTCAAGGCGAATCCGGTAAAATACTGAGATGAAAGGTGCGCCGCCGGTTTGCTCCGAACGGCGCATTGCCTTGTCAAGCACCCCCTTACTCAACTGGAAACTTTTGAGGGGTT
The DNA here is from genome assembly GCA_017410585.1 of Clostridia bacterium. Classification (GTDB taxonomy): domain Bacteria; phylum Bacillota; class Clostridia; order Oscillospirales; family Acutalibacteraceae; genus RGIG426. The sequence goes on from JAFQQM010000017.1 coordinate 14,580, forward strand.
GCCGTACCGCCGGTTTGGTGGTACTGTAGAGGGTGGCAAAAATCAACGCAAAGGAGGTTCTCTTTGTGATCGAATTCAACGGAGTTCACAAAGTTTACGATAACGGTAAAAAAGCACTTGACGACGTCAATATTCGCATTGAGAAGGGCGAATTTGTATTTATCGTCGGTAAATCCGGTGCCGGTAAAAGTACATTTCTGAAACTGATCATGCACGAGGAATCCCCCACGGTCGGCGAGGTCATCGTCAACGACTTCCGCCTGTCCAAACTGCGCCGTCGGCAGGAGCCGATGCTCCGCCGCACGATGGGCATCGTGTTTCAGGATTTCCGTCTGATCCAGACGATGAACGTGTTTGACAACGTGGCGTTTGCTATGCGGGTGGTCGGCGCGAAAAACCGCGAGATCCACAAGCGCGTGCCGTACGTGTTGCAGTTAGTCGGTCTGCAGGATAAGATGAAGAGTTACCCGAAGGAACTGTCCGGCGGCGAGCAGCAGCGTGTCAGTCTGGCGCGTGCGCTGGTCAACAATCCGTCGCTCATCATCGCCGACGAGCCGACCGGCAACATCGACCCGACCATGAGTATGGAGATCATGCAACTCTTGGTGGAGATCAACCGCCTTGGCACCACCGTGTTGGTGGTCACCCATGCGCAGGCGCTGGTCGATGCCTTCCAGAAGCGCACCATCCAGATCAAGGACGGTCGCGTGGAATCCGACACGCCGGAAGGAGGTGTGCCGGCATGAGAAACTTCGGTTATCTGCTGCGGGAAGGTTTCCGCAGTGTTTGGAAAAACCGCCTGATGGCGGCCGCGTCCATCATCGTGCTGACCGCCTGTATCCTCATTACCGGTCTGGCGGCGTTGGTCTTTATCAACGTCAACTACGTGTTTGAGCAGGTGGCGCACCAAAACGTGGTGGTCGTCTGGTTGCAACGGGACGTCACCGACGCCGATATCGAGGCGGTGGGGGACGAACTGAACGCGATGAGCAACGTATCGGGTGTGGAATTCCTCTCCAAAGAGGAGATACTGGATCGCTACGCCAAGGAGATGGGCTCGGAGGAACTGTACGAGGCACTCAAAGAAGACAACCCGATGCAGGATTCTTATATCGTCACCTTCTACGATCTGTCGCTGTTTGAGCAGACGTTGGACGATATCCGCGATCTGCCGCAGACCGAGTCGATCGAAGCACAGACCAAACTGGCCGATCAACTCAGCCAACTCCGCAACATCCTGATGATCGCCGGTGCGGTGGTCGTGGTGCTGTTGGTGCTGGTGTCGCTGTTTATCATCTCCAACACCATCAAATTGACGGTGTACAGCCGCCGTTTGGAGATCGGTATTATGAAGGCGGTCGGTGCGACCAACTTCTTTATCCGTACCCCGTTTGTGGTGGAAGGTGCCGTGATCGGTCTGCTGTCGGCGCTGGTGGCGTATCTGGTTACTTGGTTGGCTTATGACCGCGTGATGATGCTGTTTGGCGGCGAGGTCATCGGTATGGGACTTCTGTCCTTCCAGTCGATGTGGTGGATCGTGCTGCTTGCGTATCTGGCGGGCGGTGTGCTGACCGGTATGGTCGGCAGTGCCATTTCGATGGGACGCTATCTGAAAGACGAAGGAGGCGACCCGACGTTATGATCGCTAAAACGTCTTACTTCCGTGTGGCTTGTCTGCTGACCGCGCTGGCGTTGGTGCTGGTGCTGTTTCCGATGAGCACCGTCACTCCCCGTGCCAAATCGGTAGAGGAACTGCAACAGGAACAAGAAGAACTGCGTGACCGTATCGAAGAGTTGGAAGGGGAAAAGGATGCCCTGTCCGACAGTTTGGAGGATCAGCAGATCCGTCTGGGCATCATCAACGAGCAGGTGCAGTCCAAACAGCGTGAGATCCTGCTCAATCAGCAACAGATCGACGCCAAGGATGAGGAGATCAACGCCAAACTGGCGGAGATTGCCGCCCGTGAAGCGGAGATCGCTCACGAATTCGATTATTTGAAAAAGCGCTTAAATCAGGTCTCCAAGACCGGTAACCTCAGCGAATTTCAGATGGTGCTGTCCACCGAGAACTACGTGGATTACCTGATCAAGAGCAAGGTGATGAAGGCGATCGCCGCCAACGACGAGAAGACCATCCGTGCGTTGGAAGGCGAGATCGGCATCATCAATAAGCAGAAGGACGAACTGCAGGCACAGCGGGATGAACTGGGTGCCAAGCAGAAAGAGATGGAAGCGCTGAAAGTCGAACTGGATAAGTTGTACGACGAAGTGGCAACGGCGGTGGCCAATCTGGAAGCGGATATCGATTATTACCGCAATCAGATCGCCATCTCCAAGGACGAGGAAGCGGAACTGGAAGCCGCCATTGCCGAGAAACTGGCGCAGGGTGACAACAATCAGGCGTTCAAGACCGGCTCGATGTACTGGCCGTCGACCCAGTGCACCATCCTCACCTCGACCTACGGCTATCGTTGGGGACGCCTGCATAAGGGCATCGACATTGCCTGCTACGGTGACGCCCACGGCAAGGATATCATCGCCGCCGCCGATGGCGTGGTGCTGGATATCAACGATACCTACGAATACGGCTACGGTTGGAGCAGTGGCTACGGCTATTGCGTGCTGGTCGACCACGGTCTGGACGAGTACGGCCGCCGTGTGGTGACCATGTATGCGCATATGTCCAAGGTACTGGTCACGCCGGGTCAGTACGTTGTCGGCGGTAAGACCCGTCTGGGCGACGTCGGCAATACCGGCGAATCCTACGGCGCGCACATTCACTTTGAGGTGCGTTTGGACGGTGTGCCGGTCGATCCGCTCGGCAACGGCTACGTGGCTGTGCCGTAAACCAAACGTTAGGAGCAGTTTATGAACAAGAAAATCTCACTCGGCACGGCGATTGCTTTGATTGCCCTTGCCGTCGCTTTGGCGGTCACGCTGACGATGATGTTTTCTATGGAACGCTTTTCCGCCACCGTGACCGACGTCAACCAGCGGCAATCGCTGCTTGACTATCTCACCGAGGTGGATAAAAAGGTGCGTGAGGAGTACTCCGGCACCATCGACGAGATCGGCCTGCGTGAGGCGGTAGCGGCGAGTTACCTCTCCGGTATCGGTGATCCGTACGCCGATTATCTCACCGCCGACGAATACGCGGCGGTCGAGGCGGTGCTGAAAGGCGAAGCGGAGGGCTTCGGCCTGACGGTGGAATACGACCAAAACGCCGAACTGGTGGTGCGTGCGGTGGCGACCAACTCGCCGTCGGCGCTTGCCGGAATGCAGGTGGGGGATATCGTTCGCGTGGTCAACGACACCGCCGTCGGCACCGAACTGACCCTTTTGGACGTGCAGGATCTGTTGGCTACCGCCGGTAAGGTGCAGTTGACGGTCACCCGCGAGGGGGAAGAACAGTCCTTCTCGCTGATCTCGGCGGTGTACACGTTGGAATCGGTCAGCGGTAAGATGCTGGATAACAGCATCGGCTATATCCGCATCACCAACTTCAGCGACATCACCTTCGGGCAGTTTGAGACGCTGTATGAGTCGCTTCGCTCGCAGGGAGCGATCGGCTTTATCTTTGACCTGCGCGGTAACGCCGGCGGTTCGTTGGCGGCTACCCAACAGGTGTTGGAGATCCTGCTGCCCAACGCCACTTACGCCACCTTGAAACGTGGCGACAAGATCGAAAATCTCACCAGCAAAGGGACTACCGAGGTGGCGCTGTCGTCGGTCACGCTGATCAATGGCAGCACCTCCGGCGAGGCGGAACTGTTTGCGGGTGCGCTGACGGAATTTAACAAGACTAAACTGGTCGGCACCGCCTCCCACGGCTGTGCGATGGTGCAGGAATATTTTGCGCTGACCAGCACCAATGCCCGTATCAAACTGTCGGTCGGCGAACTGTCGTTGCCCAAGAGCGGCAGTTGGCAAGGAAAGGGTCTGACCCCGATGAAGGAGGTCTCTTCTTTCTCGGCGGAGTTGTCCGACCCGCAGTTGGTGGCGGCGCAGGAACTGCTGTTGGGCAGTAATATGAACACCGTTACCACCACGACCACCACGGCGACCACGACCGGCACGACCACCACGACCGCGCCGGAATCCGAGGAATAACCCCAAAAATCCCTGCTCGCGCAGGGATTTTTTCGCCGGATAACCAACTGGAAAAAACAAGGAGAAATCTATGCAATACGACGTCATTATCATCGGTGCCGGACCGGGCGGTATCTTTTCCGCCTACGAGTTGTCCCAATTGGCGCCGCAACTGAAAATTCTGGTGCTGGAGGAAGGCAATCCGCTGGATAAGCGGAAATGTCCCATCGACGGCAAGACCGTGAAATCCTGCATCGGCTGTCAGCCGTGTTCCATTATGAACGGCTTCGGTGGCGCCGGTGCGTTTTCGGACGGTAAGTATAACATCACCAACGCTTTCGGCGGCACGCTGTACGAGTATATCGGCAAGGAGACTGCCACCGAACTGATGAAATACGTAGACAGCATCAACCTGTCTCATGGCGGCGAGGGGACCAAACTGTACACCACCGCCAACAGCCAGATCAAAACGCTTTGCCTGCAAAACGGTCTGCACCTGCTGGATGCGTCGGTCCGTCACCTCGGTACCGACATCAACTACGTGGTGTTGGAAAATCTGTATAACGAACTGAAAGAGAAGGTGGATTTCCGGTTCCGCTGTCCTGCGGATGCGGTCCGTCGCGAAGGGGAGGGCTACGCCGTCTCCACCGCCGCCGGCGAGTTTACCGGTCGATACTGTGTCATCTCCGCCGGTCGGAGCGGCAGTAAATGGATGGAAAAGGTATGCCGCGAGATGGGCATCCCCACCCACTCCAACCGCGTGGACATCGGCGTGCGTGTGGAACTGCCGGCCGAGGTGTTCGCCCACCTGACCGACGAGTTGTACGAGAGCAAGATCATCTACCGTACCGAAAAGTACGGCGACCTCGTCCGTACCTTCTGTATGAATCCCAAGGGCGCGGTGGTCAACGAAAACACCAACGGCATCGTGACGGTCAACGGTCACAGTTACGAAGACCCCGCCAAGCAGACCAAGAATACCAACTTCGCCCTGCTGGTTGCCAAGCATTTTTCCGAGCCGTTTAAGGACTCTAACGGTTACGGCGAGAGCATCGCGCGGCTGTCCAATATGCTCGGCGGCGGCGTCATCGTCCAGCGCTTCGGCGATCTGGTGCGAGGCCGTCGGTCCAACCCCGACCGCATCCGCGAATCGTTTACCGAGCCGACGTTGCACGCCACGCCGGGTGATCTGTCGCTGGTCATTCCGAAACGTATTTTAGACGGCATCATCGAGATGATCTACGCGCTGGATAAGATCGCCCCCGGTACTGCCAACGACGATACGCTGTTGTACGGCGTGGAGGTCAAGTTCTACAATATGGAGGTCGCCATCGACGAAAACCTTGAGACGATGTACGACGGTCTGTACGCCATCGGTGATTGCAGCGGTATCACCCACTCGCTGTCCCACGCGTCCGCGTCGGGCGTGTACGTGGCCCGCCGTATCGCGGAGAAGGAGTCTGTCTGATGGTCCTCTGGATCGCGTGTGATGCCGAACGGGAGTTGGCGTCGATCCGCTCGCTTTGCCGCGAACACAATCGGCGGATCGGATTGTCGGAAGTGGCATTTTCGCTTCCTCAACACGTTTCGCTGAAGATCTCCTTCCCCGTTTCGGATACGCAGGTCGAAGCGGTTATCACTCGTCTGGAACAGATCGTGCAAGAGGCACCGCCGCTGTTGCTGAAACCGAAAGCGATCGAACGGCAAGGGGAGGTGCTTTGGCTGGCGTTTGAACCGACGGCGGCGCTGGTCGAATTGCATCGGGAGTTAGATGAGGTAATGGAAAGGGAATTCGGCGTTTTACCGCATCCGTATGACTTAGATTTCCGTTTTCATTCCACCTTGTTTTTGGATGCGGATACCGATCGGTTGATGCGGATGGAGCGGTTGTTATCCAACCTGACGCTTCCGCCGCCCTTTACCGTTAACCGCTTTTTTATCGGTTGTTCTCCGTCCGGTCGGGCAGGAGAGTACACCGTCTGCAAACGGATATAAAAAAGCCTTGTTTGGCATGGCCAAACAAGGCTTTTTGCTTTAGATGCGGGCGTTTGGTTTTTTGCCGGTGGCTTGGATGCAGAGCCAAACGGTCAGCTACACCACGAAGTAGACCAGCAGGAAAATGCCGGTGAAAATGAGCAACACCAACGGCTCAAATCGGTAAGCGGAAAAAAAGGAACGCGCAGAAGGTTTCCTCTGCGCGTTTGTCGTTTATTCCAGACCGCCGTCTAAAATATAGTCGGCCAGCAGATCGCGGGCGTACAAACCTTCGATCCGATCGATCTCGGTCAGTTTGTTGGGGGCATACTGCGAGGTGTAACTGTCCACGATGACGTAATAGGTGGCGTTGTTGTCGATGTTTGCTTTGACCGTGTTGCCGTAATCGCCGTAGGCGATGTGGTAGCGGTCGTTGTTGGTGTAGAAGAACTTATTTTTCAGTTCCCGTCCCTTGATCGAGCAAAGCACCAGATCGTTGTCAAACGGCAACAGCATCTGCAACATCCCGTAGGTCACTTCGCCGGGATCCATATCGTAGGGACTGCGGGTGGAAAGGAAACCGCCGCCCAACGCGATATCGTACTCGTCCCCCCAACGCGCCAAGCCTTCTTCATAATACAACTTGGCGACCAGATCGCAGAGGGTATCGCTGGAACGGTACCGCCCGTTGTAGCCGAGCATCCGATCACCGATGGCGATATCGTCGGCGTATTTGTCCAACAGTTGATCGACGAGCGGATCGTCTGCCAGATGCGAGTAGGTGCTGTTTTGCACGAACTCGGCGACGTTGACCGTTCGATGGCCGTTGGCGATGTTGACGGTCAGTTCGGTGTGGGAGAGACCTTTGTTCTCGCCGCCGTTTTGCAGGTGATATACCCCGTGGCGATCCTTCAGCACGTACCGCTGGTGGGTGTGACCCTCAAACACCAGATCCACGACCCCGTCCGACAGATCGATATCGTAATACGAAGCGATGGCGTTGGCGGAAATATCGGTCACGCCGCTCTTGGATTGTCCGTGACCGTCGTGCAACGAGTAGACGATGAGATCGGCCCCCTGCGAACGGAGTTTTTGTGCCTCCGCCTTGACCAACGCGGTGAGTTCACTGCCGACCTTAAAGTAGATATCCTGCGTTTTGTCGGCGGAGATGGAACTGTAGCAATCGCCGATGGCGCCGATGATACCGATCTTGACACCGCCCTGCTCGACCATCACCGACGGCTGGGCGTAATCCACCCGCTGACCGGTCGTGCGGTCGTAGATATTGATGGCCAGTAGCGGGAATTTTGCTTGCTGTGCGTTTTTCTCAACGGCGGCCTCGCCCCAGTCGTATTCGTGGTTGCCGAGGGTCATGGCGGTGAAATCCAGCGCGTTCATCCAATCGGTGATGATCAACCCTTGCGTGAGGTTGGATTCCGAACTGCCCTGCCACATATCGCCGGAGGAGAGGAATAACGCCAACTCATCCGCTTCGCGGCTCTGTTTTAAATAGGTGGTCAGTTCGTCCACGCCCGGCTGGTCGGCGGTATCGGCAAATTTCCCGTGCAGGTCGTTTAAGACGTAGAAATCCACCACCACCACGACGGTGAAGTTGCAGGTATCGCACAGCCCGTTGTTATCTTGGTCGGCGTGTTGGCAACGATTGTCCTCCACCAATACGTCACCGCTGCCGCTTGGGCGGGTGCCGGTGGTGGCTTTGGTCGGTGCGGTGGTGGGGTAGACGTTGCCTTGCGCATCGGTCCATGTCGGGTGGGAAAACTGCAGGGAACTTTTGGTGGTAGAACCGGTGGTGGTGCCGTCGCTGTCGACCGGTACCTGCGTCTGGCAGGCGGCCGTCAGCAGTACGAACGCCGCCAATAATAAAATGGCAAATTTCTTCATAGGATATTCCTTTTCCACATAATAAACGATTATCTATTATTATAAGACAGTTATTATTATAACACAGCCGGTGCGGGTGTCAAGGGAAAAGCCTTGCGAATTTCTCCACAATTCAACAAATTTTGTTGAATTGTAAACCGAAAAGCGCAATTGCATCAAAATGTACGGAGTGGGAATTGTTCAAAGTGCCGAAAGTGTTTCAAAAGGAAAAAAACTATCGAAAAAAGGTTGTTTTAGAGGATAAGTTGTAGTATAATGATAGCGTCTAGAATTATGGTGTCATACTATGTATGTCACCCCGTCGAAAGGAGGAATTCCCGATGATGTACGATCTGCAAAAAGCGAGTATGTGGAAACGCATCTCCGCTTGGCTTTTGGACTTTATTTTGCTGGTTATCGTTATCACCGGTGTCGCGTTTGCGATTTCCTCCTTTTTAAATTATGACGAGACGGTCGCGCAGTACAACGCTCTGCAAAAGCAGTACATCGACGAGTACGGCGTGGATCTGTCGGTGACCCAGCCCAACGAAGAACAACTGGCAATTCGTAATCAGGCGGACGAAGCCTTCCGCAACGATCCCGAAGCGGTGCGGTTGTATGGGCAGACGGTCAGTTACCGTTTGATCATTGTCGTGTTTTCCGTGCTTCTTGCCTACGTGCTGTTGGAATTCGTGGTGCCGCTGTTGTTTGGCAACGGACAGACGGTCGGCAAAAAAATCTTCGGCATCGCCGTGATGCGGGAAGACGGTGTGCGGCTGACACCGCTGGCGTTGTTTGCGCGGGCGATCCTCGGCAAGTACACCATCGAAACGATGTTGCCGATCATGCTGGTGTTGCTGATGTTTGACGGAACGATGGGCATCATCGGCACCGCCGTTATAGCCGCCTTGCTCATCAGCCAGATCATTCTGGTGGCGGCGACCAAGACCAACTCCGCTATCCACGACAAACTGGCCTTCACCGTGGCGGTGGATATGGCCAGCCAGATGATCTTCAATACGCCGGAAGAACTGCTGGCGTACAAAAAGCGGATGCAGGCGGAAAAGGCCGAGAAAGCGGTCTATTAACAATGTCTCTTATTTTGTTGAAATAAACAGTTGAAAGGAAGAGAGTATGAAAGTTGTTTTGCAGAATCTGACTAAGATCTTTCCTAGTCGGAACAAGAAATCCAACGAGGAAGTGGTGGCGGTCAACGATTTCACCTTCACCATTCCGGACGGCAAACTGATCGGTCTTCTGGGCCCGTCCGGCTGCGGCAAGAGCACGACGCTGTACATGATCAGCGGTCTGCAGAAGCCGTCGGGCGGTCAGATCTTCTTCGGCGACGAAGACGTGACCGAACTGTCGGCGGAAAACCGCGGCGTTGGTCTGGTGTTCCAGAACTACGCGCTGTATCCGCACATGACCGTCAAGCAGAATATCCTGTTCCCGCTGCAGAACCTCCGCGGTGAGGACAAGCTCAGCAAGGAAGAAATGCTCGAACGCGCCTACACGGCGGCCAAGTTGGTGCAGATCGACGAGTTGATGGACCGTAAGCCGAGCGAACTTTCCGGCGGTCAGCAACAGCGCGTGGCGATCGCGCGTGCGCTGGTCAAGATGCCGAAGGTGTTGCTGCTCGACGAGCCGCTGTCCAACCTCGATGCGCGCCTGCGTCTGCAGACCCGCGAAGAGATCCGCCGCATCCAGAAGGAGACCGGCATCACCACCATCTTCGTTACCCACGATCAGGAAGAAGCGATGAGCATCTCCGATATGATCGTCGTGATGAAACTCGGCGTGGTGCAGCAGATCGGCAAGCCGCAGGATGTGTACGATGATCCGACCAACCTGTTCGTGGCGAAGTTCCTCGGTACTCCTCCGATCAACGTATTCGAAGGCAAGGTTGCCGGCGGCAAACTGTATCTGGACGGCGTCGAGGTGCTGGACGTGCCGGGCGTAGCGGATCAGGACGTCACCGTCGGTATTCGTCCGGAAGGCTTTACGCTGGATGAAAACGGCCCGATGGTCTGCGGCCTCAACAGCGTGGAAGTGATGGGCCGCGACGTCAGCGTCGTGTCCACCCATCCGGCTTCGGTCAACTCGGTCATCCGCTCCATCATTGATGCGGATAACAAGGTGGCCGCCGCGGAGACGGTGAGTTACTCGCTCAAACCGCATAAGGTGTTCCTGTTCAGCAAGCAGGACGAAAGCCGCATTTACTTTGACATTTGAGGTGAACGGCTATGGTAGAAAGCAAACATTCATGGAAAGCATGGCTGTATCTGGCTCCGGCGATCGTGCTGTTGTTGGTATTTACCGTGTGGCCCATTATCAACACGGTTCGCCTCGCCTTCCTCGAGGACTATAACAGTTCGATGGCGATCGGTGGCGCGACCTATGAGTTCGGCATCCGCAACTTTGCTAAGGTTTTGCAGTATAAAGACTTTATCAACTGCTTGACCAACACGATACTGCTTTGCGTGCTGACCGTTCCGCTGTCCACCATTCTGGCTCTGCTCATTGCCGTGTGCCTGAAGCAGATCAAGCCGCTGCAGCGTGCGCTGCAGACCATCTTCTTCCTGCCGTACGTGACCAACTCCATCGCCATCGGTATGGTGTTCGCCGCCATGTTCAATATGGTCGGCTCGGCGTTCGGCGGCGAAAACGAACTCATCATTACGGCCGGTATCATCAACAATGTGATCGAGTTCTTCGGCGGTCAGCCGATCAACTGGATCAACTCCGGCTCGGCCTACTGGGCAAACATCGTCGTGATGGTGGTGTACATCGTCTGGAACGCACTGCCGTTTAAGATCCTCATTCTTCTCGGCGGTCTGCAGAGCATCAACACGCAGTATTACGATGCCGCGAAGGTGGACGGCACCCGCCGTGCCCGCGTCTTCACCCGCATCACCGTGCCGCTGTTGTCCCCGATGCTCGCCTACGTTGTTATCACCGGCTTCATCGGCGGCTTTAAGGAATATTCCAGCATCGTCGGTATCTTTGGCGAAAAGATGGGACCTGCCGGTGACCCCGGCCGCTTGAATACGATGGTCGGCTTTATCTACGATGCGCTGGCGGGTGACCACACCGGTCGCGCCTCCGCCGCGGCGCTTATCTTGTTTGGCATCATTTTGGTCGTTACCTTGATCAACTTGCAAGTCAGCAAGAAGAACACTCATTATTAAGGAGGTGCCGATATGTCTAACATCAATAAGACGATGGCGGAAAAAGATATCCGTCTCGTTTCCTCCAAGCAGAAATTCGGCCACTTCCTCGGTCAGTTTTTTGTCTACTTCTTCCTGATTGTGATGGCGATCATCGTCCTGTTCCCGTTTTACTGGATGTTGATCTCCTCGGTCAAGTCGCTGGATGAATACCGTCTGGCCGTCCCGACGCTGTTCCCCCGCGAGATCCTGTGGGGCAACTACGTCACCGCCTTTAATCAGGCCAACCTCGGTACGCTGTTCCTCAACACGCTGTACGTCGGCGTGGTGTCCACCATCCTGTCGTTGGTGATCACGGTGCTGTCCGCGTTTGCGTTTGCCCGCTTGGAATTCAAGGGCAAAAACACGATGTTTGCGGCGTTGCTCGCCACCATGATGATCCCCGGCGAGTTGTTCACCATCACCAACTACGTGACGGTCAACCAACTCGGTTGGATGAAGACCTACACCGTTTTGATCGTGCCGTTCCTCGTCAGCGTGTTCTACATCTACCTGTTGCGTCAGAACTTTATGCAGATCCCCAACGAACTGTATCTGGCCGCGAAGGTGGATGGCACCAGCGATCTGAAGTACCTGTGGAAGGTTATGATCCCGCTGGCATTGCCGACCCTCATCTCCATCACCATTTTGAAGATGATGGGCGCGTGGAACTCCTACGTGTGGCCGCGACTGGTTGCCAACGATGCCGCCCACCAGCTCATCACCAACGGTCTGCGAAACGCGTTTACGGATGCTTCCGGTCAGGCGGATATTCCCGTCCAGATGGCGGCCGTTGCGATTGTTTCGCTCCCGCTGTTCCTGGTATTTGTGTTCCTGCGGAAATACATTATGAAGGGTGTATCCCGCGGCGGTCTGAAGGGTTAATAAGCCGTAAAAATCGGTTTGTTATAAAAAATACTTTATTTGAAAGGATGCTATTCCCATGAAAAAGTTCTTAGCTCTGTTTGCAGCGCTGGTTCTGTGCATCTGCTGCTTCGCCGGTTGTAATGGCGGCGGCGGTAACGTCGCCCCCGATCTGGACGAAGTGGATGAACTGCCGGCGTTCGACACCAGCAAGGAAGTGACCATCACTTTCTACCACACGATGGGTGCCAACCTGCGTGAAGTTCTCGATTTCTACATTGTGGAATTCAACAAACTGTATCCGAACATCAAGATCCAGCATGAGCAGGTCGGTGGCTACGACGACGTTCGTGACCAGATCAAGACGGAGATCACCGTCGGCGGTCAGCCGAACATCGCTTACTGCTATCCGGACCACGTGGCTTTGTATAACCTCGCCAAGGCGACCCAGTCGCTGGATACGCTGATCGGCAGCACCCAGACGGTCACCCGTGCTGATGGCTCCACCGAGACCATCGGTCTGACCGAAGCGCAGATCGCGGACTTTATTCAGGGCTACTATAACGAAGGCCGTGAGTTTGGCGACGACAAGATGTACACCATGCCGTTGTCCAAGTCGACCGAAGTTCTGTACTACAACAAGACCTTCTTCGACAAGCACAACCTGACCCCGCCCTCCACTTGGGACGAACTCGAAGCGCTGTGCGCGGAGATCAAGAAGATCGACCCCGACTGCATCCCGCTTGGCTACGACTCCGAAGCCAACTGGTTCATCACCATGTGCGAACAGCTCGGCTCCGATTACACCTCGGCGACCGGCGACCACTTCCTGTTCGACAATGCGGAAAACCACGCTTTTGTGAAGAAGTTCCGTGACTGGTACCAGAAGGGTTACGTGACCACGCAGGAACTGTCCGGCGGTTACACCTCCGAACTGTTCACCATGGCCGAGACCGACAAGGGTAACTCCTATATGTCCATCGGCTCCTCCGCCGGTGCGACCCACCAGCGTCCCGACAAGGTCGACGGTGCGTATCCGTTCGACGTGGGCATCACCACCATCCCGCAGATGGATGCCAACAACGCGAAGGTCATCTCTCAGGGTCCGTCCCTGTGCATCTTTAAGAAGGCTGACCCGCAGGAAGTTCTCGCTTCTTGGCTGTTCGTCAAGTACCTGACCACCACCGTGGAATTCCAGGCGGAATTCTCCATGGCTTCGGGTTACGTTCCGGTCATCAAGTCGGTCGGTGACAACGCGGTCTACGCCTCCTTCCTGGAGTCCGCTGACGGCGGCGACGCGATCTCCGCTCTGTCTGCGAAGGTCTGCTTGCAGCAGGAATCCGCTTACTACACCTCTCCGGCGTTCAACGGTTCCTCCGTTGCCCGTGATCAGGTCGGTCTGCTGATGCAGGCGTGCCTGTCCTCCGATGCCGCCGGCGACGTCGATGCGATGATCGCCAAGGTGTTTGCCGACGCTGTCGCCGAGTGCGAGTATCAGGCCGGCTGATAACCCTTTAACAGAGGTATCTGTATGAAAAAAATGGCTATGCGCCTGTTGTCGCTTGCCCTGACGATCGCCATCTTAGTGATGGCGATCGCGGGCTGCGCACCGCAGGCAGACGACGACACGCCCGCTACGCCGACCCACGTCGACTACGCGGCGTCGGTCAAGTTGGATATGGCCGCCCCCACGCTGAAGCAGGAAGTGACCGTCAAGACTTATATTGACGGCGACACCACCCACTTTAACGTTCCCTCCTCCGTCTCCTCGACCGGCGTGCTGAAGGCCCGTTACCTCGGCATCAATACGCCGGAATCGACCGGTAAGGTGGAAGAATGGGGTAAGGCTGCCTCTAACTTCACCAAAGAAAAACTCAAGGCGGCAACCTCCATCTACGTCGAGTCGGACAACGCCCAGTGGAACGTCGATTCCACCGGCGGCCGTCACCTCGTGTGGGTGTGGTACAAGACCGCGGATGATGCGGATTACCGCAACCTCAACATCGAACTGTTGCAAAACGGTCTGGCGATTGCTTCCAACACGGCGAACAACCGTTACGGTGAGATCGGCGTGGCAGCGATCGATCAGGCGAGAGCCGAAAAATTGCACGTCTACTCCGGTGAGAAGGATCCGGATTTTGCCTATGGCGCCCCCAACAACATCACCTTGAAGGAACTCCGTACCCACATCGTGGAATACGAAGGGGACAAGGTGGCGTTTGAAGGCACCATCGTCAAGGACCACAACGGCGCGCTGTACGTGGAAGATTACGATGCCGAATCCGAAATGTATTTCGGTATCTATATCTACTACGCCACCGCCGGTATCAACGCGATGGGTCTGAAACTCTTGGCGGTCGGCAACCGTGTCCGTTTCGTCGGTAACGTGCAGAATTTCAACGGAAGTTATCAGATCTCCGGTTTGCAGTACAATGCGATGCGTCCGGACGACCTCGGCAACTTCAAACTGGTCAGCGAAAACAACGAGCCTTCCTACCTGCCGACCGATCCGACCACCTTCGCCAACGGCGAGGTGGAGTTGGAAGTGGACGAGGAGAAGAAGACCTACAAGTATGCGGAACTGGTGATGCATACCTCCGTTTCGATGACCGGTCTGCGCGTGGTGGACGTGTATACCACCACCAACGAATCCAGTTCTTCCAAGGGCGCGATGACGCTGACCTGCGAGAAGGACGGCGTGCGGATTCCGGTGCGTACCGACGTTTTGCGCGACGAGAACGGTGAGATCATCACCGAAGACCTTTACGCCGGCGAGACCATTGACGTCAAGGGACTTGTCGAATATTTCAGCCTAGATGGCGAAGACGGTCAGTACCAGATCAAGGTGCTGGCTCCCAGCGACATTACTATTCATTGATTTTATTTTTAATTGTAAAATTAAAATAAAATAAAAAGAGAGAGAAAGGAAAGTCGTGATGAAAAGATTTTTAGCACTGTTCGCTGTGTTGGTCCTTTGCATTTCGCTGTTTGCGGCCTGCAAAAAGCCCAATACCCCGGACAACGACCCCACCAATCCCACGATTGGCGAGGAAGAGGCCACTTTGGCCGATGCGGCGGCTTATCTGAACAGCCTGTATAAGGATGGCGCAGAGGCCACCGAGCGCGACTACGACGTAGTCGGCAAGGTCATGATCGGCACCACGGTGTTTGAAGTCACCTGGACTGTCGACGTTGACTCCATCAAGATCGTCAAGAGCACCAAAGAGGGCTTCTGGACGGTCGATCTGCCCACCAAGGCGGACGAAGAGATCCCCTACACCCTGACCGCTACCATTAAGGATGCGGCCGGCAACACCGAGACCCGTACCTTCAAGCGCAAGGTGCCGGTTATGGATAACTCCCTGCTCGTTTCCGACCCGCAGGAAGGCGTTGCCTACAAGTTCTTCATGAAGCAGGCTTCCATCGGCCTGACCCTGTTCGCCACCGGCGAGATGGACGGCGAGAAGTACCTCGCTTCCACCACCGATGCGAAAGCCGCTCCCGACTTCTTTGTGGAGAAATCCGGCAACGGCGTGAAGATCTATACCGAAGTGAACGGTAAGAAACTGTACGTCAATGCGTACACCGTCACCGGCGACGACGGCAAGGTGAGCAAGTACCTGACCTATGCCGAGTCCACCGACAGCGTGTGGACCTACGACGCGGAAGTCAACGCGTGGTGCACCACCATCGGCAAGACCGAGTACGTGCTCGGCACCTACAGCACCTACAAGACCTTCTGCATCTCCGAGAAGTCCTATATCTCGGCCGCGAACACCGGTGTTTCCCAGTTCCCGGCCGGCTTCGCCGACAAGGCCGCCGCTGAGGCTCTGGACCCGAACGCGGGTATCACCATCTACAAGACTCCGGCCGAGATCGTCAAGGCCGCCTATGCGCTGGAAGTTGGTAAGGTTCTGTCCGCCGGCTACCAGTACACGCTGACCGGTGTCATCACCAAGGTCAACTCCGCCTATGATCCGGGCTATGGCAATGTGACCGTCACCATCGTGGTGGACGGTATGACCGAATACCCGATCGAGTGCTACCGCCTGAAGGGTGACGGCGCCGATAAGATCAAGAAGGGCGACACCATCACCGTTAAGGGTGAACTGCTCAAATATGACAATGGCACCGATGAGGGCAAGGTCGAATTCAACTCCGGCTGTGTTCTGGTTTCCTATAAGGCGACCGGCGCTGCCGAGCAGAAGTTCGAAAACGCCGTGATCAAGCCGGTCAAGCCGGTTGCCGGCAAGGCCTACAAGGTCGTTTACGTTCAGGAGAACCTGAAGAGCACCGCGTACTTTATGACCGGTGCGATGATGAACAAATACTATGGCGAGACCACCACCGTCGAAGCCGAAGCGGCTGACGTGTACGTGGAGACCACCACCGGTGGCTACTACATCTACGCCAAGGTTGGCGGCGAGAAGGTGTACGTCGGCACCGTCAAGTCTGATGACGGCGAGCACATCAACTTCACTCTGGGCGGTGAGAAGACCGTCTACACCTGGAACGAAGACAAGATGACCATGGTCGCCACCATCGACGACGTCACCTATGCCTTCGGCGGTACTTACAGCACCCATTCCAGCATCAGCCCGCAGGATATCTCGAAGAACGGCTTCATCGCCCACTTCGTCGTGCAGGGCACCACCACCGGTACCACCGTGGAGGAAGAGATTCCGGAAGCTCCGGAAGCCACCGATACCTTCAAGGAAGGCGTCGCGTACAAGATGTTCGTTGTTGTCGGCAGTGGCAAGACCTACTACGCTCTCGGTACCGGCGACAAGTTCCTCGATACCACCGACAAGGTGAAGGATGCGGTCGACTTCTATCTGGAGAAGTCCGGCGCCGGCTTCAAGATCTACTACAAGAACGGCTCCAAGAAGGTATATCTGGATGCCTCTACCACCACGAAGGATGGCAAGACCAGCAAGTTCCTGTCCTTCAAGGATTCCACCAACTCGGTCTTCACCTACGACAAGTCTGTCGGCGCGTGGTTCACCACCGTTGACGGTGCGAAGTACGGTATCGGTACCTATGGCTCCTATACCACCATCTCGATGTCCGATGCTTCCTACTACACTCCGGATAAGATCGGTTCGCAGTACGTCCTGCAGTTCGTCGAGTCCGCGAAGGCTCCGACCGACGATGAAGGCGGCGAAGGCGGCGACAACACCGAGAAGCCGGCTACTCTGGCTGAGCAGATCGCGGCGGCTGAGAAACTGGCCGATAACGAGGCTCTGCCCTATGAATCCACCATCACCGGTACCATCACCGATGATCCGGTACCGTCCAGCCGCACCGAAGGTCAGTACAAGTTCACCGTTTCGGACGGCACCAACAGCATTTACTGCTACTACGTTCCGGTTACCGGCGGCGAGCCGAAGAAGGGCGACACCATCACCGTTACCGGTAAGTTGAGCGCTTTTGGTGGCAAGGCCCAGTTCAAGGAAGGCAATGCCACGGCCGTTTTGGGCGGTAGCACTCCTCCGGCCGGCGGCGACGATGACACCCCGACTTACACCACCAACGAAGAAATTCTGAAGGCGGCGTATGCGCTGGAACTTGGCGCCACGCTCGGTGAGTACACCATGACCGGTGTGATCACCTCTGTGGATGATCCGTACTCCACCCAGTATAAGAACGTTACCGTGACGATGGTCGTGGACGGCTTGACCAATTATCCGATCGTTGTGTTCCGCGTGAAGGGCGAAGGCGCTGACGTGATTAAGGTTGGCGACACCATCACCGTTACCGGTACGATCATCAAGTACGATGACACCAAATATGGCGGCACCGGTAAGGTTGAGTTCAACTCCGGTTGCACGCTCGATTCCTATGTTGCCGGCAGCACTCCGCCGGCCGGCGGCGACGAAGGTGGCGAGGATACCGAGAAGCCGGCTACCTTGGCTGAGCAGATCGCGGCGGCCGAGAAACTGGCGAATAACGAATTGCTGCCGTACGAGTCCACCATCACCGGTACCATCACTGACGATCCGGTACCGTCCAGCCGCACCGAAGGCCAGTACAAGTTTACCGTTTCGGACGGCACCAACACCGTGACCTGCTACTACGTGCCGGTTACCGGTGGCGAGCCGAAGAAGGGCGACACTGTTACCGTTACCGGTAAGTTGAGCGCTTTCAACGGCAAGGCGCAGTTCACCGAAGCGGCCTCTACGGCTGTTTTGGCTGGCGGCTCCACCGGCGGCGACGAAGGTGGCGAGGATACTGAGAAGCCGGCTACCTTGGCTGAGCAGATCGCGGCGGCCGAGAAACTGGCGAATAACGAATTGCTGCCGTACGAGTCCACCATCACCGGTACCATCACCGACGATCCGGTACCGTCCAGCCGCACCGAGGGCCAGTACAAGTTCACCGTTTCGGATGGCACCAACACCGTGACCTGCTACTACGTGCCGGTCACCGGCGGCGAGCCGAAGAAGGGCGACACTGTTACCGTTACCGGTAAGTTGAGCGCTTTCAACGGCAAGGCGCAGTTCACCGAAGCGGCCTCTACGGCTGTTTTGGCTGGCGGCTCCACCGGCGGCGACGAGGGTGGCGAGGAAGATAAGCCGACCACTCCGGAAGAGATTGTCAACGCGGCGTATGGTCTGGCTACTGGCGAAGCGCTCGAAGGCACCTACACCCTGACCGGCGTGATCATTTCGAGCAATGGCTATAATGCCACTTACGGCGATATCACCGTGACGATGGTTGTCGGTGATATGACCGACAAGCCGATTATGTGCTACGCTATGGCCGGCACCGGCGTGGACGTCATCAAGGTTGGTGACACCATCACCGTTACCGGTACGCTGAAGAACTACAACGGCACCATCGAATTCGATAAGAAGTGCTCTCTCGATTCCTACGTCCCCGGCACTACCCCCGATGAGGGCGGCGACGAAGGTGGCGAGGATGTCGGCGGTGGCGAGACCACCGGCGCGCAGATCGTTTTCGATTTCGGTGCTAATGGCTCCGGCCACAATGATGGCAGCGATCTCGGCGCTTCGAAGACCTATACGGTCGACGGTTATTCGCTGGCTCTGACGCTGACGAAGGTATACGGCCCTGCTTATGATGCGGCGGGTAATTCCTGCATCAAACTCGGTACCAGCAGCAAGACCGGTGCTTTGAGTTTTACGGTTGCGGATGATGTCACCTCTGTTGTGATCAAGGTTGCCAAGTATAAGAGCAATACCACCAAGATTTCGGTTAACGGTACGGCTTATACTCTGAGCAAGAACTCCAACGATGGCGAATATGACGAGATCACGGTGGATACTTCCTCCGTCAAGACGGTTAACTTTGAGACGGTCAGCGGCGGCGTTCGCTGCATGATCAACGAGATCGTCTTTGTGGTGGGCAACGGTGGTAACGCCAACCCGCCCGCTGATGGCGGCGAAGGCGACGAAGGCGGCGAAGATGTCGAAGTTCCGGCGACCTTGGCAGAGCAACTTGCTGCTGCCGCGCAGTTGGAAAACGACACTTATCTGCCGTATGAATCCACCATCACCGGTGTGATCACCAATGATCCGCAGGCTTCCAGCTACAATGCGGGCCAGTATCGCTTCGAGGTTTCGGACGGCACCAATACCGTGACCTGCTACTATGTGCCGGTCACCGGCGGCACTCCGAAGAAGGGCGATACCGTGACCGTTACCGGTAAACTGACGGCTTACAATGGCTCTGCTCAGTTTGACGATACGGCGGCGGCAACTTGGGTCTCTGCTGCTCCCGATGAGGGCGGCGACGAAGGCGGCGAGGATGTCGGCGGTGGCGAAGCCACCGGCGCGCAGATCGTTTTCGATTTCGGTGCTAATGGCTCCGGCCACAATGATGGCAGCGATCTCGGCGCTTCGAAGACCTATACGGTCGACGGTTACTCGCTGGCTCTGACGCTGACGAAGGTATACGGCCCTGCTTATGATGCGGCGGGTAATTCCTGCATC
>JAFQQM010000018.1 GCA_017410585.1 Clostridia bacterium
AAAGAAACGACACGCTTTTGCGTGTCGTTTCTTTTTAATTAAATCCGTCCTAACGGACGGGATAAATCCATCTTCAACAAATCGCCCCGTCAGTTGACGGGGCGATTTTGGCATATACTTGATTTTCTTGCATAAGTATGTTATACTGTTGTCTACCAAATTCCGACACGATTCGAAGGGAGGTTGATGTGGTTGGAATGGTTACCCGATAATTGGTGGGAGATCTTGATTCGGCTGGGGTTGGCGCTGGTACTCAGCGGCTTCATCGGTGCGGAACGCGCACACACCAATCACGATGCCGGTCTTCGGACGCATATTTTAGTCTGTCTGGGCGCAACCGGCATTATGATCATGAGTGAAGCGTTACACGTTCAGTTTAACGCCGACGTAGCCCGTATCGGCGCACAGGTCGTCAGCGGCATCGGTTTCCTTGGTGCCGGCTGTATCCTCATCGGCGGCAACCGCATCCGCGGTCTGACCACCGCGGCAGGGCTTTGGGCCACCGCCTGTATCGGTCTCTGTCTGGGCATCGGCTACTACTTTGTGGCGATCGCCATGGCGCTTATCATCGTGTTGGCCATGATCGTACTGCATCCGCTGAGCATTAAGTTCCAGCAGAAGAGTACCGCCGGCACGCATATCCTCAAGATCGGCTTTACCAATCGTGAAGCCATGCAGGATATCCTTGGCGGGATGGGCAATTACACCATTGCCAAGATCACTTACGAGAATGATCTCTGCACCGTCAAGTTGGTGGATTGCACCAAAGAAGACTTGGACGATGCGCTGGCCAAGATCGCCGGTCACGAAAACATTCAAAGCGTAGAGATCGCGAAATGACACCACACAAAAAGACACCTTGTTTTTTGCAAGGTGTCTTTTCTTATGCGTTGCGATAACTGCGCGGTGAGCAACCGAAGCGGTGTTTGAAGGCTTTGGAAAAATGGCAGTAGTCGGCATAACCGACCGAGACCGCCGCGGTGGAAGGAGTCTCGCCCCGTCCGAGCAACTCGGCGGCTTTGTCCAGCCGAAGGGTGGTCAGGTAATCGACCGGTGACACACCGACTGTCCGTTTGAACAAGGTGGAAAAGTAACTGCGCTCCAAATTGAGTCGAGCGGCAACCGCCGCCACGTTGATGCCGTCGGTATATTCTGCGTGCATCAGCGACAAGGCTTTATCAATATGGCCGGCAGCGTGGTGGTCGGCTTCTTGCAAAAAGGCAACGAGTTCCCATATCTTACTGCGCAGGAAGGCGTATTTCCCGTTTTCCATCTCACGGCAACGGCACATATCCTCAAAGACCGGACCGATACCGGCACAGCGGATGATCGGCGGAGCCAGCAGGGATTTGCACTGACCGGAAGCGGTAAAGCCGATCCAGATATACTCCCACGGATCTTCGGTGTCCGCCTCGTAGTAAGTCTCCACAAAGGGCGGGATGGAAAAGATCTCCCCCGCTTTGACGGCATAGGTCACGCCGTCACGGCGAAAACGTCCCTTCCCACGGACGATATAATGCAATAACCAATGGGTGCGTACCGCCGGACCGAAGCCTTTGGATGGCGCACATTCTTCCCGAC
The DNA here is from genome assembly GCA_017410585.1 of Clostridia bacterium. Taxonomy (GTDB): domain Bacteria; phylum Bacillota; class Clostridia; order Oscillospirales; family Acutalibacteraceae; genus RGIG426. The sequence continues at coordinate 1,582 of JAFQQM010000018.1, forward strand.
CAAAGGTCACGGGGTCGACGTCCTCTTCGCTTCGTTTGACGATGATCTCGGTAAAATCCACGTTCTCTCCCCTCCTTTATAAACAACATTATAACAAGTTTACCACACAAAAATCAATATATTTTTCATAAAATCATTGTTATAATGAAACCACCAAATCACAAGGAGTGACCGGAAATGAAAATCACTTTTATGGGTGCGGGCAGCACCATCTTTGCGCGCAACGTTATCGGCGACTCTCTCTGCAGCGAAGCACTGCGCGATAGCGAGTTTGCACTGTACGATATCGACGGTGATCGGTTGGAAGAAAGCCGTATCATTCTGGAAGCCATCCGTGCAGCCAAAGGCGGTTATGGAAAGATCAGTTGCTACTGCGGTGTAGAAAACCGCAAAGAGGCACTGCGTGGTGCCAATTTCGTGGTAAACGCCATTCAGGTCGGCGGGTACGAACCGTGTACGGTCATTGATTTTGAGATCCCGAAGAAATACGGTCTGCGCCAGACGATTGCCGACACGCTCGGTATCGGCGGTATTATGCGCGGTCTGCGTACGATTCCGGTAATGGACGCTTTCGCTGCCGATATGCGGGAAGTCTGCCCCGATGCGTTGATGCTCAACTACACGAATCCGATGGCGATCTTGAGCGGTTATATGCAACGGTATACCGGCATTCAGACGGTCGGTCTGTGCCACAGCGTACAGGTCTGTTCCGAAATCCTGCTTCAACAGTTGGGTATGCAGGATAAACTGGATGGACGTAGGGAACTGATCGCCGGTATCAACCACATGGCATGGTTGCTGGAGATCCGCGACAAAAACGGCAACGATCTCTACCCCGAGATCAAGCAACGGATCGACGCCTGCTTGGCTGATCCCGACTTCAAAGACAAGGTGCGCTTTGAGTACATTAAGCATTTCGGCTATTATTGCACCGAGTCGAGCGAACACAACGCGGAATATAATATGTTTTATATTAAAAGCAAGTATCCAGAACTCATCGAAAAGTACAACGTTCCGCTGGATGAGTATCCCCGCCGTTGCATCAACCAGATCAACTCTTGGAAGGAAGAATACCAGCAGATGCTGAAAGACGGTGTCAAAGAGCATCAGCGGTCGTTTGAGTATGCCTCCTATATTATGGAAGCGGTCGTGACCAACAAACCGTACAAGATCGGCGGCAACGTCCTCAACAACGGTCTCATCACCAACCTGCCCGCCGAGGCGTGCGTCGAGGTGCCGTGCCTGATCGACGGCAGAGGCGTGCATCCCTGCCACGTAGGTGCTCTGCCCGTACAGTGTGCGGCGATGAATATGACCAACATCAACGTGCAGTTGCTGACCATCGAGGCGGCACGGACGCTGAAGAAAGAACACATTTATCAAGCGGCGATGCTCGATCCGCATACCGGCAGTGAGTTGGATATCGACACCATCAAAAAGATGGTGGACGAACTCATCGAAGCACACGGCGATTATCTCCCAAAATACCATTAAGCAAAACAAAAAAAGTCCCCGTTTGGCGTTGCCAAACGGGGACTTTTGATTACACGTTGATCTCGTGGATCCAGCCTTCCGGCGCCTCGAGACGACCCATCTGGATACCGGTGAGGGTATCGTACAGTTTCTGGATGGTCGGGCCCATCTGCGTCATACCGGACGGGAAGCAGATTTCGCCTCCCTTGTAAACGATCTTGCCGACCGGCGAGATGACGGCGGCCGTGCCGCAGAGACCGCACTCGGCGAAATCCTTTACTTCTTCAAACAGCACCTCGCGCTGTTCCGCTTTCATACCAAGCACTTTTTCAGCAACGATCATCAGCGAACGGCGGGTGATGGACGGCAAAATGCTATCCGACTGCGGGGTAACGACGGTACCGTCCTTGGTTACAAACAGGAAGTTGGCACCGCCGGTCTCCTCTACCTTGGTACGGGTGGCCGGATCGAGATACATATTCTCGTCAAAGCCGTTGCGATGGGCTTCCATTACCGGATGCAGGCTCATCGCGTAGTTGAGACCCGCTTTGATATTGCCGGTGCCATGCGGAGCGGCGCGGTCAAAATCACTGACCGTCAGCGTCAACGGTTTGACGCCACCTTTAAAGTACGGACCGACCGGCGTGCAGAAAATGCGGAACTGATACTCGGTAGCCGGCTTAACACCGATGACCGGATTGATACCGAACATAAACGGGCGGATGTACAGCGTCGCTCCCGAACCGTACGGGGGCACCCATTCGGCGTTGGCGGCAACCACCTTTTCCACCGCCTCGATAAACTTATCTTCCGGAAACACCGGCATTTCCAGACGCTTGCAGGAATCCGACATACGGGCGGCGTTGAGATCGGGGCGGAAGGTCACGATGCGACCGTCTTCGGTGGTGTAGGCTTTCAGACCCTCAAAGCAGGTTTGCGCGTACTGCAACACACCCGCGCATTCGCTCATCGTAATGGTGGCATCCTGCGTCAGTTCGCCGTCATCCCATTTGCCGTCGCGGTAGTTGGCAACAAAGCGCCATTCCGTCGGCATATAGCCAAAGCCGAGATTGGCCCAATCCACATTTTTCTTTTCCATAAGAATGCTTCCTTTCCTAACTGAATACACAATAGTTTAGCACCGATCGGCGGTGCTGTCAACCCATTATTTCATCGCTTCATACGCGATTTTTGCCGCTTCCAAATCCATATTGCATCCGAGTTTGTAGCACGGCACCGTGCAAAGCAAGCGGTCAAGCGAGGCAAGCAACCGCATCGCGGCGTCGGCCTCCATCGGCATTGCCAACTGGCCAAACAACAGCGGCAGTGCATCGCCATCTGAAAGACGTTTTATACGGTTATGCTCACTGCGTTCTAAAAAGCACAAGCCTTTCAGCGGAGCGCTGGTGTTGGTGTGCCAACCCTCCTTGCCGCTCCACGGCGTACCGTAGACGCGAACCTCGCCGTTGACGGTGCGAAGCAACGGCTTATCCCCGTTGATGACGCGGCAACGGTCACCAAGCAGTTTCCCCCACAATTTGATGTGGGTAGTCTTGCCGGTGCCGCTGTCCGCCGAGAAGGCGAACGCCTCGCCGTCTACTTCCAATACGGCCGCATGCAACAAAAATCCATCGTAGTCGATGATGGCGTTGCTGATCTTGCGGTAGAGTGCCACACTCTCAAGATAACCGGCCGGAAAATGCCGTTCATCGTCTTCGGCGGCGATCTCCTCTTCGGTAGCCGAAAAGAAAAGTTGCGGTTGCTTGTCGGTCAGGTAATCACGGCAAAGTCGCTCGGTATAGGGATAACGATTATCAATTTGCATCACGATATCTGCCAGTTCAATACAAATCATACCATCGCCCCCTCCTGCTGTTCCTCGGCGTCTAACAACGCGAAGACCTTTTCGTTATTCAGCGCCTCCACGCCGTTGCGCTCATCCTCCTCCTGCAGGCCGCAGACCGAACGGTAATCGCAATACTGGCAGGCGCTGGTCTGTTTGCATTCGTACGGTTTCGCCTGCACGTCACCGCCTTGCAACATCTCTGCCATCTGTCGCAGTAATTTTTCTCCGCGGCGGCGAAGTTGGCCAAACTGTGCCAGCGAAGCCAAATTGGTACGGCTGACGCCGCCGGATTTGGTCATGTGGATGGGAATGAAGATCCCTTCCAGCGGATCTTCCATCGCCCGTAGCACGTCCTCGGTATCCAGCAACAGACCGGACATTTGCATCTGCTTGGTCTGCTTGCGTTCCGTGTCCTTGGCGGTGCCGTCGACGATCGGCAACTTAGCGGGCAAGTACAGCACACCGGCCGGTGTGATCGGACCGCCGAAATGCTTTTCGCCGTTTTGCTGTAACGCAAACATATATAACAGCATCTGCATATCCAGACCGTGAATGACGTCGTTTAAAGAGAAGGATTTATCGTAGGTCTTGTAATCGATGACACGCAAATAGATCTGCTCACCGGCACGGTACATATCCACGCGGTCGATCTTACCGATCATTCGCACCGAAGTACCGTTGGAAAGTTGCACCGTCATCGGCGGGATCGCCGGTTTGCCATCCGGCTGTGGGTCGTTGATCTCCAACTCGTACGCACACGGCACAAAGCGGCTCTGTCGCAGTTCGCGGACACATTGCCACAGCATCAAACCGGAGAGACGTTCCACGCGAGAAAGCAGATAACGGAAGCGATCGTCTTTCCCGTCATAACCGCCCAACGATTCTTCGACATAGCGATCCAACGTTTCGGCGGCATCGCGCAAGACGTCTTCTTTACGGACGTTAGCAAACCCTTGCTCGACGTAGCGCGGGATGCAACGTTCCATAATATAGTGAGAGGCATTACCGAAATTGACGCCATCCATCTCTGCCTTGCGGCGTTTGCGGATCTTTAAACCGCGCTCACAGAAATAACGGAAGCGGCATTTAAAGAAGGTCTCCACCGATGACGGCGAAAGATACTGCAATCCCGTAAACAGGCGTTTAGCGATGGCGGCATCCTCAAACTGCTGACTGGTCGGGCGGGAAGCATTCTCCATCATAGCGGCGCGTTTTGCCGTTTCCGGAAAAGTAGCGCACGCCTGATGCAGGCTGGCGGAAAGCGTATTGCTTTGTTGCCAGTTTTCTGCCAACGCATACAGCAGTTCCTCGGCGGTCTCGGCGTCCTCGGCACGCGCCGTTTGCACCGGCAGTTTCGGCAACAAACGACGCATCTCCGATACCAGAGAGGACGGCTCGTTTTCGTCGCCGTCTTCGGTCTTGGTCAGATAACTGACATACAACGCCTGAGAAGGCGCGGAGATTGCATTATAAACAAAGGTACGTTCCTCTAACAAGCGATGAGAATCCACGTCGGTCAACGGCAACTGACAGTCGTTGACCAAATACCGGCGTTCGCTGTCGCTGAGAAGACCACCGCATTCGGTGGCGGCCGGAAAAACGCCGGCATTGGCACCAAGGATGAGCACCAGTTCGGGTCCGGAATAGCGGACACGATCCGCCTGTGTGACGGTCACGGCATCAACCGCTGACGGGATACTCCCCATATCCGTGATATCAGCCGCCAGCGTAAACAGCGCCAACAGATCGGAGGGGGTCTGGGTCTCTTCGCCGCCGGCCGAAGCAAACTGATCCAACGTCTGCATCAGCAGATCCCATGCACGAGAGGCGCGGTCGGCCAGATCGTATTCATTTTCGGCAGTCAGACGGCGGACGCGCAGGCGCACTAAGCGGTCAACGCGGGCCGTTATTAAATAATCGTACAGCGCTTTGGCAAAAGCGGCGCCTGTGCAACCGTCGGCCAACGTGTCCGAAAGCCGTAACAGCGGCTTAACCAACCGTCGGCGCAATAAGTTGAGGTATTGCAGATTGCGTTGTGCGACTTCATCAAATTCCGCTTCAAAGCCAAACGGATTGGCGGTCCATTCGCGCTTCCAATCAGCGCCGCGAAGCCCCCAAATATACGCGTAGTTTTCAATTAACGAGATACTGTGTTGGGAAAATCCGAGCAGACCGGTCTTCATCAGCCGCAAAAGCGATTCGGTCTGCCAGTTGCCGGTAACACAACGAAGAGCCTCCACGGCAGTCACGGTCAGCGGATCGATACGGACCGAATCACGGCGGTCGATATCGTAGGGAATCTCTGCCCGTTGCAACATCGGCTCCAACACACCGGCATACGTACCGAGATCACGCACCACCACGGTGGCATGGCGACCGCGTCCGCCTTCCCGCAGATAACGCCGCAACCGCCGAATTGCCAAGCGACATTCCTCATACACGGTCGGGGCGGTCATCAGTTCCACCGGCAACTGCTCGTCCTCTAACGGTTCACCGATTGCGTACAAGCCGCTTTCCAGCGTAGACAACGCCGGCGTATTCGCATGGCGATAGTCGGTCGTCAGGCGAAGAGGTGAAGTGACCGGCACACCATTTTGGCGGGCACAGCGGTCGAGATACGCCGCGGTGGCGGCGGCATCGGCAAACACATCCGAACCGTCAGGATCACCAAACGGATCACAGCAAAGCGATACGGTGACGTCCGCCGCCATCGGCATCAATGCCTCCAACACCAGTTTTTGCTGGCCGGTGAAACTCTTAAACCCGTCGATAAAAATATGCGCACCGTGAAAAAAGCGGCTCTGCGGCAGATCCTCCGCCAGATGCAACAGGTCATCCATCGGGTCAAGATAGGACTGGGCGATCTGTGCTTGGTAACCGTTATCGATCAGCGAGAGATCGTACAGTTTGTTTTTTAAACCGCCGGATGGCAATTGCTCCGAAAGATCCGCCAGCCGATCAGCGCTGATAGCACAGCCGTGCAATTCCTCCAACAGCGCCAAGATCGAACTGAGGCGAGTGATATCCAAGCGCTTGGAACCGTAAATGCGCAAATTATCCGACAATTCGCGCAACGTTTTTGCCAACAGCACCACGCGGGTGCTCGACAGCATCGACGTGCCACTGCGCCCACCCACCTCACGGCGGACCATTTCCGCCATTCGCGTGAAACTGTAAACTTTGATATGCAAAGACGCTGCCGGCCCCAAACGGCGAAGCAACGCCCTTTCTGTCTCAAACGAGAATTGTTCGGGGACGAGCAAAATGCAGTTTCCCTCTGCTTCTTCCGAGGAAATACAGGCTTTGAGCCGTTTCCATATCTCTTCGGTCTTTCCGCTGCCGGAGCGCCCGAGTATCAACTGAAGCATTTGTCTCTCCCCTTTCGTTGTAAAGTGATACCGCTTTACTGCTTATGTAAGCGGCGATATTCCAAATAATCTTGTAAGATTACCGTGGCGGCGACCGTATCGACCACCGCTTTGCGTTTCTTACCGCGCACGTCCGCCTCATTTAAATAGGAATGCGCTGTCACGGTGGTCATTCGTTCATCCCAAAGGGTCACCGGCAAGCCGGTGGCGATCTTCAAGTCTTCGGCAAACTGCGCGGCGCGCTGTGCGCTTTCGCCGCAACTGCCGTCCATATTTTTGGGGTGTCCCACCACAATCATTTCGGCTCGCTGCTCGGCGGCAACAGCCGCGATCTTTTCGAGCAGACGGTCCAAACGGCGCTCATTGACCGTGCCGACCGGCGATGCCAAAAACTCGGTGGCGTCGGATATTGCCAGTCCGGTCCGCGCCAGACCGAGATCAACCGCTAAAATCTTCAAATTACCATTCCTCCAGCGTACCGGTCAGTTCGGTAACGGAAGACAGACCGATACTGTCGGCAAATCGTTCCAATCCATCGATGACCTTTATGGCGGCATACGGATCACGGAAATTGGCGGTGCCGATCTGGATAGCGGTCGCACCGGCGATCATCATTTCCGCCGCATCCTGCCAAGTCGAGATACCTCCAAGACCGACGATCGGAATGTTGACGCGCTTGTAAACGTCGCGAACCATACGCACCGCCACCGGAAATACCGCCGGACCGGACAATCCGCCGGTGTTGTTGCGAAGCACCGGACGGCGGGTACGAATATCAATACGCATACCGGTCAGCGTATTGATCAGCGAGACCGCATCGGCCCCCGCCGCTTCGGCGGCCGCCGCCATATCCCCGATATTGGTGACGTTCGGGGTCAGTTTGACCATCAGCGGTTTATTGGTCAGACGGCTTTTGACCGCTTTGGTGATATTCTCAACCGATGCCGCCGACGTGCCGAAACTGACACCGCCTTCGCGGACGTTGGGGCAGGAAATATTCATTTCGATGATCTGAACGTCTTCTTCATTGAGGCGTTCCGCCATCGCCACGTAATCCTCCACCGAACTGCCGGCGATATTGGCGATGACCGTCACGTCCTGTTCCCGCATCCACGGCAACAGTTCGGAGACAAAGGTCTCCACGCCGGGGTTTTGCAGACCGACGCTGTTGAGCATACCCGACGGTGTCTCCGCAATACGCGGTGACGGATTACCGGGGCGTTCCAGCAAAGTGGTACCCTTGCAGGAAATCCCCCCCAGACGGCCGACGGGATAAAAATCCTGAAATTCATGGCCGTAGCCGAACGTGCCGGAAGCGGTGATGACCGGATTTTTCAGTTCCACACCGCACAAATTAACGCGCATATCCGCCATTACCAGCACACCTCCTCACCGGCAAACACCGGACCGTCGGTACAGACCTTCAAACGGGAGACCGTACCGTTTGCTTGTTTGATATCCACCGCGCAACCGACGCAAGCACCAAAGCCGCACCCCATTCGCTCTTCCAGCGACACGAAGCAGGAAATGCCGTGCTTGGCGGCAACAGCCGCTACGCCGCGCATCATCGGGGTGGGACCGCAGGTGCAGATGAGATCGCAAGGATGAGACGCCAAGTGCGCTTCCAGAGCCTGCGTCGTAAAGCCGTTAAAGCCGGCTGAACCGTCATCGGTGCACAGCGTGACCGTCACACCGGCGGCGGCAAATTCCTCCTGTAAAATGACCGAGGAAGCCGAACGGAAACCGGAGATCACCGTCGCTTTACCGCCGTAATACTGCGCCAGCGGAAGCATCGGCGGAGTACCGATACCGCCACCGATCAACACCACGTGTTCTGCCTCCGGCAACGGGAAACCGTTACCGAGCGGACCGATGAGATCGAGCGTATCCCCCACCTGCGCCTCCGCCATCCGGCGGGTGCCTTCTCCGCGAATCTCAAAGATAAAGGTCAACGTGCCCGCCGCCGCATCAAAGCCGGCCAGCGAGATGGGACGGCGGAGTTGCTTACCCTCCACCAAGATCTGCACAAACTGACCGGCACGCGCCAAGCGGCTGATCTGCGGTGCGGCGACCGTGTATTCGTAGATACCGGCCGACAGTTCGCGGCAAGTAAGTACTTTGGTAAATTCTTGCGTATAGCGCATGTCCGTTCTCCTTATAAAACCGAAGTGATATCCTCTTTCATACGCAACGCCTCGCGACGAGCCGCACCGGCAAAGTCCTCCGGCGCGCAATTCTCCTTCTGCCACGCGCAGAGGATTCCGCGGGAAGAATTGACGATGGCGCCGAGTCCGTCCCTGTCAAACGCACCGGCTACGTCCTTGGCACCGCCGCCTTGCGCGCCGTAACCGGGGACGAGGAAATAGGTATGAGGCAGGGATTCGCGCAGTTCGGTCAACTGCGCCGGATAGGTGGCACCAACCACCGCACCGACACCGGAATAACCGTATTTTCCGGGGAGTTCTTCACCCCATTTTTCGCAATTATCGCCCATCGTGCGGTAAACGGTCTTATCGCCGAGCAACTGATCCTGCAACTCGCCGGAGGACGGATTAGACGTTTTAACCAACACAAAGATGCCGGCATCGGTCTCACGGCAAACACCGAGCAACGGACGGATCCCGTCCGAGCCGAGATAGCCGTTGACCGTCAGCGCATCGCCGCCAAACGCCGGCAACAACCGACCGCCGACAGCCGTTTTGCCGAGGTGGGCGGTAGCATAGGCTTCCATCGTCGTACCGATGTCGTTGCGTTTGCCGTCGGTGATGACGAACATCCCCTTCTCTTTGGCATAAGCAATGGTCTGGGTCAGCGTCTTCATACCCTGCCAACCGTACATTTCATAATACGCCGCCTGAGGTTTGACCGCCGGAACGATATCGTACAGCGCATCGATCAGCGCTTTGTTGTATTCCCAAATCGCCGCCGCCGCGCCGTCGAGCGTTTCGCCGAATTCCGCAAACGCCTTTTCACGGATGTACGCCGGAATATAGGACAGTTTGGGGTCAAGACCGGCAACCGTCGGGTTACCGGTGCGGCGGATGTTTTCGATCATTCTGTCAAGGCTCATAGGGTCTCCTCCTTGTATTCGTAGACAACGTTTCCTTTGCAAACGGTAGCCATCACGCGGCCGGTAAAGCGGCGGCCGGCATACGGCGTATTGTGAGAACGGCTAAGCAGTTTCTCCGGCTCGACCGTCCAAGCGACCGTCGGGTCGAACAAGACCAGATCGCCGATCTCTCCCACCGCGATCTTACCGCCGGACACACCCAACAGTTTAGCCGGATTGGTGGACATCAGTTCGATCAGACGCACGACCGAGATATGACCGGCGCCGACCAAGTAAGTGAGGCCAGCCGCCAGCGAAGTTTCCAGCCCGACCACGCCGTTGGGGGCGGTCTCGAAATCCGCTTTGTCTTCCGCCGAATGCGGCGCGTGGTCGGTGGCGATGGCATCGATGGTGCCATCCTTGATGCCCTCAATGATCGCTTGCACGTCCGAAGCGGAACGCAACGGCGGATTCATCCGGTAGTTGGCATCCCGCGAGATCAACAATTCATCGGTCAGCGAAAAATAATGCGGTGCCGTTTCGCAGGTGACCGGCAAGCCCCGACGCTTGGCATCACGAATGATAGCAACGCTTTCGGCGGTACTGACGTGGCAGATATGCACCGGCAAACCACCCGCCGCCAGCGCGACTTCACGGGCGGTGGCGACCTCTTCGGCGGCACGGTCGATCCCACGCACACCCAAGCGGTTGGCAATATCACCGGCATTCATAATACCGCCACGCACCAGCGACAGATCCTCACTGTGTGACAGTAACGGCGCACCGACGATGCGTGCTTCCAGCATGGCTCGTTGCATCATACCGGCGGTCGGGACGGGGCGTCCGTCATCCGAAAAAGCAACCGCTCCGGCGGCCTTGAGAGCCGCAAAATCGGTCAGTTCCTCTCCGGCGAGGCCACGGGTGACCGCCGCTACGGGATACACACGGGCATCGGCGGTCTCTGCTTTTTGCAGGATCTCGCTAATGACCTCGGGCGAATCGGCCGCCGGACGGGTGTTGGGCATACACGCAACCGCCGTCACGCCGCCGGCCGCCGCCGCACGGCAACCGGAATGGATATCCTCTTTATAGGTCTGACCCGGATCGCGCAGGTGGACGTGCATATCCACCAGACCGGGGGCGCAAAGCCAGTTATCCGCCTGCAGGATCTGCGCATCCCCCGAAGGAAGCACGTCGTCAATAGCGGTAATGATACCGTCTTCGATCAGAATATCGGTATGCGGACGGATGCCGATCGCAGGATCCACCACCGTCACACCGCGAACCAAACATTTCATCGGGCTTTCGTTCCTTTCATATTGGCGTTGACGCGGCCGTATTTTTCCGCTTCTTTCAATTTTTTGGCCGTGCAGGAGCGAGCCAGCAACAAGACTTCCTTACCGGTGAGGCGGCGCCATTGGCCGGTCGGGAGCATACCGAGTTTCAAGCCGCCGATATGGGTGCGCTTTAAGCGGATCACCTCGATACCGAGCACTTCAAACATACGACGGATCTGGCGGTTGCGACCTTCCTGCAACACCACCGACACCACCGTACGGTCCGCGCCCTCCTGCACCACGGTGATATCCGCCGGCAGGGTCATCTTACCGTCCAGTTCCAGACCGTCCGCAAAGCGGACCATCTGCTCGTCGGTAATACCGCCACGCAACGTAACGCGGTATTGCTTGTTGACGTGGCTGGACGGATGCATCATCGCATTGGCAAATTCGCCGTCGTTGGTAAACAGCAACAAGCCTTCCGAATCCTTATCCAAGCGGCCGATGGGATACACCCGCTCTCCAACGCTTTCCACCAGTTCGGCCACACATTTGCGCCCTTGTTCGTCGTTCATCGTCGTTACGTAACCACGGGGCTTGTTGAGCATGATGTACACCGTCTCGGCGGTCTTTTCGCCAAGACGCTTACCGGCGACGGTGATCAGTTCCTTATGCGGATCGGCTTTGTCACCGAGCGACGCCACGCGGCCGTTCACTTTGACCTTGCCCGCCTCGATCAATTCTTCGGCCTTACGGCGGGATGCCACACCGTAAGACGACAGGATTTTTTGTAAACGTTCCTTTGCCATAGTTTCCTCCCAGATGGCGGTAACCGCCATCCCACGATACAACATTACCACCTGCCCGACATCCGGCGGATGCAAGCAGATGGTAATGCTCGATTATTGTTCGTTACCGCGATCACGCGCGGCGATGTTGTTGATCATACCAACCAACTTGTCCACCGTTCCGGGGATCATACTGATCGCCGAATCCAGCACGTCGGGGTGGGATTTGATCGGCTGTACGGTCACCTGACCGTCACGCACAACGATAAAAGCCAACGGCACCACGTTGATGCCCGCACCGCTACCGCCCGCAAAGGTGGCATTGGCGGTCAACTGATCGGCACCGCCGCCAACAAGACCGCAGGTGATACGGGACACCGGAATGAGGGTCACACCGTCGATGACCAGCGGAGAGCCCACAACGGTGTCCGCCGAAACCATCTCACGCAGTTTTTCCATCGAGATGCCAAGCAATTCCTGAACTTCTTTAGCCATTTTCAAATCCTCCTTACTCTTCCGTGGGGGTATCTTCGATCAAATCTTCCAGCGTCGGCTCGGCCGGATACTCCGGCATCGCGTCGATATCCTCCGGCCTTTCGCCGTCCTCCGGCAGTTCAGGCAGGTCTTGCAACGTTTCCATACTGAAGCAACGCAGGAAGTTCTTGGTGGTGGCGTACAACAGCGGACGTCCCGGCATTTCCAGACGGCCGCATTCTTCGATGAGGCCTTTGAGCATCAACGTCTGCATAACCGCCGAGCAATCTACACCGCGCACCTGTTCGATGCGGGAACGGGTGACCGGCTGGTTATACGCCACGATAGCCAGCACCTCCATTGCCGCTTGCGACAGCGGTGTATTGCGGCGCAGATCCATCGCACGGCGCACGTACGACGCGTAATCACGCGCCGAACACATCTGATACGCACCGTCCAGTTTGACCATCATAATGCCGCCGCCGCGCTTACGGTATTCTTCCATCAGTTCGTCGGCGACCGCCTCGGTAATATTCTTTTCCATTTCGATCGCCTCAGCCAGCCGTTCCAATTCCACCGGCTCGCCACTGGCAAACAGCACCGCCTCAATGGCGGATTTATACAATTTCTTCTCCATCGATCGATGTTACCTCCATATCGTATTCTTCGCCTTCCTGATAGTCACCGGTCATGGCAACTTCCATTTCGGCGCCGGTACCGCTGACCCGCACACGCTTGACCTTGATCAATTCAAGCAATGCCAAGAAGGTGGCGACCAGTTCGGATTTGCTGTCGGCGTGTTCGAACAGCGACTGGTAGCGGATCTTTTTCCGCTGATACAGATTCCGTAAAACAACGGTGATGCGGGACGACACCGAAACGATCTTACGGGTGACGATGTTGCGGATGGATTGCTCCGGCGGCGGCAGTTTGCGCCGTTTGCGTCCGGCGGCGGCCAACAACGCGTCCAACAACACGTCCGACGGGTGCACCCGACGGTAGGTCTGGTCCGGCTCGATCTCCTCCGGTTGACGGATAAACAGATCCGCACCGATGTTTCGCGCCGCCAGCAGGCGGGCACATTCCTTACACAATTGGTAACTGATCAGTTCTTCCGATAACTCGCGTTTGAGTTGTTCGGTCTCCTCATGTTTAGGCAACAGCATGGTCGATTTGATATAGACCAAACGTGCCGCCATATCCAGAAATTCGCTGGCGATCTCCATATCCACCGCCTGCATCATATGGATGGTGTCCATATACTGTTGCAACAGTTCGGCAATGGGGATATCGTAAATATTCAGTTTGTTCTTCTGCACCAGTTGCAAAAGCAGATCGAGCGGCCCTTCAAAATTAGGCAACTTGTAGGAAATGGCATCCATATACGGGCGTTCTCCTTAAAACATATTGGGAAGACCGGACAGCAGGCAAAGCAAACCGCCGATATGATATTGCAGGAAATACAATGGCCGATCCAAAACGTCGGTAAATAACAGCACCGCCATCAAAGCCCAAGTGATATACTGACCGTACCGTTCCAGCGTCCACAGCAGTTTATCCGGCAGGAAGGATGACAGAATACGCGAACCGTCCAGTGGGTGGATCGGCAACAGGTTAAACACCGCCAAGCCGATATTGATACCGGCAAAGATCTGCACAAGCACGACCACCGCATAGTTGATCCACTCCGGCACGGCGGCCGTATAGTAGATGCCGTCACTTTCCACGTGACCGCCGCTGACAGCCACCAACAAGCGGAAGATGAGCAGCGAAGCCCACGCCATCAACAGATTAGAGATCGGGCCGGCCAAGGCGGTCAGCGCCATACCGACCTTGCGGTTGGTTTTTGTGAAGCGGTAAGGATTGACCGGCACGGGACGGGCATAACCAAAGCCGCAGACAAGCAACATCAGTGTCCCCCACAGATCCAGATGCCGAAGCGGATTGAGACTCAAGCGGCCTTGCCACTTGGCAGTATGATCTCCCAGCCAGTAGGCGGCCAGACCGTGAGCGCATTCGTGGATCGGCAACATCAAAAAGACCAGTGCCGCATAAGAAGCCAGCATCAGCAAGACCGTCACCGGAGACAGGTTGCCGAGGTTGCGAAGCAGATTTAACAACATAATCGGTTCACCTTAACAAGACAGCGTTAATCCATTCTGACATATTATAATATAAATTTTAGAAATATACAAGAGGAATTCGCAAGGATTTTTCGCAGAAACCGTATTTTTTATGCAGTTATAAAAAATATTCCGAGAAAATTCGAAAAAACGCTTGATTTTCCAAAACGTTTCTGTTACAATGATTGGCGATGTATTTTGGATATGTCCGATTGCAAGGAGGTGCCTACCCATGGCAAAATGTGATATTTGCGGTAAGAGTGTTGCGTTCTCGATGCAGGTCTCTCACTCTCACAGACGCAGCAACCGTACCTGGAAGCCGAACATCAAGCGCGTCAAGGCGGTTGTCAACGGTACGCCGAAGCGTGTTTATGCTTGCTCCCGTTGCCTGCGCTCGGGTAAAGTGACCCGCGCCATCTGATTACCGAAAGAATACGGTGTGATCAAACGATCACGCCGTTTTTCTTTTTACAAATTGTTCACATACCCGCCCTATATCCGTAACATTTCCCGAGTGAAAATGCGTTATAATAAGGCGGTAAAAGGCGAAGGAGTGAACAGTGATGGGAAAATGGATCTACATAGACAGCGATAACGAGAGGCTGATCGTTACCGTCGAAGAGGCATTACGGCAAAAGGGTTATGCTACCCTTTTAGAAACCCCCAAGGAGGAATCGCCGGTGCTCACCGTGCGTGAGTTCTCCCCCGCCGACAGCCGGATGACGATGGGTGACGTGACGCTGGATCTTGACAACGTCACCGCCTGCGGAGACAAAGTCGGTGCGATCCATTTGACGCCGATCGAATTTGCCATGCTGCGCTATCTAATGCAAAATCGCAGTCGCGCCGTCTCACGGGATGAATTGTTGCCGGCGGTATGGGGCTTTGCTAACGATGCCGGCAGTCGCGTGGCGGATGACACGGTCAAGCGGTTACGCCGTAAATTGGCCGGCACCAGTTTGCGGGTCGAGACCGTGTGGGGATTCGGCTTCAAACTGGCGGTCAAGGAGTAAATAAAAAGCGTTTGTCAACCAAGTGACAAACGCTTTTGTTTTTACAGCAACATCGACAGGTGCGGTTCAAAGAGCACACCGTCGTTGCGGTCGGTACCGGCCGATACCGTATCCACCAAGGCGGCGTGCAGGAAATCGGAAGCCAGTAAAACGGCTTCGGACGGTTGCATTCCGCGGCACAGACCGCCGCAAAGCACCGCCGCCAGTAGGTCGCCGGTACCGGAATAACTGCCGCCGACACGCGGCTTGACGTTGGCGGTTACAGTACCGTTATCCACCGTGATATCCGCTACCGTATCCCGCCAACCGATGCCGGTGATGACCGCAAAGCGCGGGCCGTCCACACACAGACGATGGCCGATCTCCGCCACGCGGTCGAGGTAGTCTTCCTCTGACGAGTGTGCGGTCAGCGCCATATAGTCGGTACCGGAGAGCAAACATGCCTCGGTCAAATTCGGCGTGATGCCGGTGGCGGAACGCGCCAAACTACCGATACGGTCGCAAAGTGAGGCTGAAAAACCAGGATAGCGTTCGCCGTTATCCCCCATAATGGGGTCGACCAAGAGGAAGGTCTTCTCTGTGCGGAAAGCAGAAAGAAATTCTTCGATCTGGCCGACCTGCTCCTCTCCGGTCAAAAAACCGGTGGATATCCCGTCAAAGGTGATATCCGTCCGCTTCCATTCGCGGATATAATCCGCGATCACCGGACGGTAATCGGAAACGCTGAAAGAGGGATACCCCGTTTGATTGGTCAGCACGGCCGTCGGCAGTGCCACCGGTTGCACGCCCATCACCGACAGCACCGGCAACGAGGCCGTCAGCGAACACCGTCCGAGTCCGGACAGGTCGTTGATCAACGCCACACGTTTCATCGGTCTCCCCCTTTCGTCGATTTTTAGTCTATTATACATCAACGTCGCAGGCAATTCAAGTATTTTGCAAATTTACAATTTCGAAATGTTTCGGTGATGCTTTTGACATATTTTTCTGTTATGCTAATAAACAAGAGATCAAACGATCTCCTCTCTCCTCTTTCTCGAAAAACGCGTTTTGTCGGAAGACAGAATGCGTTTTTCTCTTTACATCAAACAAAATGTGGCGTATAATGGGCGTATATTCACTACGTAAGATAAGAGGGCAACCACAATGACAATCGATATTGCTGCGGTCTTTCAGCAGTTGATCATTTTGTTTCTCGTGATGGCGGTCGGTTATATCGGCAACAAAGCCGGTGTGCTGACGCCGGAACTGACACGCGGTTTTTCGCGGCTGGTACTGACCGTCACCATGCCGGCGATGTTGCTGGCGTCGGTCATCAACGTCAAGAGCGACAAAAGCACCGGCGAAGTGCTTTTACTGCTCGGCATCACGTTGGCGGTGTATGCGATCCTCACGGTGCTTGGCTTTTTGTTGCCGGTACTGCTACGAGTCCGGCAACCGCAAGTTGGCGCGTATCGGTATATGACGGTATTTACCAACGCCGCCTTTATGGGATTTCCCGTCATTACCGCCATTTTCGGCGAAGAGGCTCTCTTTTATGCGATGCTGTTTCAATTGCCGTTTAATATGCTGGCGTATACCTTTGGCATCTGGCTGATCGCCGGCAAGGAGACCAAACTTTCCGCCAAGCAGATCCTGCTCAATCCCGGTTGTCTGGCGGCAGTAGCGGCGCTGATCATCTATTTGTTGCAAATTCCGTTCCCCTCTGCTGTTGAGGGTACGGTGGATCTTCTGGGGCGGATCACAACACCGGCCAGTATGCTTATCATCGGTGCCACCCTCGGCAATATGCCGATCAAACAGGTCTTTAACAAATGGCGGTTGTATCCCTTCGCCGTCATTACCAATATCGCCGTACCGCTTTTGGTCTATTTCGTTTTGCGGTTATTTGTGACCGATCAAATGATGCTGCAGGTTGCCGTCGTGATCGCCGCCATGCCGGTAGCGACCAATTCCACTATGATCTGCCACAAATACGGCGGCGATGCCGAGACTACGTCGGCGGGTGTTTTTCTCTCCACCGCCCTTTCCATCGGCACCATCCCGCTTGTCGTATGGTTAATGCAGACATTTAACTGAAAAGGGATATTACTTTACAGAGAAAGGAGCGTGTACGAATGAGAATACCGGAAGCGGTGCTGGATGCCGTAGCACAACTCAACGCCGCCGGCTTTGAAGCCTATCCGGTCGGCGGTTGTGTCCGCGATCTTTTAAGCGGCAAGCAACCGCACGATTGGGATCTGACTACCTCCGCCACCCCCGACGAGATGTTGGCCGTCTTTCAAAACGACCGTACTGTCCCCACCGGTCTCAAGCACGGCACGCTCACGGTGATCAAAGGCGACGTCCCGCTGGAGATCACTACCTACCGCGTTGACGGCAACTATGCCGACGGTCGGCATCCCGATGAAGTGACCTTCACGCGGTCGCTTACCGACGATCTGGCGCGTCGGGATTTCACCGTAAACGCGATGGCATGGGATATCAAAAACGGCGTGGTTGACCCGTTTTTCGGTCAAGAAGATCTGAAAAAAGGCATCATCCGCTGTGTCGGTGATGCCGATACTCGCTTTACCGAAGATGCGCTTCGTATTCTGCGCGGTCTCCGTTTTGCCTCGGTCCTCGGCTTTGAGATTGAAGCGAAAACCGCCACGGCGATGCGCCGCCAGAAGGAACGTTTGGGGTTGGTCTCCGCAGAACGTATTACCGAGGAAATGACCAAGTTGCTCTGTGGCAAGGCGGTCGATACCGTGCTGGATGACTACCGCGATATTTTGGCTTTTTTTATTCCCGAAATATCCCCCACTTTCGATCTTCAGCAACAAAATCCGCACCATATTCACGACGTTTTTACGCATACGCTTAAGGCGGTAGCCGCCGTCAAAGCCGAGCCGGAATTGCG
This sequence comes from Clostridia bacterium, assembly GCA_017410585.1. GTDB lineage: Bacteria > Bacillota > Clostridia > Oscillospirales > Acutalibacteraceae > RGIG426. The sequence continues at coordinate 19,895 of JAFQQM010000018.1, forward strand.
CTGGGCGATGCTGTTGCACGACATTGGCAAGGCGAAATGCTTTACAGTTGACGAAGACGGCATCGGGCATTTTTACGGTCACGCATCGATCAGCGAGAAGATGGCAAAGGACATTTTGGCGCGTTTCCGGCTGAGTTCCAAGCAGAGCGAGCGTATTTTACGGCTTATCAAGTATCACGACCTTCCTTTTCCCAACGAAAGGCCGATGCTGTTGAAGCGGTTGCACAAGTTCGGTGAGGAAATTTGTTTGCAATTGCTGGAAATGCAGGATGCCGATTGCACCGCACAGGCACCGGAATACCGTTACCGTCTGGAAGAAAACCAACGGATACGAGACGAGTTACAGCGGCTTTGCGACGAGCAGGCGTGCTTCTCGCTCAAAGATCTGGCCGTGAGCGGCGACGATCTGTTAGCCGCCGGTGTTCCTGCCGGTCGGACGATCGGCAAGACCTTGGAAAGGTTATTGACGGCGGTGATGGACGGGCGGGTAGAAAATACCCGCGAAGCCTTGTTACAACTGGTTAGAAAAGAAAAGTGAGCGGAAATTTCCGCTCACTTTTTTGCTTTGTTTTTGCAGATATCCGAAAGCGGGCAGGCCTCGCATTTCGGGGAACGCGCCGAACAGGTATCCCGCCCAAACAACACCAGACGATGACAGAAATCGTTGCTCTCCTCCGGCGGCAGGATCGCTCGGAGTTGGCTCTCCACCTTGACGGGGACGTCGCTGTCGGTCAAACCGAGACGGTTGGTGATACGGATACAATGGGTATCGGTGACCACGGCCGGTTTTCCGTACACGTCCCCCACCACCAAATTGGCGGTCTTACGCCCGACGCCGGGCAGTTTTATCAGTTCCTCCACCGTGTCGGGAATGATCCCGCCGTAGGTCTCGCAAAGGATCCGGCTCATCTCCACCAGATCGGCGGATTTGGTCTTGTAAAATCCGCAGGAATAAATCAGTTTTCCAACCTCTTCCACATCCGCGGCCGCCATTTCGACCATCGTCGGGTATTTGGCAAACAGCGCCGGTGTGACCAGATTGACACGGGCATCGGTGCATTGTGCCGATAGGCGGGTGGCGACCAGCAGTTGCCACGCCGATGAATAATTCAGTGAACAGATCGCTTCGGGATAAGCGGCTTTTAAGCGCTCGACAGCCGCTACCGCTCGTTGTTTCTTGGTCATACGATCCCTTCCTTTCGGCAATCATTTTACCATTCTGTCGCTTTTTTGTCAATTTTTTCGGAAAGTTTGTTTTTTTACTTGCGTAATATCAAAAAATAAGGTATGATGATAAGCGTATAATTTTCCTTTTAAGGAGTGACGAACAATGTACGAAAATATGTTGGACACCATTGGTTTTGTCAAGGCGGTTGATCCCGCCGTCGGCGAAGCGATGGAACGCGAACTCGGTCGTCAGCGCCGCAATTTGGAGTTGATCGCATCGGAAAACATCGTCTCCCCTGCCGTGATGGCGGCGATGGGCAGCGTACTGACCAATAAATACGCCGAAGGATATCCCGGCAAACGCTACTACGGCGGTTGCATTCACGTAGATGAATTGGAGCAGATCGCCATTGATCGCGCCTGCGAATTGTTTGGTGCAAAGTATGCCAACGTGCAGCCGCACAGCGGCGCGCAAGCCAATATGGCGGTGTATCAGGCCCTTTTGAATCTCGGTGATACCGTGATGGGCATGGATCTGTCGCAGGGCGGTCACCTCACCCACGGTAGCCCTGCCAACCAATCCGGCAAAAACTATAAGTTCGTCGCTTACGGCGTCAACGATGACGGCTTTATCGATTACAACGAGTTGGCCAAAGCGGTCAACAAGGTCCGCCCGAAACTGATCGTAGCGGGTGCTTCTGCCTATCCGCGTGCCATTGACTTTGAAAAACTCGCTGAGATCGCCCACGGTCACGGTGCGATGCTGATGGTGGATATGGCGCACATTGCCGGTCTGGTAGCCGCCGGTCAGCACGCCAGCCCCGTGCCGTATGCGGACGTGGTGACCACCACCACCCACAAGACGTTGCGCGGTCCGCGCGGCGGTTTGATCCTCACCAACAACGAATACATCGCCAAGAAGATCAACAGTGCGGTGTTCCCCGGCACACAAGGCGGTCCGCTGGAACACGTGATTGCCGCCAAGGCGGTCTGCTTCGGCGAGGCGTTGCAGCCTTCCTTCAAGGAATATCAGGCGCAGATCGTCAAAAACGCGCAGGCGTTGGCAAACGGTCTGCTGTCCCGTGGGATGAAACTGGTCTCCGGCGGCACCGACAATCATCTGATGCTGATGGATCTCCGCGATACCGGCATCACCGGCAAGCAACTGGAGCATAATCTCGACGAAGTGTATATCACCGCCAACAAAAACACCATCCCCAACGAACCGCTGTCCCCGTTTGTGACCAGCGGTCTGCGTCTCGGTACGCCGGCGGTCACCACCCGCGGTCTCAAGGAAGCAGATATGGATCTGGTGGCCGGTTTCATCGCCGATTGCGTCACCGATTTCGAAAACAAGGCGGACAGCATCCGCGAAGGCGTCACCGCGCTCTGTGAGCGTTATCCGCTGTACGCCTGAAAGGACAAGCCATGAGCAACGTGTTTGAGGGCTCTTTCCGTTCCCATTCACTAAAAAAGCACACCCATTTGACCGTTATTTTCCCCGCTCGATTGCCGGAAAGCGGCAAGTGGCCGACGCTGTATCTGCTGCACGGCATCGGCGGTGATCATCGGTCGTGGCTCAATCTGACCTCTATCGCCCGCTATGCGGACGAAGCAGGGATCGCCGTTGTCTGCCCCGACGCCGAACACAGTTTTTACAGCAATATGGTCTACGGTAAACCGTACTACACCTATATCGCCGAAGAATTACCCGCCTACTGTCGGACGATGTTCCCTTTGAGCGATGACCCGAAACAGACGTATATTGCCGGTCTGTCGATGGGCGGCTACGGTGCGTTAAAGGTGGCTATCCGTAATCCGGAAAACTACGCGGCGGTCGGCTGTTTCTCCGGCTGTGTGGATCTGCGGAGCGTTCCGCAGGAACAGTATCCCATCCCTGCCAACGAACTGGTCGGCGTGTTTGGCGACGGCATCGCCGGCGAGGACGACGTGATGCTGTTGACCTCGAAAGCGGCACGAAACAAAGTGGCGTTGCCGCCGATCTATCTGACCTGCGGATTGTCGGATGAGTTGTATCCGCAGACACAGCGATACCGTCAACAATTGGATTTCCTGCGTGTTCCTTACGTCTACGACGAGTGGCCGGGTGGCCATGAGTGGGGATTTTGGGATCGCAGTATACGGCATTTCTTACAATTTATCGGAAAATAAGGTGAGAGTATGAATGCTCCTTTGGCCGATCGGCTTCGCCCCGACTGTCTGGAAAATATGGTCGGGCAACCGCACCTCATCGGTGAAGGCAAGGCCTTACGCCGGATCATTGATTCCGGCAAGATCCCCAATCTGATATTTTACGGACCGTCCGGTGTCGGCAAGACGACGTTGGCGCGTATCATTGCGTCCCGCACCGATATGCGGTTGCACAAACTCAACGGCACCACCGCCTCCACGGCGGACATCAAGGCGATCGTTGAGGAGACCGGAACGCTTGCCGGCGTCAACGGCATTCTGCTGTATTTAGACGAGATCCAATATTTCAACAAGCGGCAACAACAGACGCTGTTGGAATACATCGAAAACGGCAGTATTACGCTGATCGCCTCCACCACCGAAAATCCGTATTTCTACATCTACAATGCCATCCTCAGCCGATCGACCGTGTTTGAATTTAAGCCGGTGGATAAAAACGATATCGTCCGAGCGGTGGAACGCGGTTTTGACTTCTTGCGGGAAGAGCAGATGACCGAGATCACGGTGGAAGACGGTGTTTCCGAAAAGATCGCCTATGCCTGCGGCGGTGACGTGCGTAAGGCCATCAATACGGTGGAACTGTGCGTATTGGCGGCAGAACCGGACAAGGACGGCCGTTTACACGTGACGTTGGAGACAGCCGAGCAGGTCGGACAACGCAGTACGATGCGGTATGACCGTGAAGGCGACGAGCATTACGACATCGTTTCGGCCTATCAAAAGTCGATGCGCGGCTCCGATCCGGATGCCGCCATCCATTATCTGGCGCGGTTGCTGGAGGCAGGCGATCTTCCCTCTGCCTGCCGGCGATTGATGGTATGCGCCTCGGAGGACGTTGGGCTGGCCTATCCGCAGATTATCCCCATTGTCAAGGCGGCAGTAGACACGGCCTTGCAAGTCGGGTTACCGGAAGCGCGTTTGCCGCTGGCCAATGCGGTCATTTTGGTGGCTACAGCCCCCAAGTCTACCTCGGCCCACGATGCCATCAACGCGGCGATCGAGGATATTCAAGCCGGAAAAAGCGGCCCGATCCCGCGTCAGTTGCAAAACAAACATTACGACGGTGCCGACGCGGCGGTGCGCGGGCAACATTATCTCTACCCCCACCGTTTTCCCGATCATTGGGTGGAACAGCAATATCTGCCGGACAAACTCAAGGATACCCGCTATTATATCCCAGGTGATAACAAAAACGAGCAGGCGTTTTCCGCCTACTGGAAAGCCATCAAAGACAAGCGAAAATGACCCCTGCCGGAGAGGACTTCTCTCCGGCATTTTTTCATCGCAGTTTTTCGACTTTTTTAGGGTAAACTATTGACAATTTATGTATTATAATTTATAGTTATACTGTTGCATTTTATATTTATACAAAATATAAATGTTTGCATCTAAGCAAGAACCGAGCAACATCCAAGCAGCGCCGCAGCCGGCCAAACGGACATGGCTGTGAAAAACCCTTTGCGGAGGGCGCTTGTCCCATGATGTTGCGGTTTCACGGCCGATGACGGCGAATCTTTTAACGACCGTCCACGGGAAACTTCCATGTACCAAGCGTTGGTACATTACCGCAAAGGGGGATGCATTTATGGAAAAAAAGCCTATCATCAATCTCAAAGACATCTCGTTGTCCTTCGACGGAGAAAAGGTGCTGGAAGGATTAAACCTCAGCATCTGTGACGGGGAATTCGTTACCTTACTGGGACCTTCCGGTTGCGGTAAGACGACGACGCTGCGCATCATCGGCGGCTTCCTCACTCCGGACAGCGGCGATGTCTTTTTTGGTGCCAATCGCGTCAACGATCTGCCGCCGTACAAGCGGCCGGTCAACACCATTTTCCAGCGTTACGCGCTGTTCCCGCACCTGAACGTCTACGACAACGTGGCGTTTGGTATGCGGGTGCAGAAGAAAAAGAAGGCGGAGATCGCCAAAACGGTGGAACGGATGCTGGAAATGGTCAACCTCAAGGGGTTTGAAAAGCGCACCGTCTCTACCCTTTCGGGTGGTCAGCAACAGCGTGTGGCCATTGCGCGTGCGCTGGCAAACGACCCGAAGGTGCTGTTGCTGGACGAGCCGTTGGCGGCGCTGGATCTCAAACTGCGCAAGGATATGCAAAACGAGTTGAAGAATATGCAAAAATCGCTCGGCATTACCTTCATTTACGTTACCCACGATCAGGAAGAGGCGCTCTCGATGTCCGATACCGTGGTGGTCATGGACGGCGGTGAGATCCAACAGATCGGCAGTCCGCTGGATATTTACAACGAGCCGGTCAACGCCTTCGTGGCGGACTTTATCGGCGAGAGCAACATCCTTGACGGCGTGATGCTTTCCGACTACAAGGTCAAGTTCTTCGGCCGCGTGTTTGATTGCCTTGACGCCGGCTTTGAAAAGGATGAGCCGGTAGACGTGGTCATCCGACCGGAGGATATCAATATCGTCCCCGCCGGCAACGGACTGACCGGCACGGTCACCTCGGTCACCTTCAAGGGCGTTCACTACGAGACCATCGTCGATTTCTATGGCTTTAAGTGGCTCATTCAGACGACCGAATATCATCCGGTCGGCGAGGTCATCGGCATCGTGCTGGATCCCGATGACATTCACATTATGCATAAATCCCGCTACTCCGGTATGTTTGGCGACTACAGTTCGTATTCCGAAGAGTTCGACGAGATGAACGATCCCACCATCGATCTTGTGGATGACGAGGCGGATGCCGCCGGGGAGGCCGACTGATATGATGAAGGCTCGCGGTGCGGCGGCTCCCTTTGCCGTCTGGATGGCGATCTTCACCGTCATTCCTCTGGGAGTCGTCGTGTATTATGCGTTTACCAACGCCGACGGCGCGTTTACCTTTGAAAACATTTTGTCCATCCGCGAATACGCCGGCAGTTTACTGCGGTCGTTCTGGATCGGTCTGCTTTCCACCTTCATCTGTCTGTTGCTGGCCTATCCCTTGGCTTTCAGCATTTCCCGTTCCAAAGGGCGCGTACAGCAGACGATGGTGATGCTCATTATGATGCCGATGTGGATGAACTTCCTGCTCCGCACCTATGCGTGGCAGTCGTTGCTGGAAAACAACGGATTTATTAATCAATTCCTCGGCTGGTTCGGCATTCCGCCGATCCAGATGATCAACACCACCGGTGCGGTCATTCTCGGTATGGTCTATAACTTCCTGCCGTTTATGATCCTGCCGCTGTATTCGGTGATGGTCAAGATCGACAAATCGGTCATTGAAGCGGCACAAGACCTTGGCTCTAACACGATGCAGGTCTTCTCCCGTGTCATTTTGCCGTTGTCCGTTCCGGGTATCATCAGCGGTATCACGATGGTCTTTATCCCGATCATCAGCACGTTTGCCATTACCCAGATCCTTGGTGGCAGTTTGATCAATATGATCGGTGATAACATCGAGATGAAGTTCTTCGGCACCGCCCCTGACTACAACGTCGGCTCGGCGCTGGCGTTGCTGTTGATGGTGATGTTGCTTATCAGTATGGGTATTATGAACCATTTTGATAAAAACGGAGAGGAGGTCGGCGCATGAAGGCTCTCTCCCGCATTTACAACACCCTGATTTTTCTGTTCCTCTATGCCCCCATTGCGGTGCTCATCCTCTTCTCCTTCAATGACTCCAAGAGCCGTGTGGTGTGGAACGGATTCTCGCTCAAGTGGTACGAGCAGTTGTTCGGCAACGAACTCATTATGGAATCGCTCAAGGTAACGCTGTTGGTGGCGGTGCTGTCGGCGCTGATTGCCACGGTCATCGGCACGATGGCGGCGGTGGGTATCCACGGTATGAACCGCAAACTCAAAAAGGTGTTTCTGACGGTCAATAACATTCCCGTCAACAACCCCGAGATCGTCACCGGTGTATCGCTGATGTTGCTTTTTGTCGGCGCGATCAGTTTTATGAACCACACCTTCGGCACCCACTTCAAGATGGGTTTTGGAACGTTGCTCATTGCGCACATCACCTTCAATATTCCTTACGTCATCTTGCAGGTGATGCCCAAACTGCGGCAGATGGACGAGCATCTGTACGAAGCGGCGCTCGACCTCGGCTGTCATCCGGTCTCTGCCTTCTTTAAGGTCATTTTGCCGGAGATCTCCAGCGGTGTATTCACCGGTCTGCTAATGGCGTTTACGCTGTCGCTGGACGATTTTGTTATCAGTCTCTGTACCGCCGGTTCGGGCGCGCAAACGCTGTCGGTGACCATCTACTCGATGATCCGCCGCCGTGTCACGCCGGAAGTCAACGCGGTGTCGACCCTGTTGTTTGGCTCGGTGCTCATCCTGCTCATCCTTGTCAACGTGATGCAGATCTACAGCGAGAACAAACTGAAAAAAGAACAGAGAAGGGCGGGTGTACGATGAACAAAAAGCACCGTCTGACCGCTCTTCTGGTCGCGTTGGCCATCTTGCTTTGCTTATTGCCCGGTTGCGCCACCGCCGACGAGAACACCCTCATCGTCTACAACTGGGGCGAGTATCTGGACGACGAAATTATGGACGTCAACGCCGCTTTTACGGCGGAGACCGGCATTGAAATCAAGTATCTCACCTTCGACAGCAACGAGTCGGTGTACGCAATGGCGAGCATCGGTTCGATTGATTTCGACGTGATCATCCCCTCCGATTATATGGTTGGCAAGATGATCGGCGAAGGGATGCTGGCTAAGTTGGATTACAGCCATATCCCGAATTACAAGCACATCGACCCGACCTATACCGGCTGGGATTTCGACCCCCAAAACGAGTATTCCGTCCCGTATATGTGGGGCATCACCGGCATATTTTACAACAAGAAATACGTCGATGAGGCCGATTTGGAGGCGGGTTGGGATATTCTCTGGAACGAAAAGTACAAAAAGAACATTCTGATGTTCAATAACCCCCGCGATGCCTTTGCCATTGCGGAGGCAAAACTCGGCTACTCCATCAATACCACCAATGAAGACGAGATCGCCGCGGCGGCCGCCGAACTGATCAAGCAGAAACCGTTGGTCCAAGCGTACGTTATGGATCAGGTATACGACAAAATGATCAACGAGGAAGCGTGGTTGGCGCCGTATTACAACGGCGATATGGCCATTATCTGCGACGTAGAAGAAGGCAACCCCGACGTGGGTTTCTGCATTCCGAAGCAGACGGTCAACTTCTTTGTGGATTGCGCCTGTGTAAGCAGTAAGTCTAACAAGAAGGACCTCGCGGAAATGTATATCGATTTCCTTTGCCGCAGTGACGTGGCACTGGCCAATGCCGAATACGTCGGCTACGGCTCACCGCACAGCGAGGTGCGTCAGTTACTCGATCCTGAGGTCAGTAACGATCCGCTGTATTACCCCGATATCAACGCCCTTTCGGTGGAGGCGTACAACACGCTGCCGGATGAGACCAACCGTCTGCTGGACGTATGGTGGACTAAACTCAAGCAGTAAAGGAGTTTCCCCTATGATCGTAACTCTTAAAAACGAGTGCCTGACCGTGACGGTAGACACGCTCGGTGCACAGCAGTTGTCGGTGACAGCGGCCAACGGCACCGACTATCTCTGGTACGGTGATCCCGACCATTGGAAGGGGCGCGCACCGCATCTCTTCCCCACCGTCGGCCGGCTGCGTAACGGTCGTGCGACCTGCGCTCGCGGTGAGATCAATATGCCGCAACACGGCTTTGCCCGCATCAGCGAGTTTACGGTAGAGTCGGTCAGCGATACCTCGGTAACGATGCTGCTCAAGGACAGCGAAGCGACCCTTTCCCAGTATCCGTATCACTTTGAATTCCGCGTGACCCATTCCCTTTGCGGTAACGCCGTTACCACCACCTACCGCGTTACCAACACCGACACCGACGTAATGCCCTTTGGCGTGGGCGGACATCCGGGTTTCCGTCTGCCGTTGGTCGAGGGCGACAGTTTTGAAGACTACGCCATCGAGTTTGAATACGCCGAAACGGCGGATTGTCCGCAGGTGGATCTGACCTCCGGATTGATCATGCAAAACGTCCGCAATCGGATGCTGACCGACAGCAACCGCTTTGATCTGCGTCATCCCCTCTTCCGTGGCGACGCCCTTATTTTCGATACCCTTCGTTCCCGCAAGGTGAGACTGGTCTCCGGCAAGAGCGGACACGGCGTGGAAATGGTGTTTGCCGATTTCCCCATCATCGCTTTTTGGACGCCGGCAACCGACAGTCCGTTTATCTGTTTGGAACCGTGGGTGACGATGGCAACCGGTACGGACGAAGACGACGTTTTTGAACACAAACAAAATATGCAATCTGCCGCCCCCGGCGAAAGCAAGGAATACACCTATACTGTCTCGGTATTTTAACAACCGATAAAAAGTAAGCCCCTGCGAGGAAAACCTCGCAGGGGCTTTTGTTATGGGTGCTTATTTGTCGGTCGCACGCTCTTTTTTACGGAACAGCGCGATGGTGAACAGGCAACCGCCGCTGACAAACAACAGAGCCAGCCACAGGTTCATATCCAGATCGTCGCCGGTATCCGGACTCGGAGCCGGTGCTTCGGGGGTGTACAGATTGACAAATTCGATGGCGGTCTTGGTCTCGCCGGTCTGATCGGCGATCGCGTACGCGATATCCAGATTGCCTTCTTTGTCATCGGTGACGGTGACCGTCACGGTGTACTCGGTCCAGTCGTAGGTGATACCCTTGGCATTGCCGGCCACTTCCTTGACGGTGTAGGTCACGGTGGTCGTGCCGGTCACGCGAATGGGCGTGAAGGCGATGGTGCCGTCAGCCGCATTTTTGACCGTTTCGATCAGAGCACCGTTCGCATCGTACAGTTCGAAGGAGAACTCCTCGTTTTCCAGTTCGCGGCCCGTAAGAGTCTTATTGCCGACCAGTTCGATATAATTCTCGGCCGGTGCATAGGCGTTGGCAAACACGATGGTGCCGGCGGTATCGCCGATGACCTCGGTGCCGTCCACCTTCACGGTGGCGAGCAGGTCACCTGCGTTGTTGTCGGTCACGACGACCTCGACCTCGTACGGGGTCTTATGGGTGGTGATACCCTTGCCGTCCACCTCGTCCTCAATAACGCGGAAGCGATAGGTCTTGGCCTCGATCAAGGCAATGCTTGCAAAGGTGATAAGTCCGGTGCCGTCCGGCTGCAGAGCCAGCGTGACGTCGTCCTGCAGGACGGAGCCGTCTTCGGCCAACAGGTCGAACTTGAACTCGCCGTCGACCAGTTCACGACCGGTGAGGGTCTTGGTGGCGGTCAGCAAGAGGGTCGCCTCCGCCGCTTTATAGGTGTTGGTGAAGACGATCGCATCGGCGATCGCGCCGGTGAGTTTGGTGTCGTTGACGTACACCGTGGCGATCAGTTCGCCCTCCAGATTGTCATCGACGTCGACGTACACACGGTATTCCTGCTTGTCGACCGTGATACCGTTGCCATCAACTTCATCTTCAACGATAACGTAGTAGTGATCGCCTGCCGTCGTGTAGGTGATCTCCTTGAGGCTGACAGTGCCGGAAGCGAGGTTGGTCGCGTTATCGACCAACAGCGCGCCCTTTGCCCAGTTGGTGTCCGCTTCGTACAGATCAAAGCGGAATTCACCGTCCTGCAACGCCAGCGGGCGGCCGTCCAGTTTCTTGGTAGCCTCCAGCGTAACGGTGACGTCATCGGCCTTGTAGGTGTTGGTGATGGTCATCGCCGCCGCCATAGTCGCCGCCGTAACGGTGTTGCCATCCACCTTGATCTCGGTGTTGAGGACGCCGTCGTTATCGGTGTCGTCGGTCACGATGATCTCGATCTGGTAGACGGTGTTGGTGTCGTAGGTGACACCGTCGACCGCGCCCATCTGCTCGCGGATCTGATAATGATAGGTGCCGAGACGATCAAACGACAAGGTCGGGAAGGTCACCAGACCATCGGCCTTATTCGAGGCTTCCAGTTTACCGGTGATACCGTCGCCGGTCAGTTCGAAGGTGAATTCGTTCGGGTTCAGATCGCGTCCGTCGAGATCCTTGGTAGCCTCCAGCGTAACGGTCGCATCCGCCGGATCGTAGACGTTTTCGAAGCCGACGGTGATCCCCGGCACGTTGGTGCCGTTATCCACCGCATAGGCGGTCACGGTGCCGTCCAGATTATCCTCGACCACGATGGTGACCGGCACAGGCGTAGTCACGTATTGCATACCTGCCACCGCATCGTCCGGCACGATCTCGCGCAGTTCGAAGTGGTAGGTACGGCTGGTCTCTCCATCCGGAATGACCGACGCCGGGAAGGTCAGGGTCAGCGAAGCAAAACCGTTTTGGTCGGTCGGGGCGGTCTCGAGGATCGGGTTGGTACCGCCGACGGCAAACAAGCCGAAGGTGAAGCCGTCACGGCCGGTATTGGCACCGACGAGGTCGGTCATGGTCTTGTCGACGGTGATGACAAGGTCGTCGCCGACGGTCGCTTTATAGTGATTGGTAAAGTCGATATCCACCGTATAATGAATACCGTTGCCGGTCACCGTAGCCGGTGCCGGCGCGGTGATCGATACGATCTCCAACTGGCCGTCCATCGCGGCATCCGCCACTTCAACGGCAAAATAGCGATAGTCGGTGTCATAGGTGATACCGCCCAGCGTCGCGGTCGGAACGACCTCTTCCACACGGAAGTAATGCGTACCGGCCAATTCGATGCCAAGAGAGATGAGATCGCTGTCGTTAGCGAAATCGAAGACGTAGTTATAGTCGCCGCCGGCGTTGTAGGAAACGGTACGCTCGGCCAGTTGATGCCAGTTAGCACCCTGAAGCATTTCCAGACGGAAGGTGAAGTTGTCGCCCGCTTTCCAATCTCTGCCGGAGAGGGTCTTGGTACCGGAGACGGTCAGACCGACCGGTTTGACGCTCTTCGGGGCATAATCGTTGATGAAGTGGACGGGATGCACCTCAACGGTGCCGGAAGCAACGGTCACTTCCACGTTGTTGACACGCGGCGTATAACCGTCGGGAATATTGATCTCGTTGATAACGTAGGTGCCACCCGACAGGTTGGCGATCACTTCCACCTCATCCGCGGTGATGGAGAAGGTCTGTTTATCGTTCGGAGTCGCCTTGTTGTACCACTCGAAGGTGAATTCCTGATCCGCCTTGGCGGTGAGATTCGGGTCGGCAATGACCACTTCTTTGCTCACCACGATGGTACCAGAAGTCACGACCAACCGGTTTTCATAGGCGACCTCGGTCAGTTCATAGCGGGTCACCGGCGCGGTCACGGTGTTCCCCACCGTCTGCGCGACGCCGTTTACCGTCACGGATTTGACCGCGTATTCGCCGTTGATCACTTCGGTCACGGTGTAATCCGCCACCGGCAGTTCGGGCAGATAAACGGATTCATCCGCTTTCAGCGTCACCGTGGCGTTGCCGCCGGTGAAGGTGACCGATTCCTTGGTCAGGTTGCCGTTGGCGTCTTCGCGGTAGGCGGTCTGATCGCCCGTGAGCGAGCCGCCGCTGATCGTAAAGGTGAAGATCTCGGCGGTGCCGTACAGCGAATCATCCACCTTCTTGGTCAGTTTGATACCCTGCGGAATATCCACAGCGAGACGGCCGTTGTTACCAAGCAAGGAACCAATATAGAACGTTTGATCAGCCGGATTCTCATCAATGACCGGATAACGGACGTAATCGAGCGTCTCGGTCAACGTTTTGTCGCCCTTTTCCAGATTGTACGGTTCCAGTACGCGGTGGACGGTACCGGGGGGAACGTCCCACGAACCGTCGGCGTTGCGGTTTGCATCGGTCAGTACGCCGATGGTCGCATCCGACATGATCTCATAGTAACGGACGATCTCTGCGGAAGTGGCATCGCCCTCAAAGACGACGTATTCACGGTAGTAGGTGTTGCCGTCGGTGGGGGTCGGACGGTTCCCAAGGTACTTGGTATAGGTCGAGCCGGTCTTGACAAACACGGTGGTCTCTTCCACATAGTAGTAACGCTCGTTTTGCAGCGAAGGCTCGAAGAAGACGATGGTATCATGCACCTTGGAGGGATTCTCATGGGACAGGTTGCCATCGTCCCACCAGTTGCTGTAGAAATAGTATTTGCCGTCATCCGAAACGCCGTCGTTGTTCAGATCGCGGATATGCTCGCCCCTGTCGACCACCTTATCGGTGATGTTCAGCGGGTTGATATCCTCGTTCATACCGACTTCAAAGAGCACACGGATCGGGTCGGCAGGCGTGTATTCCACTGTTGCGCCGGTGGCCTCATTCACGTTAGCGCCATTCAGTTCCACCTGATACGAAACAAGCGGGATCAGAGAGGCCGGAACACGCCAGATAAAGGAGATACTGTTATCCGCAATGCGGGTATGCACCTGTGTGGAGATATACATCAGGTCGCTTTCGTGGTGGGCACCGGTGACTTCGCCCATCATACCGTAAGAGCGGTTGATATAAGTCGCTTTAACACCGGTAGCGGCATCGGTGGGGATATCCGCCTCGGTATGTCCCTCATGCCAGAAACCCATAAAGTTGCCGTTGTCATCGGCATACCAACCGATGTAGTTGGACCATTGGCCGGTGGCGGTGTCGTAATACAACTGTTTGTGATTGTAGGCGCTGGTGATGAGGTCACGGGCCGTCTGCGCATCGGCAATACCAATGCGTTCCATAACCGACCACACCACGTTGTTGCCCAGTTCGGTCCAGTTGCCGTTTTGGTCGATCAGATCGCCGCCGGTCTCCACAAAGTTGTGAGCCAACCGTTCGCCGGTGAACAGCGTGTCACCCAGAAGGATACCCTTGATATCCTTCACTTCCATATAGTGTCCGATTTCATCAATAAACTCAATGAAGCCGTCGTGATCGTGGACGCCGGTCTGCACCAAGGTCGGGTAGTACAGCGACTGGATGATGATCTGATTGACGATCCTGTCGAAGGCAGAGACCAGACCGGACGCGTTACTGGCAGAGAAATACTGGGTCACGTAGTGTTTTTGATCCACCGAGGTGATCTCGGCCACTTTCTTAATGGCCGTCTGATCCGGCTCACGCTGGTTGCCGGGGTAACCGCCTTGTTGACGGACCGTCTCAATATCCACCAGCAGGTTGGAGTTGAGGGCGGTATCCACGTAGGCGTCCCACAGGGAATCGGTGGAGGTATAATTATCGGGATCTAAAACCGCGCTGTTGAGAGAGGCGTTATTGCCCAGACCCAACGTGTAGAACAGCGGCGTGGTGGAAGCATAATGCTCATCCACAACTTTAGCGGCATAGGCGGCGGTCAACTGATTGACGAAGTCGACAGCGGTACGAAGCACGGTATCGCTGATCGCACTGCCGTCGCCGATATTGGAAGTGCCCAAACCGACCGTATTCGCCGTGTTGTTCTGACCGGCGAAGTTGTTGGTGGCGGCGGTGGGTTCACCGTCGGACATCAGGACGAAGATCGGCGTGCGGGTAGTACCTGCCTGCACCTCACCGTCGGCAATAACGGTGTCCGCTTCCAGCAATTCTTCCATTGCCATATACACACCGTTTTGAATGTAGGTGCCGCCGTCGACCGACTTGCTTTTAGCGGTGACGTAGTTGCCCTTGCCGTCACGGACGGTATTGCGCGGAACCGAAACGGAGGACTGACCGCTATTGGTCAGGTAAACGCCGGTAGCGGAAGAATAGCGATCCAACGGGAGCAGGACGGTGGCCGTGGAACCGGCAGAGTTGCCGGTATTCGAATTACCGGAATACAACACCACACCGATGCGGTTGTGGTTGTTCAGCGCCAGCAACTTGTTGATCGCGCTGTTGGCGGCGGTGACCAGATCGTCGACGTAGTAACTGCGTCCCATCGAGGCGGAAGCATCCAACACCAACATCGTATCGGTCGGCATATAACTGTAGCCGACGATGGATTTGTTGGAAGCCAAGGCCGAGAGCGCAACCAAGAAGTTATTGTCGGCGTCGTTCATCGTCACCGAGATCCGGTTGCCTTCCGCATCCAGCAGATCGGCAAAAGCAGAAGCATCGGTGAAAACGGATTTATCCGTCCAGACACTACCGGCCTGCTCGGTGCTATTCGCCGGAAACAGATCGCGCCACGTATCCATCGTAGAGAGATCCGCCGTTTTATCACCCATCACAATACCGGAAGGAGCGGCGGCGGCGGGAATCAGCAATGCCGGAAAAGTCATCATCAGTACCGCCAAGGCGATGATAAAGACAATGGCTTTTTTCATCAGTTTCTTCATTTTCATCGTTAGCATCCTCCTATATGAGAATTATCGTTTAGTTGATTGTCGGCGTGACCGCAGATACCGATCAATTCGTCGCCGTGTATAAAGTATGGACAATCGATGCAGAATGCTTCGCCCTCTTGCGAATGTTTTCGTCGACCGTTTTTGCATTGATCCTGCATCCGAGTCACAAACGGTCGTCCATCGTCGGTATAGACCGGTGATCGCCGAAAATCGGGATAGATCGGTATCGGCTCGTTAAACTCACTTTCACGTTCAAAATCGGCATAATATCCATAATAAATATGAAATACACGGCCATGTAATTCGATGCGCTTGAACAACGCGCCTTCTTTGATATGTTCCAAGTCGGTCATTCCCCCTTTCGGCAAACAAAAATGCCGTTACTGTTTACAATCACAGTATACGGCATTCTTCCCCGCAAAACAATCTACCGATCGTTGGCTTTGCGGTCAGTATTTCATTTTTAAAAATTGTACCGAAAACCGGTAAGTTCGGATACGTTACAGGATATACACAAAGTCATTTCGGTTATCCAGACCGGTCTTCTGCATCAACTTGGTGACGGTCTGTTTGATGGCCGATTCGGTCACCGAAAGTTTTTCGGCGATCTGGCGGGTGGTAAAACCGAAGGAGATCAGTTTAGCCACCTCGCGCTCGCGGGTGGTGAGATTGGTGACGCGGTAGCGGTTCTGCAGCACCGAGCGAAGAGCAGACAGACCGCCGGCATAACGTTTGTATAGGTCGTTGACGATCTTGACTGCCGCCGGATCGACCAGCGACAGACGGTCACGCAACAGGTAGTCCAAAGAACGGGACGCCTCCGCCAAAGCACCGTACAATTTATCCGGCAAGGCCAGAGCCAAGGCGCGGTCGATGTGTTCGATCGCCAATTCGTCGTTGCCGCTGTTGTGGTAGGCGATCGCACAAAGCAGGCGCAATTGCAGTTCCACCAGCACGGTACGATCCAGAATCGCCTGCGAAATGAACGGTTCCAGCGTATACGGGACCATTCGCATGGCAGAAAGACCTTTGACGCCCTCCTGTTCTACCTGACGGGAAGCGATCGCGTACGCGCCGGCATACAGATAGCGGCCGTAAAACACCTTGGCAGACGGATGGGAATCCGCCAGCAGTTTCTCGAAATTTCCGCGTTCAAACCACGTCGGATACGAGTTGGTCTCAAACACCGAACTGTCCGTGATAGCCAGCGCCAACGACACGATCTCGCGGTCGGAATCGTTTTTGCAAGGGGCTTCGAGAATATGGCGTTTCGCCTGCTGCCACAATTGCAGGTCCCCTCGCCAGATAGCGCTGAAAGCCAGCAAAACACCCGCACCGATGATCGCATAAAAGCCGGTGTGATTTTTTAAAAAATAGCGGGCGTCACCATACACGCGGTCAATGTCGCCGCGATAGTAGTCGATCTCGCACTCGAAAAGTTCCTTTGCCTCCGGAATGGCCGACAGCGAACGCGCCACCTTCTCGGCACTGCCGGGGCGGTGATACAGATCGGTCATTGCCAACAGCGGTGAACGGCGCGGCATCGGCAAGGCTTTCTCTGCCGCCTCCCGCGCTTCCTTGCGGCGACCGTCCAACGGACGCGAAGCATCCGACGGGATCATCCAGTTATTGCCGAAGCGTTTTGCCCCTTCAACGCGACCGTGTTTGCAAAATTCCTGCACACGATGTACCGAAAGCCCCCACCGTTCGGCGGCTTCTTTGGCATGGATATAATGCATTTCGCCCTCCCCCTTCCGTCGCACAAACGACGATTGCAAACCGGATATCCGTCGTTTGCACGATGAATATCCGTCTCATCATCCGTCGGTCTTGCGACGGATGCCAACCTCATTATACATCGTTTGCGCGACGATTGCAAGAGGGTATTTAAAAAAAATGCCGCACACCACCGTGTGCGGCAATCGCATTATTGTTCTTTCTTTTCGATCATCCGATTACGGAAATAAACGGTCAGCGCCACCGTCAGCATAATGATGTCGATAATGTAGACACAGAAAGCCAGCCAGAACGCCCAGCCGAGATCGGCCGGCACGCTGTCGGCGATCTTGAAGCAACGGCCGATCATACCGACCACGTAGCCGCTCCAGATCAGAATATAAAACGGCAGGCTGACGTTTTTGGTGGAGCGCGCTTTCCACAGTTTTATAATATTAAACGGCCAAGAAGCACCAAACGCCAAAAGCATCACCGCTGTGCAAATTTCATTGATCAGATTTCCCATAGCAATCTCTCCTTTTCGATCTTCATTATACCATTAAATAAAGAAAATTGCAACGTTTTCCTTATTTATTTTAAGAAATTACCGTATTATTAAAAATTTCTGTTGTATTTTCAAAAACTTAATGGTATAATAAGATGAATTATACTCGAACGGAGGTGCGGTAATTGGCTGAAAACGGATTATTTCGTTCCAGTATGCGCGGTTTCAACCGTCAAGACGTACTGACTTATATCGATTCTCTGCAAGCAGAGAACGAAAACAAACTCAAGGAACTGCAAGCAGAACTGGATGCGGCCAAAGAGCAGTTGCAACAAGCAACGCTGGAGAGGACCACCGCGCAGGCGGAGACCGCCGCCATCAAAGCAGAGAATGACCGCTTGGAAGAATTGATCGACGAACACAACCGCGTCAATCGCGAGTTGCGCGAGAAAACGGAGCATCTGCCGGAGTTGGAGGCGCTTCGTGAGGAGAACGAGAGGGTCGCCGCCAAGTTAAAGGAACAGACCAATAACGAGACGACCATCGCTTCCCTGCAACAGCAGAATGCCGCACAACAGGCAGAGATCGCGGCACTGCGCGAAAAAGAATCCAAATATCTGGCGGTCGCCGCGCAGTTGGAAGAGATCGCCGCACAGACCCGCCGATACAGTCTTAACTTCCTTGGCGCCTCCTGTAAGCGCAGTGAGGAATGCTTAGACGAGATGGAAAAGATGGCGGAAGGTTACGAAAGCGAACTGGCCGAGATGCGGCGTCGCATTACCGAAGCGCGAGCCATGTTGGAAGAACAGAGCAACGCCGCCGGTGTGCATCTGGACGAACTGCTGGAGAAGATCCTCGGCAAAGACGTGTTGCCGGTACGTGTCCCGCAGGAACCGACCGAAACGCCCGCCGCCAAAGAAGTTGCCGTCTCCCCCGCTAACGAACAGACCCCCGCTGTGCGGTTGGTCAAGCAACGCGCGGCGCGCAAGGCCGAGCGGCACAGCAACTGGCCGGATTGGCTGTAATTTCCCAATGGTGTATAGGGGCTATCCCCCACAACATAAAAACTAAAAAAAGGAGAATCACTATGCCTGAACTGAAATATGAGATCGTGAAGGAGTGCGGCGTTCTGTCGCAGACGCCGTCCGGCTGGACCAAAGAACTGAACCTCATCAGTTGGAATGACCGTGCGCCGAAGTACGACATCCGCGAGTGGGCGCCGGGTCGCGCCAAGATGGGCAAAGGTTGCACGCTGTCGCCGGATGAGGTCATCCTGCTCCGCGATCTGCTCAATACCATCGATCTGTAAGGAAGTTAAAACGGGGGTGCTATCCCCCGTTTTTCTTTGAAAGGAGTGGCACGGTATGAATCCGTTTTGGGAACTGGTTAAATCCGCTCTGATGGGTGTCGTGCAGGGAATCACCGAGTGGTTACCCATCAGTTCGACCGCTCACCTCAAACTGGCACAGCAAGTGTTGCCGCTGTTTCCGGGGGATGCGATCAGCCATGAGTTTTCGTCGATGTACGACGTGGTCATCCAGTTTGGTTCTATTTTGGCGGTGCTGATATTGTACTTTGCCAAACTCAACCCCTTCTCGTCGAAAAAGAACAGCGAAGAGAAAAAGGATACCTTAAAACTTTGGGGCAAGGTGCTGATCGCCAGTATTCCTGCGGCGATAGCCGGTCTGCTCATCAACGATTGGCTGGACGGAATGGAAGCACAACACACCGACGTGTTTCTGTATATCATCGCCGGCGCGCTCATCCTTTACGGTATTTTGTTTATCGTGATGGAGAGCGTGCAGAAAAAGGTAAAGGTTAACGACCTTTCCGAACTGGAGCCAAAACGGGCACTGGGCATCGGCGCATTCCAGATGCTGGCGCTCATTCCGGGAACTTCACGTTCCGGCTCGACCATCCTCGGTGCGACGCTACTGGGAACTTCCCGCGCCGCGGCGGCTGAATTTTCTTTCTTTATGGCCATTCCCGTGATGTTCGGTGCCAGCGGTCTAAAACTGTTAAAAGCGCTTTTAGACGGCACGCTGAGCGTATTCTCATGGGTGCATTGGGCCTCTCTGCTGGTCGGTATGATCGTTTCCTTCCTCGTCTCGATCGTTGTCATCCGCGTGTTTATGAGCTTTATCAAAAAGCACGATTTCAAGGGATTCGGTGTGTACCGGATCTTGATCGGCATCGTGGTGCTGATATTGGTACCGGTGCTGATGTAAATCGAAGATAATGAAAGACCTCCGATGGAATCCATCGGAGGTCTTTTTTGTTTGGTTTAGCCGATGACCGGCACCACGAAGGCGCCTTCGCCGGCCGGCAGATCCAACGTCACACTGCCGGTGGTGACCGTCATCATAGACGGTGCGCCGTTGAGGTACACGATCACGTCGGTGACCGATGCATCGTCGAAGGTCAGCGTGACCGTATCGGTCTTGCCGTCACGGGGATTATGCGCATTGACCACCATATAGGCGGAGCGGAAATCGCCGCTTTCCTTGGTGAAGTAGCCAACTACCGTATCCACCGAGCCGTTGACCGAAGCCAGTCCCAACACGTTGGAAGCACCCGCCAGCAGGTCATCCATATTGGCCAGATCCTGAGTGGTGGTACCGGCATAGTAACCGGCATCCTGCCACGTGAAAGAGGTGTACAGATCTTTCATCTTTAACACCTCGCTATTGGTCTCCTTGACCCAGTAGTAAAGGTCTCCCTTAACCGAGTTGCCGTTGCTGTCGTAGGACACGCAAGACTGCGTATGCACTTCGGCAAAGTAACGGTTGCCGTTGTAATGGCGCCAATAGGTGAAATAGTTGAACTCCTCCACGCCAAACGCCATACCTTGGTAGATCTGACCCTGCACCTCGGCAAGGCTTTCTATCGTGTCAGAAACATCCGAGGTCGTGTAGGTCCCATTAAACCAATTCGGCTTCTGATCCATCTGATTCTGGCGGACGTAGGCAAAAGACTGTATTGCCATCGTCAGGAGGGCCTTGCCGTCGCTGCGTTTTGCCCACGAATAGGCATTCGACAGCGCCCTGTCATTATAACTCTCATTTTCCGTCGTGGAGAGCGTACCGAAACGGTTACGGATCGTGTAGTTAACAACGTACGGATAATCGGAGAAACCGAAATACACGTTATCGTATTCCCAGCAACTCTCGTTGATGTTGCCGATAAAGGCATTGACGTACGCCTCGTACTCCGCCTCGGTGCATTGCTCGAGTGCGGCATCGCCGGTCAGCGTGCTGTCAACGATCAGTTGGCGGTTGTTCGGAGACAGGAAGGAGAAATAGAACTGATAGCCTTCCGCCAAGAGACCGAGGGCGTTGGCGGTGTATTCGCCAATCGTGCCATCCGACAGCACGCTATGGACGGTGATCGGCTGGTCGGTATCCGCCGCCATATAGTTGTACCACTCGGCCATACTGGACATATGGTTGATATGCGGTTCGTCGCGGAGAGTGATACCGCCGAAGCAGTTGAGTTCCGGATACTCTACGCCATCCACCACCGGCACGTAATCGATAAAGCCCTGCAGGCGGGCACGGACGAATTCGGTCTGCCACTGAGTGGTACGGAACGCAAATTCGTCGCTGCCGCCGGTGGTATCGTCACCGGACATCAATCCCCAAAGGTAGGCGTCGTGTAACAGCACCTTATACGCCTTCGGGTCTTCGTTGAAGGTCAGGCAATATTCTGCCATCAGGTCGAGGGCGTCGAGATGGTCGTCCTTGCCGTTGCCATCCTTATCCTGACCGACCCACCAACTATCTGCCGACCAGACGGTAAATCCGGCATCAAAGTAATCTTTCAGATCCTGAACGGTGGCGCGGGTCTTCTGGTATTCGTGGACCACGCCGTCGCTTCCCTGCTCCAGCACCCAGCCACTGGACGGACCGGAGTAGGCATTAAACTTCATCGTACCGACCGGCACCAATTCCTCAGACAGCAAAGCGGCCGCAAACAGACCGGACGGGATGGTGATCTTACCGTTTTCAAAAATGACGCCATCCGCGGTGGTCATACGCGCACCGGCAATGCACAGCGATTGCACGAAGGTGGCATCCGCAACCGTCGGGTTGTAGTTATAGGTGATGGTGTAGTTGCCCTTATCAAAGGCGATGGTATAGGAGCGATCGCCGATCAGCACACCGTCGGCGGTGACGTCGATCATACCGTCAACGTACGACTGCGCCACCTGACCGGAAGCGGCAGAGGCCACGTTGAAAACAGTCACCGCGTGCTTGGAAGAGTCGAAATCGCTGTAGACGGTCTGGGTGGTGCCGTCCTCATAGGCAATCACAAAATACGCACGCGCCGCAAACGCGAGGTTATAGTTGCTCGGTTTGATGGAAGTCAACGCGATGGAGTACGAATCGGTGTCGTCGATGGAGGCGATATCGGTGAAATCGACCTCTTCCGACGAAATACGGAGCGCCCCTTCGGTTTCCAGCGTCAAGCCGGCGGTCGCCTTATCGGCGGTGGTCAGCAAGAAGCCTTTTTCAATAACGTGCACACCGTCATACAGGTTGGTAAGCGTACCGATAAAGCGGATACCGGAATGGCCCATCGTCGTTTCGGTGCGGAGTTCTTCTCTCTCCTGCACCGTAAATTCCACCATCATCGCCTCGACCGACACTTGGGTAGCGGAGGCGGTGGGGATATCCAACAGCGAATGGTACAACTTGCCGTTATACACGTAACCGAGCAGTTTCTCGCCTTCACCGGCGTACACGCCGGCATTCTGCAACGCCGCATCGGTCCATTCCACGTCGCTGACCTTGATGGTCTCACCGTTGTGGGTGATGGTCAGTTCGGTGGTCTGATAGACCGGCTCGATCTTGGCCAGACCCTGCGGAACCGTAAAGGACCAGATGCCGTTCGTTTCGGTGGCGTCGATCGCCACTTCTTTACCCTTGGAATCGGTCGCCTTCCAGCCGATGACCTTTAAGGCGGTGCCGTACTTGTCGGTCTTGACGTTCGGCTTGAGATACGCCGTTTTGCCGTATTCGACCATCAGGGACAGCGACGCATTCGCGCCGTTATCGTGCCAGTTAACACCAAGGTCGTTGCCATTGGCATCGTAGATCATCAGTTTGGTCCAATCGATCACATTGGCACCACCGCCCCAGGCCACGCCAAAGTACTGTGCGCCGGCCGCATCCGCATTCTCATAAGCCACGGTCAGACCCGCGTTGCCGCCGGCATCGCCGGTAGACAGCACGCCGCCGCCGTAAGCATACTCCGAGACCGCATAGCCCCAGATGATGCTGTTATTCAGTTTGCGGCGGTGGGTGGTGGCATTATAATGAAAATGAATATTGGGGGTACCGGCCGTCCCCTGCCAGGTGCCGGTGCCGCCGTTAACGATAAAGTCAATCAAGCCGTTAACGGTTGCGTAGTTACTGTTGGTCGTGATCATACGAGTGACACCGTACACGCTGCCGGCGGTACGGGTCTCGCTGTTGATCACGTAATCCATATAGATATCGCCGGTGGTCGGCAGTGCGTTGACGATCCAGTTAGCACCGTCAAAATTACCGGACAGATCGTAATAGATCGCATCGCCGTAGTTGCTACCCATCATAGCGGTGGCGTCTTGCAGTTCCAGCGTACCGTTCGTGGGCGGGACGTATTCGGCAATGGTGCCGCCTGTGATCTCCCACCGGAGGGTGTTGGTAACTTCCCAACCAAGAATGCCGGTGCCGGCACGCAGTTCCACAATGGTGCCGTCCGGAATCTCCGCCGCCGAAGAAACACCGAAAATGGTATACGGCAGCAACAAGGTCAGCGAGGATGCGTTTTGATATTTAGGCGAATAGCGAGCGGTCGTGACCAGTTCGCCATTGACGTACACCCGTCCCGCGTTCCACAAGTTGTTGACGTTTTCGCTGAGGATCGCCGCGTTGCTCGGATAGATCAGCGCGAGGAGACGGTTGGCAGCCGGCTCATCCCACGCCGAACCGGCGGAAACGGTGATCTGCTTGGAATAGTCAAGAATGTTATTGGACAGATCGGTATAGAAGGTATAATCTTGCGTGAGTTCCAACGTATCAAGCATCGTACCGGCCGGAATGGTGATGGTGTGCGACTGACCGGAAGCGGCGATTGAATACGGAATGAGGACCGCGAAATTGTAGTCCGCTTCGGTCACCTTGTGCCAATAGGTGTCCACCTTGACTTCCGCACCGTCTACAATGATCGTGATCTTCGGGGTCGCGCCAAAAGCAGTGAAGGTATATTCCGTATCAAAGGACACGTAGAAACGGCTCTGATCGGATTGTGAGGCACGGGTGGCCAGACCGGTGATGGTCGTGGTGGTCACCTCAGGCGCCGTCTCTTCGTACACCGGCGAAACGGTCACCGCCTGCGAAGGCATGGTAAACGACCAGATGCCGTTGCCTTCGTTGGTAACGGCAGCAAGCGTCACCCCTTCCGCCGTGGTGAGACCGGTAACGTCGTAGTCGTCTTTGACGGTCGGCTGAACGTATACCTTTGCTCCTTCGACAGCCAGACGTTCCGAAAGGCCGTTACCCGCGAAGCCCTTGGTGGAGTGTTGAATGCCGAGATCGTTGTTTTCCGCGTCGTAGAACATCATGCGCGTAAAATCAACGGTGTAGGTAGCAGAACCGGTATTCCAATACGTACCAAAGTAAGTTGCCCCCGCCGCATCAGCAGTAGCATAATTCGACTGTTGCGCATAGGTGGTATAAGCGGTACTGCTGCCGTTAACGTAAAATGCATGATTACTCACATCGTAGGTTACGTTGATCGGCAAATTTTTATCGATCGAACTCCACGTCGCTCCGTTGCCGTTTGAGAAAAATTGGAGTGCAGAGTTCGGCAATCCCCACGGATCACAAGTAGCAGTAACACCGGTCGCACGGAGAGCACCAAAGGTATTACCACCGCCTGACAAAGTCGAGACCTCGGTCTTCGGCACATATTCCATCGTAATATTGCCGGCGTACGGAGTCTTATTGATGATACAGCCGGCAGCATTGGTCCAGACGCCGCTCAAATTATAGTACACGTTGTTGCCGTAACTGCCACCCACCTTGACGGTGGCATCCGACACGTTCAGCGTCACAGCCGGCGGATTATAGGTGATCTGATTGCCGTTAATGGTGAAATCCAGTTCGTTGATCACGCAATATTTATTGCCCAAAACCGCACCGTAGGGAATGCTCAGCGAGTGTGCGGTCACCTGCGACGAGGAGGTAGCCCCCGCCTGCACCACGCCATAGCTGAGCAACAGCACCAGACGGCTCGGATCGGCACCGGTCTCGCCGTTATAATAGTTGACACCGGCGGTGATTGGTTGACCGTCCAAAATCGCGGTATTATTGTTCCAATACCGATCGGCGGTATCAAAGGCGGTACCGTTTTTATCGTACAGGCTGATCCAGTAACGAGAAGAGGCCGCCTGATCGATCATCGCGTACGGTGCCAACTCCACCGGAGTCAACTGGGTAACCGTACCGCCACTGATCTTAAAGGTCAGATCATTGGTAATGACGCAATCCGCGCTGTTACCCAGAGAGGTACCCGCCTTGATATGCAGGATATGGGTACCAACCTGGCTATAGGAGGTGGCTCCTGCGTCCAGCACGCTATATTGCAGGCAAAGGAAGATCTGGGACTCGTTAGCCATAGCGTAGTTGACGCCATCGCCGGAAACCGGCTTGCCGTCAATATACACGGTGTTGTTATTCCAGAAACGGTTAGTAACCGTCGTACCTTCCACATTAAAATAAATAAGGAAGCGAGAATTAGAATCCTGCGCCGCAGCTTGGCTAAAAGTCAGCGTCACTTCGGTGGCCGCCGCAGCAGCCGAGAAAGACAGGGTCGGCAACAGCGCCAACAAC
The DNA here is from genome assembly GCA_017410585.1 of Clostridia bacterium. Taxonomy (GTDB): domain Bacteria; phylum Bacillota; class Clostridia; order Oscillospirales; family Acutalibacteraceae; genus RGIG426. Next base: position 45,588 of record JAFQQM010000018.1, read on the forward strand.
ATACACAGCGCCACCAGCAACGAAAGCAAACGTTTTGTCATTTTCATTTTTCTTTCCCCTCCCCTCAAGCATCGTCGCCGTTTTGCTCGGCGTACAGGTCTTCGTCTTGGTGATCGTAGTAATTATACGGTAACACTTCGGTCGACGGGGTGATCACGCCGTCGCCGGTGGTAATATCCGACAGCCGGAATAACAGCAAGTCGGGAGTTTGATACTGTTTTTTCATCGTATATCCTCCCCCTGCTTAAAAGATATCGGTAACGGTGTTATCCTTACCGTTGCCGTACAGATCCGCCACGTAGGCGTCCGATTCCACGCTGTAAAGGTACATCGCTTTGCAAATAGCGGCATCCTTGCTGCCCGCCTTAATGGCGGAATACATAAAGGAGCGCGGGCTGACCTCAATGGCCGCATCCGCCACCGTCACCGTAAAGCGGGTGCTGAGTTTGGACGCACCGATATTCGGGATATTGACCCGCAACATACGCTGTCCGCTGATCGTGGCCAGATCGTAGGTGCAGCCGGACACGGCAACACCGGCATCCGAGACCGACTTAGCGAAGTCGGCAACGCCGGCATCCGCCGGAATGGCGAAATAGACCGAGAGCGTCGTCTCCGAGCCGAGCAACATCTGGTAGCCGTAGAAGGAGACCGTGCTACCATTGGTGACAACGACGCGGTCAGCGTTCAAGTCATCGGCGGTCACCGCATCCACACGTGCCTTGAAGTCATCCGGCAGGATGCTGTTGGCCGGATCGGTGGGCGCACCGAATTTTTCCGCATAGGTAGCCTGCAAAGCGGCACCGTAGTTGATCGTAGCGGTCACGACGTCGGTGGCGCTTAAGTTGATCCAATCCTTCTGCGCAAGCGAAGTAGCGGCATAGTCGCGCACCGAGAAGGTCTTCACCACCGTGGTGCTACCGTCCAGCAACGTAGCCTTGATAGTCTGCGTCATCTGCACCGTACCGACCGTGCAGGGAAACACATAGACGCCTTCGCTGACCTTGATCGCTTCGGTGACAAACACCGTCTGGTGAACGTCATCGCCGCCGTCTAAATTAAAATTCATACGGGCATTGGTCGGGTTGGCAATCTGCGCATAGAAATTCACCGTGAGTTTACCGCCAAGCGTCACCGTCGCGCCAAGAAATTGCGTTGACGCGGCTTGAGCGGCCGTCACGTTGCTACACAGCAAGCAGACTGTCAGCACCATTGCCACACATAAGCAGAGTGCTTTCTTCATAAAGAATAACCTCCTTTTGTTTTGCTTATTGGCCGGATAGAATGAGCCAATATGCTAACTTTGCAATTTTATCATAACACGCGTTTTATGTCTTGACTTGCTATTTATTATAAAATGTGTGATTTTTTATAAAGTTTTTAAAAAAAATTAAAAAAACATCGCCCCTGCAAGCAAAGGCGATGTTTTATTACCTTATTAATTATTTAAGTCCCAGTTCGTCCATACCGACCAGTTTGATGTCGTGGGCGGTGAGTGCCGTCTCATCCGACACACGGACCACCATATAGGCGCGACCGGCGCGGTGAGTAAACAGCGAGTACATATATTCCACGTCCACTTCCGCTTCGGCAAGCAACTGCAGGAAAGCGGCCAAACCACCGGGAGCATCCGGCACTTCAACGGCGCAGACAGGAGTCATCGACAGGATGACGCCGGCTTCCAGCAAGACGGCGCTGGCTTTCGGTGCATCGTTGACGATCATACGCGCCAGACCGTAGTCCGAAGTCTCGGCGATCGAGATCGCACGGATATCAATGCCGTTTTCCGCCAGCAAGTGGGTGATCTCCGCCAACTGACCGGAGCGGTTTTCCAAAAAGACAGAAATCTGATGAATCATAATGCCAGCCTCCTTTAAATCTTGCGCTTGTCAATGACGCGGACAGCCTTGCCTTCGCTACGGGTAATCGACTTGGGTGCTACCAGTTTGACCTTGGCCGCGATACCGAGCATCGATTTGAGAGCGCCTACCAATTCCTTCTCCGCATCCGCGATCTTCGCCAGCGAGTCGGAGAACATATCCGGATTCATCTCCACCATAACTTCGAAGGTATCGCTGTTATTAACGCGATCGACGATGATCTGGTAGTTGGCGGTGTAGCCCTGTTGCAACAGTACCGTCTCGATTTGGGACGGGAAGACGTTGACACCACGAATGATCAGCATATCATCGCTACGACCCATCGGTTTGGACATCTTGATATGCGTACGGCCGCAGGAGCATTTCTTACGGGTCAGGACGCAGATGTCGCGGGTGCGATAGCGAAGCAACGGGAACGCTTCCTTGGTGATGGCGGTAAAGACCAATTCACCTTTGCTACCCTCCGGCAGAACCTCACCGGTATCGGGATCGATGATCTCGGCAATAAAGTGGTCTTCGTTGATGTGCATACCGGTCTGCTCTTCGCACTCAAAAGCCACACCCGGACCGGAAGTCTCGGTCAAACCATAGATATCGTATGCCTTGATGCCCAGACTGTCTTCAATGTCGTGGCGCATATCCTCGCTCCACGCCTCTGCGCCGAAGATACCGGCCTTGAGTTTGATCTGATCTTTCAAACCGCGCTCATGAATGGTCTCGGCCAGATACGCCGCATAAGAGGGCGTGCAACACAGAATGGTCGAGCCGAGGTCGGTCATAAACTGCAACTGACGGTCGGTGTTACCCGAAGACATCGGCAAGGTGAGGCAACCGACCTTGTGCGAACCGCCGTTCAAGCCGGGACCGCCGGTAAACAGACCGTAGCCGTAGGAAACGTGGACGACATCCTCCTTGGTGCCGCCTGCCGCTACGATAGCGCGGGCGCAACAATCCTCCCACAGGTCAATGTCATGCTGGGTATAGAACGCCACCACGCGGCGACCGGTGGTGCCGGAAGTAGACTGGATACGAACACAATCGGCCAGCGGCTTGCCCATCAGACCGTAAGGATAGGCTTCGCGCAGGTCGTCCTTGCAGAGGAAGGGCAGTTTGTGGAGATCGTCCACACCTTGAATATCTGCCGGCGTCACGCCTTTTTCTTCCATCTTCTGGCGGTAGTACGGGACGTTGTCCCACACGTGCTGTACCTGCTTGACCAGACGCTCGTTTTGCCAGGCGCGAATTTGCTCGTACGAGGCAGTCTCAATTTCGGGTTGATAGTAATTTGCCATCGATCATTTCTCCTCTTTTATGCTTCCAGCCCCAGTTGGAAGGCTTTTTTGTTGAGTTCCAAAAACTTCGGAGGAACGCTGGCTTCGATCGCCGCCAGCCATTCTTCGGAAGGAATATCAAAATACTTGGACAAACGGCCCATCAGTACCAGATTGACCGCCTTTGAAGAACCGGCTTGTTCAGCCAACGTCAACGCATCCAGCGCATCCACGTCGATCCCCGCCGCCTGCATCTTGCCAAGCAGATCCTCGGGGTAGGCGGTGGCACCGATGATGACCGGCATCGGGTTGACCTGCTGGGTGTTGGTGATGATCTTGCCGCCGGGCTTTAAAAATTCCGTCCAGCGAGCCGCTTCCAGCAGTTCGAAAGAGACGATAAAATCCGCCTCTCCCTTATCAATGACCGGCGAATATACCTTGTCACCGAAGCGGACGTAAGTGACGACGCTACCGCCGCGCTGACTCATACCGTGGACTTCGGAGACCTTGATATCGTAGCCACGTGCGAGGAGAAGACGGCCGAGTAACTTGGAAGCCAACAGACTTCCCTGACCGCCGACGCCGACGATCATCACGTTTTTGGTTTCCATACTCAACCCTCCTTCTTGCCCTGCAGGGCACCGAATTTGCAAAGTTGCTCACAGACACCGCAACCGACGCACAAGGTGGCATCCACCTTGGCCTTACCGTCAACGATGCTGATGGCCGGACAACCGATACGCATACACATCTTGCAACCGACGCATTTGCCGGTATCCACCGACAGCGGCGGGTTATGTTTGACCGACTTGAGCAACGCGCAGGGGCGGCGGGAGATGATGACCGACGGTTCGTTTACCGCGACCTCTTCTTTGATGACCCGCTCACATTCTGCCAGATCATACGGGTCGACCACCGTCACACGGCGGATACCGACCGAGCGGCAAAGCGTCTCCAGATCGATCTTGGTGCAGGGATCCCCCTTCAGGTTGATACCGGTAGTGGGATTTTGCTGGTGACCGGTCATACCGGTGATGGAGTTATCCACGATAATGACCGTAGCGTTGGACTCGTTGTACGCAATGTTGACCAGACCGGTGATGCCGGAATGCATAAAGGTGGAGTCACCGATGACCGCCACCGTCTTGTTATCGTACTTGCCCTCCCCTGCCTTGGTGAAACCGTGCAGGCCGGAGACAGAGGCACCCATACAAATGACGCTGTCCACCGCGTTGAGCGGCGCTACCGCGCCGAGCGTGTAGCAACCGATATCGCCCAGCACGGTCAGTTTGTTCTTCTGCAACACGTAGAACAGGCCGCGGTGCGGACAGCCGGCGCACATCACCGGCGGACGGGGCGGAATATTTTCCTCCAGTTTAGCGCCGGTCTCATGCGAGACGCCGAGGGCATCGGCCACCAAGTTCTGGCTCAATTCGCCGATGTTGGAGAACTTATCCTTGCCGATACAATCGATACCGAGGTTACGGCAATGCGCTTCAATAAAGCCATCCAACTCTTCCACGATCACCAGCGTTTCCACCGAGGCGGCAAAATCACGAAGTTTCTGCACCGGCAACGGCCAGATAAGACCGAGTTTCATCACGGGGTAGCGATCCCCCATAACTTCTTTGATGTACTGATACGAAGTCGAAGAGGTCACGAAGCCAAAGGTGTTTTCCTTACCTTCCTCAATGCGGTTGATCGGCGTGGTCTCGGCATATTCGACCAGAGCCGCCGTTCTCGCCTCCACCACCGGATGGCGGCGTTTGGCGTTGCCGGGCATCATCACGTATTTCGGAATATCCTTGACGTAGTCCTTTTCCACCTCGACACGGTCGCCGGTCTCGACGACACTTTGCGAGTGGGATACGCGGGTGCACATCTTCAGCAACACCGGCGTGTCAAACTGCTCCGACAGATCGTAGGCCAGTTTGGTAAAGGCAAGTGCCTCGGCGGAGTCGGCCGGTTCGAGCATCGGCACCTTGGCCGCCATCGCATAGTGACGGGAATCCTGCTCATTTTGCGATGAATGCATACCGGCATCGTCCGCCACGCCGATGATCAGACCGGCATTCACGCCGGTATAAGCGATGGTAAACAGCGGATCGGCCGCCACGTTCAAGCCGACGTGCTTCATACCGCAGAAACTGCGTTTACCCGAAAGGGATGCACCGAAAGCCGACTCCAGCGCCACCTTTTCGTTGGGGGCCCACTCGGCATACACCTCGGGATATTTGGCGACCGCCTCGGTGATCTCGGTACTGGGCGTACCCGGATAACTTGAAACGAAACTGCAACCGGCCTCATACAGACCGCGAGCAACCGCTTCGTTTCCTAAAATCAGTTGTTTCATTCCTTTACCTCCGTTGTGACCGGCTCGCCGATAGCATCGGCCGCCGAAACGATTACCTTCTTATCATAACACGAAAATACGGTTTCGACAAGTTCTTTTTTCGGCGGTTTGGTAAGTAAACTGACGACCGGCACAATGACCAGACCCACCAGCATACAGAACACACCGGCATTGATGGGAGACTGCAACAACGTCGGGAAATACGGCTTGGCGAAAATGTTGGCCAACATCACCACCGTGGAGAAACCGAAGCACACCCACACCGAGGCCGCGGTGGTGCGTTTCCAATACAGGCCGTACAGGAACGGAGCAAGGAATGCACCCGCCAAGGCGCCCCAAGACACTCCCATCAACTGGGCAATAAAGGTAAGGCCGGATTTATACTGCAGGATGGCAATGACCACCGAGATGGCAATAAACACCGCGATCAAGATCCGCATAATGAGCAACTGCTTCTTTTCACTGAGATCCTTGACGATCGTCCCTTTGATGAAATCCAACGTCAACGTCGAACTGGAGGCCATCACCAGCGAGGAAAGCGTGGACATGGAAGCGGACAAGACCAGCACCACCACTACGGCGATCAGCACCGGCGACAGGTCGGAGAGCATAGTCGGGATAATGGCGTCGAAGCCGTCCTTGGCGATATCCACACGGTCGCCAAACAGACGCCCGAAACCGCCGAGGAAGTAGCAACCGCCGGCAACGACCAAAGCAAAGACCGTGGAGATGATCATTCCCTTATTGATCGATTTCTCATTTTTGATGGCATAGAATTTCTGCACCATCTGCGGAAGTCCCCACGTTCCGAGGCTGGTAAGCAGCACCACGCCGAGCAGGTTAATGGGATCCGGACCAAAGAAGGAGGTAAACGCACCGGCGTTTTCGGAAACCGCGGGATCCACCACCTGCGAGAGCGCGTTCATCGCCTCGCTCAAACCGCCCTGAGTCTTCAGCACCGCGGCGATGACCGCCACGATACCGACAAGCATCACGATTCCTTGAATAAAATCGTTAATGGCGGTCGCCATATAGCCGCCGGCAATGACGTAGATTCCGGTCAAGATTGCCATAATGATAACACACAGCGAGTAGTCAATATGAAAAGCCATACCGAAGAGGCGGCTGAGACCGTTATACAGTGAAGCGGTATAAGGAATCAGGAAGATGAAGATAACGGCGGAAGCAGCCAACTTCAGCGCCTTACTGCCAAAGCGACCTTCAAAAAACTGCGGCATCGTCGCACTGTCCAAATGCTGACTCATCACGCGGGTGCGTCGTCCGAGTATCCACCAAGCCAGCAACGAACCGATCAGCGCGTTACCGATGCCCGCCCACGTAGCGGCAATGCCGTATTTCCAGCCGAACTGACCGGCGTAACCGACGAATACGACGGCGGAAAAATACGAAGTGCCGTACGCGAAGGCGGTCAGCCACGGCCCGACACTTCTGCCGCCGAGAACAAAGCCGCCGACGTCGGTAGAATGCTTGCGGCAATAGAATCCGACGCCGATCATCACGCCGAAAAATACCACGAGCATACCGATCTTAATTACCAAATCCATAATAATGCCTTCTTTCGGGATGTAAAGTGTATTTGCTTGTCAGCCGGTGATCTGTACTTCCACCAAACGCCCTTGGCAGTACTTCTCACGCAGCGCCGGTTTTTCGATCTTGCCGGTAGGGTTACGCGGAACGCGATCGAAGAAGATCTTACGGGGACGTTTATAACGGGGAAGTTCTTGGCAGAAAGCGTCGATCTCTTCCTCGGTGCAGGTCATTCCCTCTTTGATCTCAATGATCGCCACCGCAATTTCGCCGAGGCGGGCATCCGGCAGACCGATGACCGCGACGTCCTTGATCTTATCGTAAGCACGAAGGAAATCTTCGATCTGCACGGGATAGAGGTTTTCACCGCCGGAGATGACAACGTCCTTTTTCCGGTCGACAAGGAAGATGAAACCATCTTCATCACGGCGAGCCATATCACCGGTGTAAAGCCATTCCCCTTTCAACACTTCGGCGGTGGCTTCAGGGTTTTTATAGTAGCATTGCATCACGCCGCCGCCCTTGACGATGAGTTCACCGACGTCACCGTCTGCCACGTCGTTGCCCTGATCGTCTACGATACGGGCTTCCCAACCGTATCCCGGTTTACCGATAGCGCCGACCTTGTGGATATTCTCTACGCCAAGGTGAACGCAACCTGGGCCGATGGATTCCGACAGACCGTAGTTGGTATCGTACTGGTGATGCGGGAACACCTTACGCCAGCGTTGAACCAAACTCGGCGGGACCGGCTGTGCGCCGATGTGCATCAAGCGCCACTGGTCCAGACGGTATTGGCTAAGGTCCACACGGCCGGAATCGATCGCATCCAAGAGGTCTTGTGCCCACGGCACCAACAACCAAACGATCGTGCAACGTTCCTCGGTCACCGCCCGCAGGATCCATTCCGGCTTGACACCGCGCAACAGCACCGCTTTGGATCCGGAAAGTAAGGATCCGAACCAGTGCATCTTCGCGCCGGTATGATACAGCGGTGGGATGCAGAGAAACACGTCCTCACGGGATTGCGAATGGTGGTTCTGTTCGGTCTCACAGGAGCAATACAGCGCGCGGTGGTTATGAAGGATGGCTTTCGGGAAGCCGGTAGTACCGGAGGAAAAGTAGATTGCCGCATCATCCGTCTCGGTCAAAGCGACCGGCGGTGGGTTGGAAGAACAAAAGCTCATCAACCGCAGGCAATCTTCCGTATACGCCGGACCGTCTTTACCGACAAAGAACATCCGACGGACGGTCGGCAGATCACCGGCGATGGCATCCATACGGGAGATAAACTCCGGACCAAATACCAGCACATCCACATCGGCCAGTTCCAGACAATACTTGATCTCATCACTGCTGTAACGGAAGTTCATCGGCACCGCCACACAGCCTGCCTTTAAAATACCGAAATAAATGGGCAACCATTCCAAACAGTTCATCAGCAGGATGGCCACCTTGGTTCCCTTCGCCAGCCCACGCGAGAGCAATAAGTTGGCAAAGCGGTTGGCACGGCGATCAAAATCCTTCCAACTGATCTCGCGGCGATACGGCGCATCCGAACTGGCGCTTTCGATCAAATTGAAATCCCACCAAGTCGTTGCCTTATCGCGTTCCTCGGAAGGATTGATCTCCACCAGACTGGTTTCTCCGCCGTAAAGGCGAGCATTGCGTTCCAATAAATCGGTAATAATCATACTGTCACCTATTCTTTCAAGCGGCACGTTCCACCGCTAAAATATGTAATACAGTTTAGCACTTTTAAGCGCTAAAGTCAAGAGGCAGAACAAGGATTTTTTCGATTTTTTTTGACATGTTGATTTTTTTATTTTTAGGGGTTGAAACCGCCGTTTTCCGTGTGCTAAAATAACAAGCGAAGGGAGATGCAAGACCTATGTTCATCGATTTCCATACACACGCGTTCCCGCCCAAGATCGCCGCGGCGGCGATCAGCAAGTTGGCGGATGCTTCCGGCGGTCTGTGCCCGCAAACGGACGGAACGGTCGATTCACTACTGGCCGAAATGAATGCCGACGGCGTGGAGATGGCGGTGGTGCAGTCCATTGCCACTAACCCGCACCAGCAGTCGAAGGTCAACGATTACGCCTTTGAGATGGACAAGAACCCGCGCATCGTGGCGTTCGGATCGGTGCATCCCGATGCGCCGGATGCGCTGATCGAATTGGAACGCATCAAGGCCGCCGGATTAAAGGGTGTTAAACTACATCCCGAGTATCAGAAATTTTTCGTCGATGATCCGAAAATGAGACCGATCTATAAGAAGATCGCCGAGTTGGGGCTGGTGACATTATTTCATGCCGGCGTGGATTACGGGTTTGCTCCGCCCTACCACTGTATGCCCGATCAACTGTTGCGAGCGATGGCGTGGATAGACTCGCCGGTGGTGGCGGCTCACTGGGGCGGTTTGTGCTGTGGTGACGAGGTACTGCAGAAACTGTGCGGCATCGACAACTTATGGTTCGACACCGCCTTCGGGCACGGTACGATGGCCAAAAGTATGGCGCAGGCGATCGTGGATAAACAGACCCCCGACCGGCTGTTGTTTGCCTCGGATATGCCGTGGCACCGTCCCGCTTGGGAAAGGCGATTGATTGAATCGCTGGATCTGAGCGAAAACGACAAACAGAAAATCTATCATCAAAATGCAGAAAAGCTGTTGGCTCTTTGAGTCAACAGCTTTTATTTGACGGTTTCCCAGCGAACGCGATAGTCGATCAACAACGGGCGCACCCGACCAAGATCACACAGCCAAGACAAATAACTGCGCAAGGTACTGCCGACCAGCGCATAGCGGGCGGCGGTCAAAGTCATCCCACCGGCAGAAAGCAACGCCGCCAGCAGATCGTCAAAGCCGGTCGGCTTGCGGCAGATAGCGCAGATCCGCTCGGCGTTGCGGTGGACCGTATCGGCATTATATTCCGCCAACGGGCGGATATTGGTCGTCGGGTCGGCGTGAGCCGGCACAAACAGAGCGGCATCCCACTCTTTGACCTTCTCCAACGTACGCAGGTAAGCAGCCACGTCGTAAATATAGGTCAGCGGATAATGCTCCAACAATTGCCGACTGCAGAGACAATCGGCAATATAGGCGTTACCGTCGGCGGTGCGATAACCGACCATACCGGGTGAATGACCGGATAGCGGCAACACCTCCCATCCTTCCGGTAATCGGGCGGCAGACAGCACCTTCGCGGCGGATGGTTCTGCCATCAGCAACGGCACGCGCAAGAGGGTCGGCGGATAGCCGCCATACAGCATCGACACGTTTTGCCGTGGATCGCAGACCGCGTCACATTCCCGCTCCGGTGCCCATATCCTGCAACCGGTCTGTTGTTGCAAGGTTGCACTCCCGCCGATATGGTCGGCGTGGGCGTGGGTATGGTAGATAGCCGCCAACCGCCAACCCCGTTCCTTCAGCCATCCGGCAACACTCTCCCCTGCCGCACGGTCGCCGCTGTCGATCAGGCAAATCTCCCGTTTGCCGGTTTGGATAACGCCGAAAGCGGCGTAGTTTTGGCCGTAAGCATCGTGCTCTGACAACCGCCGAAACATCCTCATCCCTCCCCTTACTGTTACTATTTCCCAAAAACATCAAAAATAAAGGTTGGAATTTCTGCAAGAAAAATGCAAAATTTCCTCTATACAAATGCACATCTGTGTGTTATAATTTTCTTGCAACTTAATAAAGGAGTGGGTCTTTATGAAAAAAATCTACGAAGGCAAAACCAAGGACGTCTATTCTCTTGACAACGGCAACGTGATGCTGAAGTTTAAGGACGATTGCACCGGCAAAGACGGTGTGTTCGATCCGGGCGAAAACGCGGTCGGCCTGACCATTGAAGGCATCGGCAAAGCCAATCTGGAAACCTCGATCCACTACTTTGAACTGCTCAAAGCGGCCGGTATCAAAACGCACTACGTGTCGGCGGACATTGAAAATGCGACGATGGAAGTGCTGCCCGGCAAGGTGTTCGGCCACGGTCTGGAAGTCATCTGCCGTCTGGTCGCTACCGGCAGTTTCATCCGCCGCTACGGTGAGTACATCGCCGACGGCACCGTGCTTCCCGGCGGTTACGTGGAATGCACCTTCAAAAACGACGAAAAGGGCGATCCGCTGGTGACCGGCGAAGGTCTGGCGGCGCTGGGCGTGATGACGCTTGAGATGTTTGAAAGCATGAAGGAGCAGACCCTCAAGATCACCAAGATCGTCGCTGACGATCTTAAGGAAAAGGGTCTGGATCTGTGGGATATCAAGTTTGAATTCGGCTACAATAACGGCGAGGTCATCCTCATCGATGAAATCGCTTCGGGCAATATGCGCGTCTATAAAGATGGCGTCATCGTCCCCCCGACCGAACTGACCAAACTGATCCTCAGGAAATAAGAATGTAAAAAAAAAGACCTTGTCTTGCGACAAGGTCTTTTTTGTTTGGTGCGGGTGTTCATAACGAAATTTTCAATCTAGCTTTAAGTAAGTTTTATAATATTCCATAGCCACCGACGTCGATATGTGCATAGGATTATTCACAGAGAAAAGCGCTCGGGGCAAATTATGGAATCCCCAAACATAACCAATCACTTTATTTAATTCTTTTCTAGTTAATAATATGATACATTCTCTAAGCTGATTGCTCATAAAAACGGCGAAGTTCGTATATTCAACAGAATAGTTTGGGTTGCCTTTCAAAAGACGAATGATTTCATCTACTTGCGCTTGTATTTGATAAATATCCTTTTCCAAAGACAAGCGGTTCTTTCGGAATAATAATTTTTTATTATTATACTTTTTTAGCTGAATTGATAAAGTATATGTTTGTTCAGCAAGTTCAGTAATCACAGACATTCACCACTTACAATTATTATATCACCGTGGGAGGTTCTTTCGGATATACAGAATCATATAAAAGGTCGTTGTCAAAAATCCAATCAAGCTAAAACCGGCCAACAACCAATCCCACACGCTTCGTTCACAATGAACCAAAACGCTATGATTGTAGTCGATTATGACGGTCGTCCCTTGGGTCATAGCGCGAATATTGTTATCACGACCTGGTAAATACGCAATTTGATATTCCTCTTCGGGAATAACTTGACTAATTATCGCAGCCGTTTCATGCGCTAAATATATTTTCCCCGTGGTATCAACAATTTGCCAGCGATTTATTCTTGAGGAAATCTGTTGAACTTCAGCAACGGTAATCGTGGCTTTTTCCCATTCGCTCGGCGATTCCACCATAAACAGGCGCAAACCAAAATAGCTGAAAATAAGACAGAATACAAGGGCACATAAAGCAAAGCACTTCGTGCGTTTTGCCAATGCGATATTTTGCCGTGCGTCATTTGGCTTCATCTGTTCATCCCCTATTTTTTAATAGTCTCTTGGATTAAGTACATTATAGCATACAACTATGCCTTTTTCAACGATTGATTGCTTCTGCAACAAGAAGCGCCTTTAGTTTAAAAAAGACCTTGTCTTTCGAACTGCCCCATTTTGTGCGGACGGCACAAAAAAGCCCCCTGTGGTAAGAAAGATTAAATTTTAAGCAACAAACTGACTTCGTTTTTCCAGCGGGGTCAGTTTTGTTTTTGTTTGAATACGCTGATGGTTGTAGAAATAAATGTATTTATCAATAAGAAGACGAGCTTCAGTAAAGGTTTGCAGTTTATACGCTGTAAGGTCATAAAGCTGCACTGAACCAAGTTCATTTCTAATGTGGCGATCTACAAGATTGCAATAATGCGCATAAGTTGATTCTTTTACGCAATATTTCTTTTGAAGCAAAAAGTAGTTGATTAAATCATTAAACAATTCAGCACTTTTTTGGGTAGATGCTTCGGCGTTGTCGCGTAGTGCATTTTCCTTCTTCTTTCTCGCCTCTGAATAGGTCTTTCCATAAAGATATCCGTAGACAGCTTTTCCATTCTTATAATATTTGATA
>JAFQQM010000019.1 GCA_017410585.1 Clostridia bacterium
CCACATTGATTGGCTTGGTGATTATAAATGCGTGTCCGTACAAGCACGCAAAGGAAAATATTTCGTAGAGTTACAAATTCACCCCAATGAATTTACAATCGCATATGACGAGGATGAAGCGGATGATGACATAGAGTTTCGTCTGATGAGTTTGGAATATTTCTACAATACAGTAAAGCAGATTATAGTTGCTTTGTAATTCACACTACTTTTAGTCGCTCTTTGGCACCACGAAAAGCCCCCACATTTGTCGAGAACAAATGTGGGGGCTTTTTTTATCTTCTTCCTCGCAGGAAGAGGTGTTCGTGGGTGTAGGCGAGGATGCGGCCGCGAATAGCAATCAGCGCCGCCGCTGAGCAAGCCAAACTAAACAGCAGGTCGGAACCGCACCACGATCCCAACCACTGCAACGTCAGTTGCCAAGTCAGCGTTATCCCTTCGGCGGTGCAGTATTCCAACAAATACGCATAACCGCCGCCGAGGAAGAAATTTCCGATAATATACCCCACCGTTGTCAGCAGGGTGCAGACGATGACCGAGCCGAACGCAAAGCGGGTGGTGTGCGCACCCCATAAAAACGCGTAGCCGTAAAACGATGCGATACTGACCAGTGCCCCCAGCATCCACAAATTCCAACTGAGTAGCCATTGCGCCAGTATCCACGGCACCGCGCCGATCAGCGCTCCCAATAACGCACCGACCGCCCCGCGCAGGTAGGCTTTCAGCGGTTCACGGTTGCTTTCCAATTTATCGGTGAAGGAAGCGGCCGCCTGCTCCACGCCGCGGTCGGCGGCGGTGGTGACGACGTCCTTGAGTGCTTCGGCGGTGATGCCGGCCATCGAAAAATGCAGTTTGATGCCGTTGTCGGTCGGGATGACCGTCAGATCGGCAAAAGCGGGATTTTCGGCCAACAACGCCTGCAACTTGGCGCATTTTTTATCCGCCATCCGCACCGCCAGTTTGACGGTATCCTGCGGCGGCAACGCGCGAAACGCCACGCCGGAAGCGGTCAGACCGTCCAGCGTACCGGCTTCCTCGTTGACCTTCCAACCGAAGGCACGGCAGTCGGCATACAGTTTCGAAAATGGCACGGTCATTCCTCCTCGCTGTCGGTGAACTCATCGGCATTATCGCGGATGTAATCGATCAATTTCTGCGGGATATCTTCCTGCTCACGCGCCTCGACGTAGTCGGCGTGACAGTTGGCGCGGACTTCCTCCGTCTCCGCCACCAACGCCGCACGGATCGCCGCCGCGGCAGAAGGCGCCTGCAGGCGGTCAAGACCGTCCGCCGCCAACTCCGCCAACGGTCCGCAGGCAGACGCAAACAGCGTTTCAAAATCGCTTTGGTCCAGTTCGCGGTCGACCAACCACGCGGCGGTCACCGCACAGCGGCCGGGGGTCTGCTGGGGCAGTTCAACGTACAGGTCGGGGCGCTGTTTGCTCATTTTGGCAAACACGTTGGCCACTACCGCCTCGGCCAGTTCCTCATCCGGCACCGAAGCAAGCAATGCCGGCGTCATTTTCGCATACTGCTTTTGCAGGCGGTCGGCGCGATGCTCGCTCTCGGTCTTGGAGTAGCGGCTGAAAAAATACAACGCAATAAACGCCAACGCCAACACGGCGATGGTGATCAGGTTACGGTTGAAAACGCTCAATTCGATAACTTGCATTTCAATCTTCCTTCCCTACCAGATGTTTGTAGATCTCCCCCTTGCGGCAACCGGTCTCCAAAGCGGACCGCTTGGCGGCATCCGCCGCACGCATCCCCTCGTCCATATACCCACGGGCACGCTCGACCGCTTCTTCCAAGGAGATCTCCTGCGGCTGTTCCTCCGCCGCACCGCCGACCACCAGCACGAACTCGCCCTTGGGGGGAGTTTGTTGGAAATGCGCCAAAGCGCCGCCCAACGTGGTCGGCAAAATTTCTTCGTGCAGTTTGGTCAGTTCCCTCACCACCGTGATCGGGCGGTCCTGCCCAAAGGTATCCGCCAAATCTTCCAGCGTCCGCAACAGTTTGTGCGGGGCTTCGTAAAACACCATCGTGCGGCGTTCGTTCCGCAACGAATCGAGGTGTTCCCGACGGGTGCGGGTGGTGACGCTCAAAAAGCCTTCAAAGGTAAAGCGGCCGCTCGGCAAACCGGAGACCGCCACGGCGGTCGCCATCGCGGTGGCAGACGGTACCACGCCGACCGCTATCCCGCGGCGGTGGCATTCATTTACCAGATCCTCCCCCGGATCGGAAATAGCGGGCATCCCCGCATCCGAGACCAACACCACTTGCTCTCCCGCTTCCAACCGCTGCAACAGCGGCTCGGCGCGTAGTTGCTTGTTATGCTCAAAGTAACTGACCAGCGGTTTTTTGATACCGAAATGGTTGAGCAGTTTGAGGGTCACACGGGTATCCTCGGCGGCAATGACGTCGGCGTTTTGCAACGCCTCGATCGCCCGTGGCGAAAAATCCGACAGATTGCCGATAGGAGTCCCCACCAGCGTCAACCGCCCGCTCATCGCTTGCATACCATGCACAGCCAACCGTTGGATTCCATACGTTCACAAACGGTCAGCCCGCAGGCCTCCAACGCAGACAGCACGTCCGCTTCACGGGTGTCGATGATGCCGGACACGATATACACGCCGTCCTCCGCCATAAAACGGGAAGCATCTTTAGAAAGCAGAATGATCGCGTCTGCCACGATGTTGGCAACCACCACCGAATACCGACCTTCTACCGCGGTAGCAAGGTCGCCTTGCATCATCCGATAACGGGGCGGCGCAAAGCCGTTTAACGCGCCGTTTTCCACCGCCGTACGCACCGCCAGCGGGTCGATATCCACGCCGACGGCACTCTCGGCACCGAGCAACAGCGCGGCGATGGACAGAATGCCACTGCCGCATCCGACGTCCAGCACGGTGGCATCGGGGGTAATATAGCGTTCCAGCGTTTCCAGCACCAAACGAGTGGTATCGTGACCACCGGTGCCAAACGCCATACCGGGATCGATAGACAGCACCGCCCGATTCCCCGTCTCGGTGGCCGGTTCCCACGTGGGGCTGATGATCAGTTTGTCCCCCACCGGCAACGGCTTAAAGTATTTTTTCCAGTTGTTCGCCCAATCATCCTCCCGCACCGTGTTACTGCCCAATTCGTGGGCAATACCTTCGGCGGTCAGCCGCTCGGACAAAAATGCCAGCGCCTCGGCCGGCGAATTTTCGGGGCTGATATACAGATGGATGATCGCCTTGGTGCGATCGCGTGCCAGCAAGTCTTCGTCGATGAGGTCGATATGGGCGATCTCCCACGCTTCCTCCTCTAAATGGCTGTAATCCTCAATATACACGCCGTACGGTACCACCATATTGGCGATATCGGTCGCCACATCCGCCTGCGCGGTCGGTACCGTTACGGTCAATTCGGTCCAGTCTTCCAAAAAATTACCCCCTTTTCAGTGCTGTCTGTTGCGAAATAAACGGCAACAGCCGATCGAGAATACGGTCACAGCCGCCCTCGCGGTTACTCTCCACGTTCAGCGGCATCACCGGATCGTGTACGCTCAAGCGCAACAGCGCCCAACCGTCCCCCGCCTCGGCAGGAAACGCGATACGGACGCCCTCGCAACTGTCCTCTGCGACCGTCCATCCTTGCGTCAGCGCGTATTGTTCCAAGTCCGCCAACACCTGCTCACCGTACGCCTTGAATTGCGGGTCGGTGATGGCGTAGCGCACCTCGATCGCTTCCGCCGGCTCAGCCAGACCCGCAATGAGTTTTTCGGGCGGGAAACCTTGTGCCAGTTTGATGATGATGCGGGTGATGAGGTAGGCGCCGTCATCGAGGAAATAGTTGTCCCGCAAGGCGGCGTGACCGGAGGTCTCGATCGCCAGCGGCGCATCCTTGCCTTCGGCACACAGCCGCTGGGCCTCATTAATGACGTTGCGGTAGCCGCGTTTAAACCGGCGGTGGTGACCGCCGAGCGTTTGCTCGATAAACGTCTTCAGTCCGTCCGAGGTGATGGAATCGGTGACCACCCAGCCGTCGGGATGACCCTCCAACGCAATGGCGGACGCGAGCGCCACCAAGCGGTTGCGGTTGATTTCCTCCCCGTGCGCGTCCACACAGCCGGCGCGGTCGACGTCGGTATCGAAGATGACGCCGAGATGCGCCCCCGCCGCCAAGGTCGCCTCACGGATACTGGCCATCGCCGCCGCATTTTCGGGATTGGGGGTATGATTTGGGAAACGGCCGTCCGGTTCCAGATAGCGGCTGCCGCGTACGTCCGCGCCGAGCGGCGCCAATACGTCGGTAGCATAGAAACCGCCGGCGCCGTTGCCGGCATCCACCACGATCTTGTAGCCGGCCAGCGGATGTTCGTAGTCGGCGGCGTTAACGCCCTGCTTGATCAGATCGCGCAGGCGGGCACAGTAGGTTGCCATATAGTCGACCGCCTCCACACCGCCGCAGACGGCGGCATCCGGCAGGTTTCCGGTCTCACAAAGCGCCAGCAAAGCGGCGATATCCGCCCCTTCCAGACCGCCGGTTGGCAGGAAAAATTTCAGACCGTTTCGATGGTAGGGATGGTGGCTGGCGGTAATTTGTATTGCCCCGTCCACACCGAGATCGACGGTGGTCATAAACATGGCCGGCGTTGACGCCATCCCGCAGTTTTTCACAGACACACCGCCGGCGGTCAGACCGCGGATAACGTCTTCTGCCATACGCGGGCCGGAAAGACGGCTGTCCCGTCCGAGTGCCACCGTCAAGTCCGTAGCCGGACGGCCGGTGCGGTCTGCCAGCCACGCCGCAAAAGCGCGCGCCATCCGCTCGACCGCCGCCGGAGTGAGATCCACCGCCTCGCCGCGATCGTTTTCCAGCGCCACACCGCGAATGTCGCTACCGCTTTTAAAATGTTTCCATTCCATACTCATCACTCCGTCGGGTTTCTTTCCTTTAAAATACCATATTTTCCGCTTGGTTGCAAGAAAAAAGTCCCGCCGAGCGGGACTTTTTTCCTTATTCGGTACGCAGGGCGACGACCGGATCTTTCTTCGCCGCCAGACGGGACGGGATGACACCGGCGATGAGGGTCAGCACCATACTGATGACCACCAGCACGATCGCCGCTTGCCACGGCACCAGCGCGGTCAGTTCCGGAATGCCGGTCAGCGCCCGTACGATGAGGTTGATGGGGATACACAGCAACATCGACACGCCGATACCCATCACGCCGGCACCCAGACCGACGATCAGCGTTTCGGCATTGAACACACGGGAGATATCCCGTTTGGATGCGCCGATAGCGCGGAGAATACCGATCTCCTTGGTGCGTTCCAGAACCGAGATATAGGTGATGATACCGATCATAATGGAAGACACCACCAGCGAAATGGACACAAACGCCACCAATACGTACGAAATCGCATTGATAATGGTGGTGACCGAGGACATCAGCATCGCCATATAGTCGGTGTAACTGATGCGGTCATCCTCTCCCTTGCCCTCGTTATAATCGGCAATGATGCCGGTGATGACGTCTTTATCCTCGAAGGTATTGGCATACAGATTGATGCTTGCGGGGGATTCGGTATCCACGTACCCCAGTGCCAAGAGATTATCTTTATAGGTGGATTCGGAGAACAGATCGTCCTTCTTTTCATTGTACAGCCATTCCGTGCGGGTATCGTCCAGTTGCGGCAATTCCGCTTCCAGCAACAGCGCCTGCTGGTCCACCGGCACGTTAGCCAACGCCTGCGCGACCTGACCGGCGATCTGCATACGGGTCGCCTCGGTCAGCACCTGCGCCGTGTAGGTGTTGATCTCCTCTTCGGTCAGTTCCGCAAGGTAGTCGGCGATCTCTTCCGCCGGCATACCGGTGCTTTGGGTAAACGCCTGCGTCAGCATCGACTTGCGGGCTTCCGCATCCATCATCTGCATCTGTGCGTTGACCTGCTTTTGCAGATCTTCCTCCGACACGTACGCCTGCAACGTGGCATACCACTGCGCTTTTTCCATCGGCAGCAGACCCTTGATGTGGTTGATCAACCGCTCACGCATCGTGGCGGCGGTCAGATCCTTTTCTTCCGTCGGGAAAGGCAGGCCGGTCAGCACGTCCACTTCCGGCTTTTCCAACTGCTGTTTCACCGCTTCGCTCTTCAGACCCTCCGCGATGACGTGATCGGTCAGAGCGGTGGTGTACACCACCGTGCCGTTGAGCATCGCGGCAGAGGCATCCTCGGTCGGGCGGAGAATACCGGTCACTTTCAGCGGAATGCCTTTGTCGTACAGGAATTTGAGGCCGTCTTGGTTGGTGGTGCCGTCCGTTGCCACGGTGATATCGTGCCATTGACCGGTCGGCAACTGCTGATAATAGGACGAACCGAGCACCAAACGGAACTCCTTGGCCATCAGTTCCTCGTAGGTCCAGCGCATTTGCTGAGATTCGATCTCTTCGCCGTTTAAGGTGGCGGAGAGCACCTCTTGGATCTCCTCTTCGGAGACGAGACCAAGGGCATAGAGGCAGAGGTCGCTGATCTCGTTGTTGCTGTTGACGACCAGCATCACCTCGTTGTACGCGGACGGCCAGTTACCGGCGATGACCTCGTACTGTTCCTTGACCATCTCCGAGACCAGTTCGCCGTCTTCACCGCCCAGCATCTCCTGCCAGACGTCAAAACCGGCCATCATATCCATACCGGTCATACTCATTATATTTTGCATATTGCCGACGCCGGCATCGCTCATACCGTACAGTTCGCCCATCGCCGACTGCATCATTTCCATCATATCGGATTTGACCACGTCGCCGTTGACGTCCTTGGTAAAGACGTTCATCCGCAGGTCATAGCCGTAGTGGATGGCGCGGATAGCCGCCTTCTGTTCGTCGGTGACCTTGTCGCTTTCCAGATAATCCTTAAACGCCGCCAGATTGTTGGTGGCTTTATCGGTCTGGGTCATCGCATTGAGCAGATCATCCAGCACCGACGAGGAATACACCGCATCGAGGTCGTGTTCCTCCCCCTCCTGCGCCGACATCATCGCCGACATCAAGGCGGTCATATCCGTCTGTTCCGCCTGCAACGAGACGGGATAAGAAGACAGCGTGTCCCGCTGGACGTCGTTGATATAGTTATTGATACCGGTGGACAGCGCCAAAATCAGTGCAATACCGATGATACCGATCGAACCGGCGAAACTCACCAGCGCGGTGCGGGTCTTTTTGGTCAGCAGGTTGCGCATCGACAGCGCAAACGCCGTGAAGAAGGACATCGAGGTCTTGCGCTCCTTCTTCGCTTTCTCAACGACCGGTTTTTCCTCCGCCACCGGCTCCGGCCGGTACGGGTTGCTGTCCGATTGCACCCGACCGTCCAGCAGACGGATGATGCGGGTGGAATAGGTATCCGCGAGTTCGGGGTTGTGGGTGACCATCACCACCAACCGCGTGGCGGCGATCTCCTTGAGCAGTTCCATGATCTGGACGCTGGTGGTGGAATCCAACGCACCGGTCGGCTCGTCCGCCAGCAGGATATCCGGATCGTTGACCAGCGCACGGGCGATCGCCACTCGCTGCATCTGACCGCCGGACATCTGGTTGGGACGCTTGTTGAGTTGATCGCCCAGCCCCACCTTCTCCAGCGCTTCCTTGGCGCGACGGCGGCGTTCCGCCTTGGACACGCCCGACAGGGTCAGCGCCAGTTCCACGTTAGCCAGCACCGATTGGTGCGGGATCAGGTTGTAACTCTGAAACACAAAACCGACCGTATGGTTGCGGTAGGTATCCCAATCGCGGGACTTGAAGTGCTTGGTCGAGCGGCCGTTGATGACCAGATCACCGCTGGTGTACTGATCCAGACCGCCGATGAGATTGAGCAAGGTCGTCTTGCCGCAACCCGACGGGCCCAGCACCGACACAAACTCGCACGGACGGAACACGATGTCCACCTCGCATAGCGCGTGGACGATCTCGGTTCCGGTGACGTAATCCTTGCAAATATTACGGAGTTCCAACATATCGTTCCCTCATTTCAATTAACCGTTCCGTCCGCCAGTTGCACCAATTCGGCGGCCAACACATCCGCACCGGCATCCCCCGGTTGGCAACTGCCCACCGCGGTGGCCTCCAGCGTGACGGTCGCCGTTTCGGCGGCCAACACCTTAAAACGCACGGTGCACAGTTTTTGTGCCTCGCGGGTGCCGTCTCCGGCGGTTGCCAACATCAATTTGACGCAACCGGCTTCCACCTCGGCACTCCACAACCCGCCGGACCATTGGTCGGCGGTCGCACAAGAACCATCCTCGTCTACCACCGGTTTGAGCAAGGTCGGGTCGTACCGCAACACCAGATCGGCGTTGACCAGATACCCCTCTGCCGACACGTTCAGCGGCAGTTCCACCGTCTCACCCTCCCCGCCGGTCACCGCACCGAGCGACAGCAACAGATCCTTGTACTCGGCACGCTTAACGGTCGTGGTCGTGGTGGCGGTCGACGTCGTGGTCGCATCGGTATCTTCTACCGGTGAAAACACACCCGCACAGCCGCTTCCAAGCAATAGGATGGCCAGCAAAACGATCCACGGTTTCCATTTTAGCAATCTCATTGTAGCAAACCTCTTTGTCTTTTCTTTGAACATTCTGTAAAATTCCTACACAGAAATTCAGAAACAAAAATACCAAAGGTATAATTTGATCCGATTTATCCTATAAGTACATCATTTTCGCCGTTTGGGGGCGTATTCCTTGCCAAACGAGCGGCTACGCGACGGGCGGCCTTGCGGTTTGCCGCGTACCGTTTTTTGCGGCGGACGGCCGCCGGAACGAGGACGGATGAGGCATTTTTTGTCGTTGCCGATGAGGTCTTCCCGTCCCGCTTTGCGTAACGCTTCGCGGACGAGGTCGGCGTTTTTCGGATTTTTCCATTGCAGTAACGCCCGCTGTAACGCCTTTTCGTGCAGGTCGGTCACCACCGTTACCGGTTGCATGGTAAACGGGTCGATGCCGGTGTAGTACATCACGGTCGAGGCGGTGCCGGGGGTGGGATAGAAATCCTGTACCTGCTCGGGCGAATAGTCGTGGCGATGGAGATACTCCGCCAGTGCCACCGCCTCTTTCAAGGTCGAGCCGGGGTGAGAGGAGATCAGGTAAGGTACCAGATACTGTTCCTTGCCGCAGGCCTTGGACAGCGCGAAGAATTTCTTTTTGAAAGCGTCGTACACCGCCACCGGCGGTTTACCCATCTTGGAAAGCACCGCGTCACACACGTGTTCGGGCGCCACCTTCAACTGACCGCTGACGTGGTCGCGCACCAGTTTGCGGAAAAAGCGGTCGTCCCGATCGGCCAGCAGGTAATCGTAGCGGATACCGGAGCGGATAAACACTTTCTTGACCCCTTTGACCGCTTCCACGCGCTGTAACAGTTCGATGTATTCGCTGTGATCCGCCACCAGATTGGGGCAAGGTTTCGGGGTAAGGCATTTGCGATTTTTGCAGGTGCCTTCGGTCAGTTGGCGGTCGCAGGCGGGACGGCGGAAGTTGGCGGTCGGGCCGCCGACGTCGTGGATATAACCCTTGAAATCCGGCATCGAAGCGATGAGTTCCGCTTCCTTGACCACCGAGTCGATCGATCGGGCGCGCACCGCACTGCCTTGGTGGAAGGTGATGGCGCAGAAATTGCAGTTGCCGAAACAACCGCGGTTGTGGGTGATGGAGAATTTGACCTCCGCGATAGCCGGAACGCCGCCCTGCGTGTCGTACATCGGATGCCAGTTGCGGGTGTACGGCAGTTCGTACAAATGGTCCAGTTCCGCCTGTTCCAGCGGCGGTTGAGGCGGGTTTTGCACCAGTTTGCGATCGCCGTAGTATTCGGTCACCGCCCGACCGCGGATAGCGTCTTGTTCTTTGTACTGGGCGGCAAACGCCTCGGCAACCAATTTTTTGTTCTTCTGCAGGCGGGCAAAGGGGTATCCCTCCACCGTCTCAAAATGCGGCTTGTCCGCCGGATCGGTGAGATAGCAGGTACCGCGCACGTCGCGGATACTGCCGACCGGCACCCCCTTATTCAGCAGTTCCGCCACCCGCCGGACAGCGCGTTCGCCCATCCCATAGATGAGCAGGTCGGCATCCGAATCAAGCAGGATGCTCGGCATCAGCGAGTCCGACCAATAGTCGTAATGTGCAAAGCGGCGAAGCGACGCTTCCAGACCGCCGATAATGAGGGGCATATCCGCCCCGTACGCCTCACGGATCAGGCGGCAATAAACGCTGACCGCGCGATCGGGACGAAGTCCCGCCTTGCCGGCGGGAGAGTAGTAGTCGCTGTGGCGGCGGTGTTTGGCAACGGTATAATGCGCAACCATCGAGTCGATGTTGCCGCCGCAGACCAAAAAGCCGAGGCGAGGACGGCCGTAGACGGTCATCGACGACGCCGAGCGGAAATCCGGCTGAGCCAGTATCGCCACGCGGAAGCCCGCCTCCTCCAGCACACGCGAAATGATGGCCGGACCAAAGGTCGGGTGATCGACGTAGGCATCACCGATGACGTACACAAAATCCGGCTGTGCCCAGCCGCAGGCATCCATTTCGGCACGGGTCGCCGGTAAGCATTGGGCCATCTGTCCTCTCTCCTTTTTGATGATTTACAGTTTATTATACCATAATAAAGGCAAACCCACAATGGGTTTTTGCAAGAAATTTGCGGGTATCAAGACGACAGATGTCGAAGATTGTCTTGACATTTTAGGTATATTTATAGTATAATCGCGTTAAAGTAATGAAGTCTCCCGCAAGGGGACGGAAAAAGGAGAGTCAACTTATGTTCCAAGATACCTTTTGGGCCTTGGTCCCGCCGATCATCGCCATCGGTCTGGCGCTGATCACCAAAGAGGTCTATCTGTCGCTGTTTATCGGTATTCTTTGCGGCAGTCTGTTCCTCAACGAATTTAACGTGATCAATACTCTCGCCGGCGAAGAGACCGGCATCTTCAGCGTGATGATCGCCAATATGGATCTGATGATCGTCATCTTCCTCGTTATGCTGGGTATGCTGGTGGCGTTGATGAACAAAGCCGGCGGCAGTGCGGCGTTCGGCCGTTGGGCGGCCAGACGCATCAAGAGCCGTCGCGGTGCGTTGCTTGCGACGATGGCGCTGGGCGTGCTCATCTTCGTCGACGACTACTTCAACTGCCTGACGGTCGGCAGCGTGATGCGTCCGGTCACCGACAAGCACAAGATCTCCCGCGAGAAACTCTCGTATATCATCGACGCCACCGCGGCGCCGATCTGCATCATCGCGCCGGTTTCTTCGTGGGCGGCGGCGGTCACCTCCTCGCTGGACGGTGTGGACACTTCCATCGACGGTTTCTCGATGTTCCTGCAAGCCATCCCTTACAACCTGTACGCGTTGCTGACGCTGGCGATGGTGTTGATGCTCATCGCCTTTAATCTCGATTTCGGCCCGATGCGCAAGGCGGAAGAGACCCTCCGCGAACTGGCGGCCGAGACCGAAGAGAAAGAGGAAGACACCCGCGGCCGCGTCATCGATCTGGTGCTCCCCATCGTGGTGCTGATCGTGGCTTGCATTGCCGGTCTGCTGTATACCGGCGGTATGTTCACGCCGGATTCCGCCAACTTTATGAATATCGTCACCGCCTTCTCGGATTGCTCGGCCGGTCTCGGTCTGGTGCTGGGCGGCTGTGTGGCGTTGGTATTCACCTTCATCTTCTATATGATCCGCCGCGTCATCAAACTGACCGCGTTTACCGAATGCCTGCCGGAAGGCTTTAAGGCGATGGTCCCCGCCATTGTCATCCTCACCTTCGCTTGGACGCTCAAGGGCTTTGTGGACGCGCTGGGCGCCACCACCTTCCTCGAATCCATCCTCACGGCGGAAGTGGTCAACACCTTCGGCTTCATTATCCCCGCCATTTTGTTCCTGCTGGCGCTCGGGATTGCGTTTGCCACCGGTACCTCTTGGGGTACGATGGGCATCCTGCTCCCCATCGTGGCGGCGTTGCCGTTTGCCTCCTCCGGCAACTCGGCTCTGCTGATCATCTCCATCGCCGCCTGCATGGCCGGTGCGGTGTGCGGTGACCATTGCTCCCCCATCTCGGATACCACCATTATGTCCTCGGCGGGTGCGCAGTGCGATCACATCGCCCACGTCAACACCCAGATGCCGTACGCGATGCTGGTGGCCGGCGTCTCCTTCGCCGGTTATATCCTCTGCGGTGCGTTGCAGGGTCTGCTCGGCATCTGGACCGCCGTCGTCGTGCTGCCGATCTGCTTGGTTGCCCTCTTCGGCATCATGATGATCCTCCGCAAAAAGTACAAAGCGTAAGCCAAACCCCTTTTCATCCCGTCACTCGCTGTGACGGGATGTTTTTTTATGTTCCTTTAAACTTCGCTTTCTACAATATTCTCGCATCCCCCCGCTTGCACTTTTTATAAAGATATGGTAATATAAAATAGTTAAGCGTTTTTAGAAAGGGGGAAGCGTATGTCAACGGTCATTGCCGCTATTGCCACACCGCCGGCGGCCGCCGGTATCGGCGTCATCCGGTTATCGGGCGAGGATGCCATCGCGGTGGCGGACAAGGTCTTCCGTCCGCTGGCCGGCAACAAGACGCTGTCGGCACAGGCGGGATATACCGCCTTGTACGGGCACGTTTACGATGCGGAAGGCGACGTCGACGACTGCGTGGCATTGGTCTTCCGCGCACCGCACAGTTACACCGGCGAAAACGTGGTGGAGTTGAGTTGCCACGGCGGGTTGTACCTACTGCGGCGGTGTTTACGGGCTTGCATCGAGGCAGGTGCCATTCCCGCCGAGGCAGGCGAGTTTACCAAGCGCGCTTTCTTAAACGGCAAAATGGACCTCACCGGCGCCGACGCCGTGATGGACCTTATCGGGGCGGGCGGTGCCTTGGCGGCGCGTGCCGCCTTGGCGGCGCGGGAAGGCAGTATCTTCCGCCGCACCGAACAGATCAAAGCCAACCTGTTGGCGGTGGCGGCACAAAACGCCGCTTACGTCGATTATCCCGATGACGATATTCCCGAATTGTCCCCCCTTGTTTTGGACGGTACGCTGGCCGAAGCGGAGAAGGCACTTTCCGCACTGTTGCACACCTTTGATGCGGGGCGGATGTTGCAGGAAGGGATCGACACCGTCATCGTCGGTACCCCGAACGTAGGCAAGTCCACCCTGATGAACCGACTGTCCGGCACCGAGCGAAGCATCGTGACCGCGCAGGCGGGCACCACCCGCGATATCGTGGAGGACTCGGTGCGGGTCGGCGATCTCGTTTTGCGGCTGTCGGACACCGCCGGCATCCGCGAGACCGACGAAGAGGTCGAAGCCATCGGCATTCGCCGTGCCCGCGATCGGATGAAAGGGGCGGCCCTCATACTGGCGGTGTTCGACGGTTCCCGCCCGCTGAACGACGACGATCTGGCGTTGGCGGCCGAGGTGAGCGGCGATCACACCGTCGCCATCCTCAACAAAGCCGACCAGCCGCCAAAGGCGGAGGTGCGCCTGCTGGAACAGCACATTTCCCATATTGTCCCCCTCTCTGCTAAGACCGGCGAAGGGGTGGATACCCTGACCGCGGTCATTGCCGAGATCACCGGCTTGGCGGGGTTGGATGAAAACGCCGGTATTCTCACCACCGAGCGACAGCGGGACGGCGTCCGCCGTGCGTTGGAAGCGGTGAAAGAGGCGCGGGAGGCGTTGGCAAGCGGCTTGGCGATCGACGCCGCCGCGGTAAGCATTGACGCCGCGATTGCGGCGTTGCAGGAACTGACCGGCGAGAGAGCCTCCGAGTCGGTAGTCAACGAAGTGTTCGCGCGTTTCTGTGTTGGAAAATAAGGGGTAGTTTTATGAAAAAGAAATACGCCAAGACCCGCATCCATACGATGGATGAACTGCGCGGTCTGTTGGTGCTGGGGATGGTGGTACACCACGCCCTCTACACCATCGGTTTGGTGTTTAACACGCGTTGGGCGTGGGATGGCTTTAACTGGATATCGAATTACCTGCATGAGATCGGCGCCGCGTTGTTTATTCTTATCTGCGGCATTTCCTGCCATCTCTCCCACAGCAACTGGCAACGTGGCTTGAAATTGGCGGGCGTGGCGGTGGCCATGTCGGCGGTATTGTACTTTGTGATGCCGGACAGTATGATCTGGTTTGGTGTACTGCATTGTCTGGCCGTCTGTATTCTGCTGTATGCCGGCTCGGCGCGGGCGCTGAACAAAATACCCGCTCTGCTGGCGTTGCCGCTGTGGGCGGCGCTGGCGGTGATGACGTGGGATCTCGGGCGCTGGGGCGGCACCTATATCGGTATCCCCGGTTTGTTTATCTGGGATATCCCCCAATCGGTTGCCTCGATCAAATGGCTGATGCCGCTGGGGCTTTCGCCGGCGTTTGGCGCGGATTACTTTCCGCTGTTGCCGTGGCTGTTTGTGTTTCTGTTTGGCACGGTGCTTGGACGGTGGGCGAGCGAAGGGCGTTTCCCGCGGTTTATGTATAAGAAACGCGCCGATTGGCTTTCGTGGATCGGTCGGCACAGCATTTGGATCTACGTAGCCCATCAACCGGTCATCTACGGTGTCTGCTGGCTGGTTCAAACCGTTTTTGCGGGGTAATTTTTGGTTAATATTTTTATTCACATAAAGGGAGGCATTCCACTATGATCGAGGTCAAAAATCTGACCAAACGGTACGGAACGCACACGGCGGTGGATAACATCAGCTTTTCGGTCAAGGAAGGCGAGATCATCGGTTTTCTCGGTCCGAACGGTGCCGGTAAATCCACCACGATGAACATTCTGACCGGCTATCTGTCGTCGTCCGACGGCGTGGTGACCGTCAACGGTCACGACATTTTGACCGATGCCAACGCCGCCAAAGCGAGCATCGGTTATCTGCCGGAACTGCCGCCGTTGTATCCGGATATGACGGTGCGCGAGTATCTGAATTTTATGTACGATCTCAAAAAATGTAAGTTGCCGCGCGCACAGCACATTGAGGAGATCTGCCGCGTCGTCAAGTTGGAGGGCGTGTTTGGGCGGCTCATCAAGAACCTGTCCAAAGGCTACCGTCAGCGCGTCGGTATCGCGCAGGCGCTGATTGGCAATCCGCCGGTATTGATCTTAGACGAGCCGACGGTTGGTTTGGATCCGATGCAGATCATTGAGATCCGCTCGCTCATCAAGTCGCTGGGCAAGTACCACACGGTCATTTTGTCCTCCCACATCCTGCCGGAAGTGGAAGCGGTGTGCGACCGTCTGGTCATCATCAACGGCGGCAAGATCGTCGCTGACGCCACGCCGGAGGAACTGACCCGTCAGTATTCCTCCAGCCATCACCTCACCGCCCGCATCGCCGGCGCGGAAGAGTCGGTGACCGACCTCATCGCCAAGATTCGCGGGGTCAAGAAGGTGACCTCGCTGGGCAGCAAAGAGCCCGGCTCGTTTGACTACCTCATCGAGCAGGTCGACGGCGCAGACGTCCGTGCGGAGTTGTTTAACCGGTTGGCGACCCGCAAGTGGCCGCTTCTCAGCCTTAAGACCGCCGACCGCACGCTGGAGGATATCTTTACCTCCCTCATTCAGGCGCCGTCGCTGGCCGCCGGCACGAAAGGAGGCAACCGCAAATGATCGCTGTTTTTAAGCGGGAATTCAAGGCGATGTTCACCGGCCCTATCGCGTATTTCGTGTGGGCGCTGCTGTTCTTCTTCGCCGGTCTGTTTTTCTATAACGACAACGTTTTGTATCAATCGACCTCGATGGCGGGTGTGTTTAGCATTCTGTACACCGTCTCGCTGTTGCTGGTCATCCCGATCCTCTCCATGCGGTTGTTTGCCGACGATCGCCGCAACAAGACCGATCAGGCGTTGCTGACCGCACCGGTCAGCCTCACCGGCGTCG
Organism: Clostridia bacterium; assembly: GCA_017410585.1. GTDB lineage: Bacteria > Bacillota > Clostridia > Oscillospirales > Acutalibacteraceae > RGIG426. The sequence goes on from JAFQQM010000019.1 coordinate 15,912, forward strand.
TGATGGGCAAGTATCTGGCGGCGCTGGTGGTGTTCGCACTGGGTATCAGCATCACGCTGATCTTAGCGGTGGTGATGGCGATGTTTGGCGCCACCCCCGCGTGGGCGAGCATTTTGGGCAACTGGCTGGGTCTGTTGTTGCTGGGCGGCAACCTCATCGCGGCGGGTCTGTTCTTCTCCACCCTCACCGAAAGCCAGTTTATCGCCGCCCTTTGCACCTTTGCTTTTTCCTACGTACTGATGATGCTCGACGGTCTGGCCGCTCTGTTCTCGTCGGCCACTTGGCTGGCGACGGCGGTGGAATTCGTCTCGGTCAACATCCGCTACAATGCGTTTGTTGCCGGTCAGATCTCGGTCGGCAACGTTTTGTATTTTCTCTCGATGCAAGCGCTGTTCCTGTTCCTCGCCGTGCGGGTGCTGGACAGCCGTAAATGGAAATAAGAAAGGAGGACGACACCATGGCTTTGGAAAACGAAAAGGACAACGAGTTGTTTGAAGAACAACCGCAGGTCGAGGTGGAGACCTCCGACCGCCAAGAACTGCTGGATGAAGTGCTGGCAGAAGAACCAAAAACTACCCCCAAATCCGCCAAGCAGGAGAAAAAGCCGTTTGATCCCCGCCGACTGAAGGCCGGATCGATCGCCACGGCGCTGACCGTGATCGTGGTGGCGGCGATCATCCTCTTGAACGTCGTGGTGGGGCTGGTGGAAAAGAAGTTCCCGATGACGCTGGATACTTCTGCCATCGGTCTGTACACCTTGAGCGACGAGGCTGAGGCGTTTGTGAAGGGCATCGACAAAGAGGTGACGGTCACCGTTTGTATGCCGGAGAGCGAACTGTCTAGTCCCCAGATCGGTATTGAGGAATTTGACAACACCTATAAACAGTTGCATGCCGCGCTGGCGGACTTTACGCGGTTATCGAACGGCAAAGTGACGGTCAAATACATCGACCTCGCCTCCGACCCGACCGCGGCCGCTGAATTGGCCAAACTGGGCGCCGATGACGGCGATATTCTGTTCACCTGCGGCGAACTGACCCGCGTAACGACGCTGGCAGAGGATTACACCAACTACGGCATCACCGAACTGCAGTCGTATTATCAATATTATTACTCCTTGCCGACCATTACCTCGATGGTGGAAAACACGCTGGCGGTCAACATTCACGCGGTCACCGCCGATAAGGACACCACCGTGACCATCCTGACCGGCCACAAAGAGGAGTCCCCCACCGTGTCGGTGCTGGAATCGTTGCTCAAACAGCAAGGTTATCGCGTAGAACAGGTGAATATCACCACCGCCGCCACCTTCGCGGCGGACAGCCGGATGGCGGTCATCCCCGCGCCGGCAGAAGATTACACCGATGCCGAGATCACCGCTTTGCGGACGTGGTTGCAAAACGGTGACAAGTACGAGCGGCATCTGCTGTATTTCCCGAGCATGGCCTGCAGTACGCCAAAATTGGATACCTTCGTAGAAGATACCTACGGCGTCAAGATCAGCGGTGACGTGGTGTTCCAGCCGAACGCCGCCAACCGTCCGCAGGTCTCCAACAGTTATGCCTACTATTTCTCCTATGCCACCACGGCGGCTTCGGATTTCACCGAGGCCGGTACCCGCGTGATGAACGCGATGAACCGTGTGCTGTATAAGAGCGATAAAGCCGCCGGTCAACTGTCGACGCTGTATGCCTTCCCCGAAGGGACTCAGATGCAGGCGGTGCTGGACGAGAAGGCCGAACCGGTGGACACCACCGATACCAACGCCATCGGCGCGATACTGGCGTACAACGTCAGCAACCAATGCGAGAGTTACGCGGCGGTGTTCGGCGGTACGATGATGTTACAGTATTTTGACTCGATGCCGGAAAACGAAGCGTTGGTGACGGCGGTCGTCAATGGCATTCTCGGCAACGAAGGCGCCGCCGAACTGCCGGGCAAGACGGTCACCGATAACACCCTCTTTAACGTAGAAACGATGTCGGCGGCGTACACGCTGTTCGTCATCTTTGCGATCCTTCTGCCGGTGGCAACGCTGGTCGTTTGCTTGCTGGTATTCCTGAAGCGGAGGCATCTGTAATGAGCAAACAGATCCGCACGTTGATCATCGCCGGCGTGGCGCTGGCGGCATTGATCGGGTTGCTGGTGGCGCTGTTGTTACTGCCGACCCCGTCGGAAGACGGCGAAGGCGGCGGCACGACCACGACCACCGTCCCGACCCTACCGCCGTTGGTGGATAAGACCGACGGCGACAAAGCGGTAGTCGGATCGGTCACGGTGACCGCGAACGGCGAGACCTTTACGGTCAAGGCCGACCAAGACGGCGTCTACCGCGTGGAGGCGTTTGCCGATCTGCCGGTGGATGAAGCGGCGGTCGACGCGTTGCTAAACGGCGTGACCACCATCAAACCGGCGGACAAGGTGGCGGACAACGCCACCGATCTGTCGGTATACGGGTTTGAGGAGAAAGCCACCCGCGTGAGCGTCACCTATCTCGACGGCAGTACGTTTTCGTTTGAATTGGGCGGCGACACCGCCGCCGGTGACGGCGCGTATCTTCGGGTGGCGGAACAGACCGCCGTCTACCGCGTCAGCAACAGTTTGGCGTTGACCTTGCGAGAGCCGGCTACCGGTTACGTCGGGCGGCAGTTGGTGGAGACTCCGACCCTGCGGGACGGAGACACCAAAGGTACCGCCCAACTTATGCGGCTGGAACTGACCGGCAAACGCGACCCGCTCACCGTCCGCTATAAGCGGGATACCGACAGCGAAGGGCTGACCCTCATCTGCCCGTATCTCATCGAAGTTCCCTATCTCACCTCCACCAACGCCACCGTCATCGGCAAGTGGCAGACCGGCTTTAACAGCCTCACCGCCGTCAAGACGGTCAAGGCGTATCCCACCGCCGCCGATCTTGCCGAAGTCGGGCTGGATCATCCCACCACCACCGCCGTGCTGGTGCTGGGCGTGTACACCACCTCGACCGACGCGGACGGCAACACCGTCTCCGAGGTGTATAATTCCGATACGTACACCCTGCATTTCAGCGAAGAAAACGAAGACGGCAACTACTATTGCCTCGTAGAGGGCACCAACGTGCTGTACGAAGTGGCGGCATCGGACGCATCCTTTGTGGCGGCGACCTTTGAGGAGATCGTAGCGGAAACGCTGTCTAACACCAACATCGTCGGGGTGGGAAGCGTGACGCTGACCGCTCAGGACAAGACCTCGACCTTTGTGCTGGCTCACGGAGATGACCGCGCGCTGACCGTCACGCTGGACGGCAAGCCGGTAAGCGAGGAAAACTTCCGCAACCTGTACGGATTGTTGGTCAGCGTGGAACGGTATACCGGCATCAGCGAAACGGACAAAGCGGCGTTTCTCGCCGATTTTGAGGCGCCGACGCTGACCGTCACACTGACCATGGCGGACGGCGGCACCGAGAGGGCGTCGCTGTACAGCGGTGCATCCCGCGCGTTGGCGGTGTTGGGCGACGGACGGTATTTTCTGGTCAAGACCGCGCAAGTGGATACCCTGCTACGGCAATGGGATAACCTGCTTGCCGGCAAGGACGTTATTGACTTCTTCTGATAAAGCAAAAGCAGAGAGCAAGAATGCTCTCTGCTTTTTTAGTTCTCTTCCAATTGCTTGCCGAGCAGCGTGGCGGCAACCTGCGCCAGTTTGGCATCGCACTCGGTCAGACGCCGCCGCTCGGCGGTGGTCATCAGCATCACCGCACCGACCACGTCACCGGCGGCTAAGATGGGTTCCATCGCCACCGCCTCGGCATCGTTGCCTTCTAAGGGGCGAAGAATCCCCGTGCCGGTTTCCTTTAAAAACCGACGGCGGGCGGTGAGATTTTCTTCCATTGCGGCGGTCAGTTCGCGGTCGATGACCTCCCGCTTGGGACAGCCCGCCGCCGCGATCACGCGGTCGCGGTCAGCGATCAGCACCGGACGACCGGCCGCACGCGACAGCGTGTCGGCATACTGCGCCGCCAGATGCCCCATCTCACCGATGGGGGAATATTTTTTGAAGACTACCTGCCCGTCGGAGTCGGTGTAGATCTCCAGCGAATCCCCCTCGCGGATCCGCATCGTCCGCCGGATCCCTTTCGGAATCACCACCCGCCCAAGATCATCAATTCTACGAACTATTCCAGTTGCTTTCATATATAAAAACTCCTTGCTTTCATAATAGTGATACTATTATTTGTAAAACAAGGAGTTTTATACTTATCTTTATTTTTTAATAAATCAAATAATTTCTATATATAAGGCTAATTTATTAAGCATTTACCAATGAGCTTTTTAAAATATTCTATAACGCAATTATATATATCTTCTTTTGACTTTTCGTTACCAGTATCAACATAATCTAAAAACATTTTATAGAAATTAGGTTTCCCTTTCATATCCCCTTTACTTCTTTTAATAAAATCATTAATTAAAAATCTTTTTGTTAACATATTATTTTTTCGGTTAGAAATATCCATGCAATCTATTCTATGAGAATTTTTTAAAATAGAACAAGC
>JAFQQM010000020.1 GCA_017410585.1 Clostridia bacterium
ACCAAGGGCGGCATCACCGTCACCGGCGGCGAGGCCCTGATGCAGATCGACTTTCTGCTGGAGCTGTTCACCCTTGCCAAACAGGAGAAGATCCACACCTGTCTGGATACCTCCGGCATCACCTATCATCCCGGCCAGTCTTCCTATAACGGGAAGCTGGACCGGCTCATGGAGGTGACGGATCTTGTGCTGCTGGACTTAAAGCACATGGATCCGGAGGGACATAAAGATCTGACAGGCCATGACAATGCCGGTATTCTGGCTTTTGCCAAATATCTGGAGAAAAAGCAGGTTCCTGTATGGATCCGCCATGTAGTGGTGCCCGGGATCACCGATGATCCGGCGCAGCTGACCAAACTGGGCCATTTCATCGGCACGCTTTCCAATGTGAAAGCGTTGGATGTGCTGCCCTATCACATCATGGGTGTGGCAAAATATGAGCAGCTGCGGATCCCCTATCCCCTGGAGGGTGTGCCCCCCGCCACCGTCGCCCAGGCCAAGGAGGCAAAGAAGATCATTCTCACCGCCTACTGGCAGGTACGGAAGCAAATGAAATAATTAGCAAAAGGCCAGTCCTGCGGACTGGCCTTTTCTGCCAAAGAGTAACCAAACGGAGCAAAATCGAGGTAAAAGTAACCAAAAGTAGTGTGAATTACAAAGCAACTATAATCTGCTTTACTGTATTGTAGAAATATTCCAAACTCATCAGACGATACTCTATGTCATCATCCGCTTCATCCTCGTCATATGCGATTGTAAATTCATTGGGGTGAATTTGTAACTCTACGAAATATTTTCCTTTGCGTGCTTGTACGGACACGCATTTATAATCACCAAGCCAATCAATGTGGATTTCAATCTTGGTTAACCCCATAGCTGATAGTTTTTCTTCAAATTGTTCATCTATCCAATTCTGCAATATATCATCAAAAGGAGTGTGTTCCGGTTTCGCTGCCAAATATGCTTTGATTCTTTTCTTTTTTGAGAAGAACATAAGAAACTCCTTTCGATGCGTCAAATTCTTACTATTTTAGCCATAGAATAGCATAAATTCGTGATTATTTCAAGTCAATGAATATCACTGAATTTAGTGAAATATTTGCCTTGCGGCAAATGTGAAATAATGACCTGCGGTCATTGTGAAATTTGATGCTTTCGCATCAAGTGAAATGAAATAAATCCACTCACGCCCGCAGGCATTTCACATTGCGAAGCAATATTTCACGCACGAAGTGCATTTCACAAATTCCGCAAGGGATTTATTTCGTTGAAAAGAACCACCTTTTGTCCGTAGACAAAAGGTGGTTCTTTTCTGGTGCCGCTGACCGGGGTCGAACCGGTACGATGTTTCCACCGAGGGATTTTAAGTCCCTTGTGTCTGCCTATTCCACCACAGCGGCGCATCGTTCTTATCATACGCCAAAGAAAGCCAAAAGTCAAGTATAAACCGAAAAACATTGGGGCATCCTCTGTGCGGAGGATGCCCCATCATTCTCATTTTAACCGTGCAAACGGCTTTTTCACCAGCGGATAGACGATCGAGGCCAACAAAATACCGACCGCGCCCTGCAATGCGTTAAACGGCACCGAGACGACCGCCGCCCCCAAACCGTACAACACGCTTTCGTAGGCGAGGTAACCGCCCACCATCACCGCTTCCGCCAGCAACCCGCCGGTCAAGCGAATAACGATCGCGGCCGCCGGACGCTTGCCGTCGGCCAGTTTGGCGGCCCACGCCGCCAGCAGAGCCATTACCGCCTTGATGACCAGCGTGACCGGCGCGTATTGCGGATAGCCGAACAGATCGGCCAATCCCGACCCGATCCCGCCGGCGGCCGCTCCGCCCAGCGGACCGAGCAACATACCGGACAACAGCACGAACGCATCTCCCAGATTGACGTACCCCAGCGCGGTGGGGATGCGGAGGAAGGTGGTGGCCACCACGCACAGCGCCGCACATAGTGCGGTGGCGGTGAGCCGTTTCAATTTTTGGTTTGCCATAAGAGATCGCCTCGGAAAACAAGATTTTATATAAAAAAAGTATACATCTGTCTTGTGCAAATTGCAATAGGGTTACCGTAAACTTTTTACAAAATACTTTCCCTTTTCGGATGCTGGGGGTTGATTTTTGGCAAGTTTGTGGTATACTATATCTGTATACATCTGTGCAAACGAAAAAAGGAGGTGGGAATGTGAGTCGTTATCGGATCGAAGGCGGTCGCCGTCTGGTGGGCGAAGTCACCATCGGTGGCGCAAAGAATGCCGCCGTAGCGGTCATTCCCGCCGTGGTGCTGTCGGACGGCCCGTGCCGTATCGAAAACATCCCGAATATTTCGGATATCTTCGTTTCGTTTGATATCTTAAAGGCGCTGGGCGCGCAGGTGCGGATGATCAACAAAACCACCGTCGAGATCGACCCGCGCACCATCTGTTCCCACGTCGTCCCGCACGAATTGGCCCGCAATATGCGCGCATCGTATTATTTCCTCGGTTCGTTGCTGGGCAAATTCGGTACGGCGAAGGTCTCGCTCCCCGGTGGCTGTAACTTCGGCGTCCGCCCCATCGACCAACACCTCAAAGGCTTTACTGCGCTGGGGGCATCCGTTCCGGCGATGATCGAAAACGGTATGATCGAGGCGACCGCCACCCAACTGATCGGTAACTCGATCTATTTGGACGTCGTGTCGGTCGGCGCTACCATCAACATTATGTTGGCGGCGGTCAAAGCCCGCGGTATCACCATTCTGGAAAACGCTGCCAAAGAACCGCACATCGTCGACGTGGCCAACTTCTTAAACGCCATGGGCGCGGATATTCGCGGTGCGGGTACCGACGTCATTAAGATTTGCGGTGTGCCGCATCTCCACGGTACCACCTATTCCATCATTCCCGACCAGATCGAAGCGGGTACGTTTATGGCGATCGCCGCGGCGACCCACGGTGATCTGCTGATCAAGAACGTCATTCCCAAACACTTGGAGTCCATTTCCGCCAAACTGACCGAGATGGGTGCGCAGGTGGAAGAGATCGACGATATGGTGCGAGTGACGATGGATGGCCCCATCAAGCACTGCAACGTCAAGACGATGCCGCATCCCGGGTTCCCGACCGATATGCAACCGCAGATCGCGGTGCTGTTGGCGTTGTCGGATGGGACAAGCATCGTGACCGATACCGTTTGGGAAAACCGTTTCCGTTACGTGGACGAACTGCGACGTATGGGCGCGCAGGCGCAGGTCAACGGCAAAGTGGCGGTCTTTGAAGGCGTACCGATGCTGACCGGTGCTCCCGTCAAAGCGTACGATCTCCGCGCCGGTGCGGCGATGGTCATTGCCGGCTTGGCGGCGCAGGGCATCACCGAGATCGACGACGTTCACTATATTGAGCGCGGATACGAGTATTTTATTGAAAAACTCCGTGCGGTCGGCGCCGAGATCCGTCGGGTGGAGATCCCCTCTCCGTTTGCCCGTCGGGCGTAAAACACAAACCGAGAGCAGGTCACCCGACCTGCTCTTTTTGCGAAAAGAGGTCATCTATGCCCACCTTCTGCCCGCTGTTTTCCGGCAGTTCCGGAAACAGTACCTACATAGCCACGCCGCGTGGCGGTATCCTTATCGACGCCGGTGTTTCCGCCAAACGCGTATGCGAAGCGCTGACCGCCCGCGGTATCGACCCCGCCACGTTGCAGGCAATCTTCGTCACCCACGAACACGTCGACCATACCGCCGGTGTGCGCGTATTGGCGAAAAAATTCGATCTGCCGGTGATCGCCTCTTACGGTACGCTGTCGGCTATCGAGTCGACGATGGATGCCGGTATCCGCTTGGCGGAGATGCCCGCCGAGGGAATCGAACTGGCAGGGATGCGGGTCACCTCCTTCTCGCTTTCGCACGATGCGGCACAACCGACCGGCTACACCGTCACCTTTGCCGACGACCGCCGTCTGGCGATCGCCACCGATACCGGCATCCTCACCGAGGACGTCCGCCGCGCATTGCGCGGTTGTGAAACGGTGTTGCTGGAATCCAATCACGACGTCACGATGCTCAAAAACGGACCGTATCCTTACCCGCTGAAGCAACGCATTTTGGGGGCGTACGGTCACCTATCCAACGATACCGCCGCCTCGCTGCTTCCGTATTTGGTGGAAAGCGGAACCACTCGCGTGGTGCTGGGGCATCTGAGCAAAGAGAACAACACCCCCAAGCAAGCGGAACTGACCGCCCGCAGTCGGTTGGCGGCGGCGGGACTGAAAGAACATCTCGACTATCGCTTGTCGGTGGCCAGCCCCGTCAGCGCCGACCCCGTTATCATTTTGTAGATCGCTTCCATCGGCGGCAACCAGCCGCCCTTACGGATTTTTGTCGATAGCCGCGCACAACAAAAAATTCCCTTTGGACATATCGTCCAAAGGGAATTTTCTTTATCTCTTATCCCACAAGGTCGGACAGCGCCGGTACCACGATCGGATTGCGGGTGGCACCGATGTTGTTGAGGAACAGCACCGCGTCCACGCCCTTCTCCTGCGCAAATTCCGGCAGGGTCTGGTCAAACACGTCGTTGAAGTGACGCGGGTCGACCACGTACACCGTGCGGTAATGTGCGGTCAGGAACGGGGTAAAGGCATTGCCGTAGGAATCCTTGACCACGATGATGGAGGATTCTTCCTCGATGCTTTCGTTGACGATGGTCGCCAGCGGCTGGTCGCCGCCGATAAAGCAGTTGTACTTGGAGGATGCCGCCCAATCGGACACGTCCATAATGACCGGCCACGCCAGCGTCTGCCCGTCGTTTTGGACGAACTCCATGCTGACGTCGTCCTTCGGCTCGTAGGCATAGACGGTGTCGTCCGAGAGCCGGTAACCCGCCGCCTGCGCCGATGCGTAGAAGGTGCCGCGGAAGCCGTCAAATTCGACCGTTTCAAATGCCTCGTCCAGCATCACCGGCTCCAGACCGGCCGTCTTGGCAAATTCCAGATACGCGTAATACGCGCCCAGCGCGGTCCAATGGTGGTCGGAGTGGAAGTAGATATATTCCTTGTTGTGCGCCAACAGCGCTTCACGCGGGTTGATGACCTTTACCGAGGAATTGTAGTGGGTGATCCACGCGGAGAAGTATTCCAGCGCGTCCTTTTGGCTGGACACGCCCGCCGGTTGCTGATCGGCCGGCAACATAATGTCCACCGAGGTGGGGACGATGAGGTTGTATACCTGAATATCCTTCAGCAGACTGCCGGCGCGGGCGATGGTCTGCACGTAACCGTCTGCCAAACTTTGACTGAAATGATAGTATTCGTAGGCGGTGCCGCCATCGATCATAATGTTATCCAGCGCTTCGTGCTGACCCTTGAGATCCTCGTCCGGTTCCCATTTCGGACCGCCGTAGGTGGTCGTGGTGGTTACGGTGGTCGAGCCGTCTACGCCGGTGGTATTGCTGCCGCTGGTCGTGGTGGTGGAAGGCGGCAGTGTGCCGATGGAATCGGCATCGCCGTACTGATCGCTCTGCACGATGCCCTGACCGCGCAGACCGAAGAGTCCCTTGATATCCGAGCCGAAACTCACCAGCGCTTCACGGCCGGGGAAAGTATCCGCAAACCACGTGTTGATATCGTCGAAGAAACTGCCGGAAAACAATGCTTCGGCGGTCAAGGCAGGGAATTTGGCCAGTTCGCGTTTTTCCACTTCCGAAACGGTGGGGCGCAACGGCAAGATCCAAACGACGATCGCCATCACGCCAAGGATGACCGCCATCAAAAGAACGCGCACGGGATGCAGCCAACGGGCATTTTTCTTTTCAGTTGCCATACGATGCGCCTCCTTTTAGAATTGGAAATACAAGAACGGGTTGTAACTGTCGCCGACCAACAGCACGGTGCTGACCGCGAGGATGACCACCGGCCAGATCAACTGCACCACCGCCCAGATATTGGCGATGACCTTGCTGTTGCCGGAGGCAACGTCCATCTTGTGCGAGAGCCACTTAAACAGCGGGGTGGAGGCGACAATGGCCAGCGGCAACAGGAACAGGTTGTTGCGGATGGCCAGTTCGGTCGCTTTGGTGATGGCTTCCGCCGCCCCGCCGAACATACCGGAGATCACCGCCCAGACGGTCTGCAGATCCGAGAAGCGGAACAACACCCAGCCGAAGAACACCACGATCCACAGATACAGATGTCCGATCACCTTCGGTAATTTCTGCAACAGTTTGCCAAGGAACAGTTTCTCCAATACCAAGAATACGAAGAAGAAGAGGCCCCACAGCACGAAGTTCCAACTGGCGCCGTGCCACAGACCGGTCAGCGCCCACACCACCAGCGTGTTAAACAGCCACCGCCCGAAAGAGCAACGACTGCCGCCCAGCGGAATGTAGACGTAATCGCGGAAGAAGGAGGACAGCGACATATGCCAACGGCGCCAGAAATCCTGCACCGAATGCGCCGCATAGGGATAGTTGAAGTTTTCGAGGTAATGGAAGCCCATCATCCGGCCCATACCGATCGCCATATCCGAATAACCGGAGAAATCGAAATAGATCTGCATCATATAGGCGAGCATACTGACCCACAGCGCCGCGCTGTCTGCCGACTGCACCGCTTCGAGCGTGAGTTTGCCGCCCAGCAGGCTGTCGGCGAGGTTGCCGCAGGTGTTGGCAAAGAACACTTTTTTGCCCAGACCGATGCAGAAACGGCGGATGCCTTCGCTGACGTCCGCAAAGTCCACGCGACGGCAGGTCAGTTCGTTTTCTACGTCCTGATACCGCACGATGGGACCGGCGATGCACTGGTGGAACAGCGACGCATACAGCAATACGGTGGTGTATTTTTTCTGCGCTTTCACCTCACCGCGGTACACGTCGATGACGTAGGACAGCAACTGGAAGGTGTAAAACGAAATGCCGATGGGCAACGCAATGGCGGGAATGGGTGAGACCGCACCGAACAGACCGCAGAGGTTATCGGCGAGGAAGTTCAGATACTTAAACACGCCGATGGTGCCGATATTGACGATGACCGCCAACACCAGCCACAATTTGCGGTTGCCCCCTCGTTCCATCAGCCGCGCAAACAGCCAATCGAAGAACGCCATGCCGATGAGCAACAACATATAAACCGGCTCGCCCCACGCATAAAAGACCAGCGAAAACACCAGTAAAACGGCATTTCTCACCGGCGTGGTCTTCGCCAGTTTATACAGCAACAGATTTAAAGGCAGAAACGCATACAGAAAAAATAAACTTGAAAAAACCATAAGACACTCCAAAAAGGCGGTGAATTTCCGGCAAACGCCGGACAAAGTCAGTATACCATATAATCAAGTATAAAAGCAATAGGGAAATAGATGTTATTTAGTTAAGGCCGTGTTCGCCGACCTCCGCAAACAGGGCGGCCACCTCGGCGGCCAACGCCTTGTGCTCCGACAACTGCAACAGCGGATCGGTCTCCAGCAACGCGGCGGCGGCATCCTGCGCTTGCGATACCAGCGACAGATCGCCGGTCAGCGCCGCCAATTTGAGACGGGGCAGACCGTGTTGCCGATTTCCGAAAAAGTCCCCCGGACCGCGTAGGCGAAGATCTTCATCCGCGATCTTGAAGCCGTCGTTGGTGCGGGTCATGGCAGACAGACGCGCTTTGGTTACCGAACCGCGATTATCCGAAATGAGGATGCAGGTGGACTTGTGCTTGCCGCGTCCGACCCGTCCGCGCAACTGATGCAATTGCGCCAGACCGAAACGTTCGGCGTTTTCGATCACCATAATGACCGCGTTGGGAACGTCCACGCCGACCTCGATCACGGTGGTGGCGACCAATACGTCGATCTCGCCCGCCGCAAAGGCGGCCATGACCGCCTCTTTGTCGGCGGCTTTTAACCGACCGTGCAACAATCCGACGCGACAACCAAAAAGTGCCCCCTCGCGGAGCCTGTCCGCAAAGGCGGTGGCGGAAGCAAGCGGCGCTTCCGGCGGAAGCCCGTTTTCGTCCTCTTCCTGATCTTCGACCAGCGGGCAGACCACGTATCCTTGCCGCCCTGCTTCGATGTGTTTGCGGACGTAGGCGTAGGCGCGTTCCCGCTTATCGGTGCCGACCGCAAAGGTCTCCACCGGTTGCCGACCGGGCGGCAACTCGTCCAACACAGATACGTCCAGATCGCCGTAGATGATGAGCGCCAAGGTGCGGGGGATGGGGGTGGCGGACATGACCAGCAGATGCGGGTCGGTGCCTTTGGCGGCCAGCGCCGCCCGTTGTGCCACGCCGAAGCGGTGCTGTTCATCGGTGATGACCAACCCCAAGCGCGCAAATTCCACCTTGTCGGATAACAGCGCGTGGGTGCCGACCACCAGTTGGATAGAGCCGTCAGCCAACCCCGCCAGCACTTCCCGCTTTTGCGGTGCGCGCAGGGACGCGGTGAGCAACCCCACCCGACAATCCGGCAACAATTTTTGCAGGGAAGCGGCGTGTTGTTGTGCCAGAATTTCGGTCGGCGCCATCATCGCCGCCTGCCAGCCTTCCCGCATCAGCGAGTAGGCCACACCGGCGGCCACCGCGGTCTTACCGCTGCCGACGTCCCCTTGTACCAGCCGGCTCATCGGATGTCCCGACCGCAGATCGGCCAGACACTCCGCCATCGCCCGCTTCTGGGCGCCGGTCAACGTAAACGGCAGTTTAGCAGTAAAATCGGGGGTATGATCTTGTAAAATCCGGACGGCGGTGGTGCCGCGACTGCGCCCTTTCAGCCGGAACAATCCCAACTGCAACAGCAGGCATTCTTCAAAAGCCAAGCGCGCCCGCGCCCGTTCGGCCTGCGCGCGGCTGTCGGGAAAATGCACCGCGCGCAACGCTTGTCCGCGCGGCATCAGCCGGTTACCCACCCCCACCGAAGGCGGCAACGGGTCGGCGTCCAAAAGCGGTCCGAGGGCCTCCATCGCGGTCTTGACCACCTTTTCGATGGCGTGGGAGTTGAGACCGGCGGTCTGCGGATAGATGGGGCGCAGACGGTCGGCATCGGGATTGAATTCAATCAGCGGCGCGGACATTTCCCGCCGATGGAAGTTGCCCGAAACGGTACCGAACAGATAGATCGGCGTGCCGACCCCCAATTTTTCGGCGGTGTATTTCACGTTGTACAGCGTGACGTGCATCCCTTCGCGGCCGTCCGATACGGTGAATTTATACAGCACCAATCCCTTGCGGACGCGGTATTCCTGCACCGGCGAGGTCACGTGCGCACGGATACAGCACGGTTTGCCGTACGGTGCTTCACCGATGGTCAGCGGATGTGACCAATCCTCGTAATCACGGGGATAATGCGCCAGCAGATCCCGCACCGTGCGGATACCCAGTTTGGCAAACAGCGCGGCCCGTTTTTCGCCGACGCCTTTGACGTATTGGATGGGGGTCGTCCATTCCATCGGTTCTCACCTCCTGATAATACAACACCGACCGAGTGACTCGGTCGGTGTCGCTACGGTCTTTATTCGACCGAAAGAATATAATAGTAGACCGGCTGTCCGCCTTCCACGACGGTGATATCAATCCCGTCCGGAATCTTGGCGCGGATCGCATCGGCGGCTTGTTCGGCCTCCTCCGCGGTCGTGCCTTCGCCGTACAGCAGGGTCATAAACTCGGTGGTCTTGCCCGCCTGCGTACGCGCTTTGACGATGTTCTTGGCCAACTTAGCGATCGCGGTGATGGCATCGGCCTCGGTAAAGGAGACCTTACCGTTATCCAGTGCCAACATATCGCCCTTCTTGATGGCCTTGCCGTCGTAACTGCTGTCACGGGCGGCAAAGGTGACCTGACCGGTGGAGACGTTATCCGCCGCACGGGTCATCGCCAGCAGGTTATCCTTCTCGCTTGCATCGGGATCAAACGCCAGCATAGCGGAGATGCCCTGCGGGATGGTGCGGGTGGGCAACACGTGTACTTTACGGTCAGCCAACGGCACCGCCTGCTCAGCGGCGAGAATGATATTTTTGTTGTTGGGGAGCACGTACACCACCTTGGCGGGGGTGGCTTCGATGGCCTGCAGAATGTCATCGGTGGACGGATTCATGGTCTGACCGCCCGCTACGACCTGCGCACAACCGAGATCGCCAAACAGCGCCTGCACGCCGTCACCGGCGGCCACCGACACAAAGCCAAACGGCTCTTCCGGTTCAACACGGGCCGGACCGGCATTGGCGGCGGCTTCGTCCGCCTCTTCCACCCAGCCGGCATTTTCGTGCTGGATACGCATATTTTCTACCTTGACGGTCTCAAACTGACCGAATTCGATCGCTTCGTGCAACGCACGGCCGGGGTCGTTGGTATGCACGTGAACTTTGATGATTTCCTCGTCGTCGACCACCACCACGCAGTCGCCGATCGATTCCAGAAACGCACGCAACTGGATCGGTTCGCGGGTCGCCTTGGGATCACGCAGGACGATAAACTCGGTGCAATAGGCGAAGGTGATCTCCTCGTCCGCCATCGCCACCGCGTTGTTGCTCTGCTTCTTGGCGGCTTTGGCTTCGGCACCGCCTTCCACCATACCCTTGCCCTCAAAGACCTGTTGCATCGCGCGCAAAATGAGCACAAAACCCTTGCCGCCGGCATCCACCACGCCGGCCTTTTTCAGCACCGGCAGGATCTCCGGCGTCCGCGCCAGAGACGCCTCCGCCTCCACGCAGATGGCCTCCCACACGTCGCAAGCGGACCGATCGCCCTGCGCTTTGCCCACCGCGGCGGACTCGCGCGCGACCGTGAGGATGGTGCCCTCGGTCGGTTTCATTACCGCCTTGTAGGCTTCTTCCACACCGATGGTCAGCGCCTGCGCCAGATCGGCGCCGCTGGCGGTGACCTTCCCTTTCAGTCCCTTGGAGAAACCGCGGAACAGCAGGGAGGTGATAACGCCCGAGTTACCGCGCGCACCGCGCAAGACCGCCGAAGCGGTGACGTCCGCCACCTGCGCGGCGGAGCAATCGTCGCCCAAACGCGAAAGTTCGCGGGCCGCATTTTGCAGGGTCATCGACATATTGGTGCCGGTATCGCCGTCCGGCACCGGAAAAACGTTGAGCGCGTCAACGTTTTGTTTCTCTTTGACAAGACAGTTGGACGCCGAGATAACGGCGTCACGAAGCTGTGCTCCGGAAATCATGCAAACACTCCTTTTCTTCGGTCAAACCTTATACGTTTTTGATCTGATCGACGAAGACGTTGACCTTGCGGACTTCCAGACCGGTCGCTTCTTCGACGGTGTAGTGGACTTTGTTGATGATACTGCGGGAGATCGCGGCGATGTTCATCCCGTGGATGACCGCGATATGCACGTCTACCACCAGACGGTCGCCGTCGCTCTTGACGTGCACGCCGTCGTCAGCGTGGATGCGGCGGGAAAAGACCGAGCGCAGACCCTGACGGGCGCCGCTGCGGACCATACCGACCACACCGTAGCAGGAGGAGACCGCATCACCGATCAAATGGGAAAAATAATCCTGAGATACCTCAATGTAGCCGAGGTGATTTTCCATACGAATCATAAAGAAAACTCCTTTCTTTTAAGACCATTTCCAATGGACGATCCCGCTGTAAAACGAGGGACCGCCGAGCGACAGACCGGAAAGCGAATTTCCGCAGACCGCCGCTCCCATCCGCCAACAAAGCGGAATAAAGGGAAGGGTGTCGGCAAAGGTCTGTCGATACTCCTCCGCGGTCATCTCGCCCGCGAGATACGCGGCGTAATCCGCCGTCGCCCCATCCGGCAGGGCCACTGCCGCGTTGCCGCTTTCGGACAACCAAGGGCGCAGACTGCGATCTTCGCTTAAACGGATCTCGCCGAGATACAATTCGAAGTTACCGGCACGGATGCGCGCCCGATACTCCGCAGAGGAAAGCGGGATCTCCTTGACGGTCAGCCCGACCGCCTGCCATTGCTCACACAGCCGCTTCGCGGCCGCCCGATGGAACGGTTGCTCCTTGAGTGTGAGCAACTCCAACTCCGGCAACGCCTTGGCGTTAGCGGACGAGGGAACCCCACTTTGTCTATCATTATACCCTAATTCTTTCCATTTTGCAACCGCTTGAGCAATATTTTCTTGCAAAAGCCCGATTTCGCCGCTGTTTCCGTTCAAAAACGGGTTGGCGGTCGCCTTGGCATAACCGCCGAAACTGTCGGTGCAAAGCACCTGCCGGTTGACCGCCAACGACAACGCTTGCCGGAACAAGGCTTCCTTGAGCGCCCCGCCGTTGCTGTTAACGCCGACGTACAGCAGTTGCGGCAACACCGCCGTTTCCTGCCGGACGTCCCCTGCCACCGACGGCATCACGCCATCGTGCAGATCGGTGGTGTAGAGCGATACCCGCCCCGAAGCGAGCGCATACGGCAGATCCTCCGCCGACTCTACGGCGTACAGTTTCCAACTCTTGATGGACGGCTGATCGGGGTGGTGCGGGTTGACCGAAAGCGTTCCCGCTTTGCTGTCGATCACGTATCGCCCGCAACCGACGACCGTCTTCTTCTCGCGGCGGACGATGGGAAAAGCCAACGACGCGGTCGGGTTGACCGTATCGGCGGCAACCAGCGTGACGGTAAGCGTCCGGTCGGTTGCCTTCAGGGAAAGAATATTCGCCACCAACGCGCCGTAAGCGTCGGAATTTTTGGCATCCCCCCATGAGGCGATGACGTGTTCGGCGGTCATCGGCTTGCCGTCCGCAAACACCGCATCCGCCCGCAACGTCACTTCCAAATGGGTGGGATCGGTTTGGGTGACCGTTTCCGCCCACAGCGGGGAGACCGACCAATCGCTTCCCACGGTGGTCAGACCGTCGTGCAACAAGGTACACAGTTGCCGTCCCGTCCGCGTCTTGGCGGCGTACGGGTCGGTGCTGTCGGACGGGTCCCAACACAGCGTCGGGGTGGTCCCGCCCACCACGCCGGTGGGCGGTTGCTCCGTGGTGGAAGTGGTCGGAGAGGAAGGCGTCGCCGGTGTAACGGTATCACAGCCGACCGCCAACAGCAGACAGCCGATGACCGCCAAGATCAGCCATTTTTTACACATAGCAACGCCTCCTTTGTGAGTTTATTCGGATATAGGGGGTAGATTTTCGTTATCTTCCTCCGCCGGTGTTTCGGCGGTCTCCGAAAACGTCTCTTCCGTGGTTTTTGTGTCTTCTTCGGTGTGTTCTTCCGCGGGTGTCTCTTTCTCCTCTTCGGTCGGTGCCGCCGCCTTTTTCTTCAACAGCCGTTGTAACAGCACGATGCCGATCAACAGCACGATGCCGATCGCGGAGCAGGCGATGCCGGCCACCAATCCGCGCGGGACGAAAGAAAATTCCACCGTATGCTCGCCGGCGGCGACGTCAAAACCGAGCATGGCTTCGCCCAGCGCATAGGTCTCCACCGCGATGCCGTCTACCTTGACGGTCCAGCCGGCGTCGTAGGGGATGGAGGTAAACACCACACCGCCTTCTTTGGAGGAGACGATGCCGGTCATCTTGTTGTTTTCGCCGTCTACGATATGCAGACCTTCGTCGGCCAGCGCGTCCATCGCCTGACCGTACACCTCTTCGTCAAACATCGCCACGTATACGTTGCCGGTGCAGGTGGAATTGGCATTGATGCGAACTTCCACCGTGCCGCCGGCTTCGTAGTGACCGGCGTTGATGAGATACGGTTCATGGGTGGTCACCGACCAGTTGCCGGCGTTGACCCCTTCCTTGTTGTCCACGCGGACCGAGATGGACTCGGCCGCCCGACAATCCACAAACAGGAACACACTGCCGGTCTCCTGCAGTTTGCAGGTGAAGGTGTTGGTCCCGCCCGAGATGGAGAAATTGGAGGTGCCGTTGATGGAGGCGGTCTCCGACTCGATCGGTTGCAGACGGAAGACGTTTTCGGTCACGCCGGTCATCGCCTTGAGCATTTCGTTTTGGGTGAGGATGGGGTTGTAGTAGGAATACGACCAGCCTTTGACGTCCGGATCGGTCACAAAACCGAGCGGCAATGCCGCGTCGTTGCGGTAGATATAATAGGTGCAACCTTCGTGAGAGACGGTGTCGATCTTTTCCAGCGTGTCCAACTCGGTGGTGGAGGCGATATAACGGATGCCGAGTACCGAATCCGCCACCGGATTAAAGGAATGGTACAGATGGCTGTTGACCCCGTTGACCGCAAAGCCAAGCCCGCCCATCAGCCGTGTCTCGTTGTACGAGTTGCTGGAAGCGAACACCGTTAGGCCGGCGTAGTGATACAGCGCGGTATCCACGCAGGTCCGGCGGGGCATAAATTCCATACGGTAGAAATCGGCACCGGTCTCTTCCTCGTCCCATTGTTGCATCTTATCGACCACCTGCTGGGTGGTCTCGGTGATGGCGTTATCCACGTAAGCGGAATGGGCGGTGAAATATTCGTTGTTATTGAGTTGCACGAAGGTGACGTTGGCGTTAGCCACCATTTCGGTCATCACCGCCGCCAGTAACAGCACGTACCCGATCTCCGCCGCTTGCTTGCGATGGGCGACCAGATAGGTCAGTACCGCATACACCGCGATGAGTCCCAGCGACACGTACAGCGACACAAAGGAGATCTCTTCCTCGGTCACCACCTGCGTCAGCGCTAACAGCGCCATGAGTCCGGCGGCGGTGGCGCCGATCTGTTTGGGGGTGATGTCTTTGATATGCAGTAACGCTTCGTAAGCCATCAGCACCAAAACGAAACTAAACAGGAAAGAATAGCGGTACGGCAGGTCGTTGGGGGAGTGCATACCGTGCCAGAACAGGTCGGCGTTGTTGACGGTGGTGCTCAGCCCCACCAATGCCAGCAGACCGAGATAGGTCACCCGCCGACGGACCGGAATGGCCTTGGTGGTGGCAAACAGCGGTACCAGCACCACGGTAAACATACCGCAGTACAGATTCGGCAGGTTGCCGGAGCGGATGGTCGGCTCGGTGCCGAACAGCAATTGCTTAAACAGATCGAGCAGCGGGAACATGGTGTTCATTTCCCCAAATTTACCCCCTGCCGCCGAGGTCTGCCCCAAGGCCGCCGCCACCGGCAACAGCAGGATAAAGGAAATGAGTCCGCCCACCAGCGAGCCGAGACCGAAGCGCAAGGTGGCGGCAAGGTTATCCTGCCAGCGCCGCTTGGTGCGGAATAGATAAGCCAGATAGTACAGCACCAAAAATACACAGCACATAAAGCCGATGTAATAGTTGCAGTACAGCAAGGCGGCCAAAGACAGCACGTACAGCGGGTATTTGCCCTCCCGCATCAACTTTTCAAATCCCCAGATGACCAGCGGCAACAGCATAACGCAATCCAGCCACATAATGTTCCAGGAATAGGCGATCAGATACGCGCTCATCGAGAACAGCACCGACACCAGCGGCAACGCCGCCGACCGTTTGCCGTAGATATACTGCAGTGCCGCGGTCATCAGACCGGCGGTCAGCATATTTTTGAGCAACGTGATGACCAGAATGCCCTCGCACAGCAACGAATCGGGGAAGATCAGCAACAGCAGGTTAAACGGACTGGCTAGATAATACCCGAACAACGGCAGAAAACTGGCGCCCAGACCGACTTCGAAGGTATACAGCGCGCTGTCACCGCTGACGATCATCTTTTTGAGTTGCGCCAACAAGGGGGCGTACTGGTGGTGCATATCCACGATCATGGCGGAGCGGTCGCCGATCGGCCACATCCCCAGCCACGCATACGCCAAGGTCATCCCCACCAGTGCGAGCAACGCCGCAAAGCAGGGATAAAACCACTTGTCATCGCCGGTATCGGCGGAAAGAATGCGGAGCCGCATCGCCAGCCACAGCGTGACCAGACCCGCCACCAACAGCGCAAAGCCGACCGGAAACAGGAATTGCTGGGCGGGGGTGACCAACTGTTCCGCGCCGCGGAGCAGTAAAAACAGACCGCCGGCGATCAGTACAAAACAAAGCACCAGCCACAGCGAAGAATACTCGCGGGTGGGTTGCTTTTTCAGCGGAGTCATTTTCGGTTCGGATTGTTGCACGGCAGGTGCCCTCCTTCAAAATATATCTTATCTATTATAACACGTTAATATGCTTATCGCAACCGCGAATTATAAGATCCGCGATAAAATGGCGTTAGAAACCAAAAATCCCTGCGGGGTCAACCGGATGCCGTCTTCGTCCGCCGTTACGTACGCGGCGGGCAATCCGGCGGCGCGTTGCCGCCACTTTGCGGGAATAGCCCGACCGAAACGGTCGGCAAACCCCCGCTCGGTCAATCCTTCGCACAGCCGCAGACGTAACATCGCATACTCGGTCTCACTGCCGGCGGGGGCTTCGGTGCTGTCCGTTTCTTCCGCCGGTGTGTTGCCGCGGATAAAGGCCGCCGCATCCCGTGGATACGCCAGCCGCTTTCCGCCGACGTAGGAATGCGCCGCCGCCCCGATCCCGAGGGTGGGATCGGCGTTCCAGTATTTTAGATTGTGGCGGCTTTGCTCTCCCTCGCGGGCGAAGTTGGAGATCTCGTACTGTGCAAAGCCCCTTTCCGCAAACGCGTCGACCGCCGTCAGATACCGCTCGGCGGCCTCGTCGTCATCCGGCAGATGAAATGAGCGGGACGCAAACGGCGTCCCTTCCTCGATCTTCAGCAGATAGGCCGAGCCGTGGGTGGCACCCAGCCCGTCAATGACACTGACGCTGTGACGCACGTCGCGGTCGCTTTGCCCTTCCAGCGCCAACATCAGATCCAGCGACAGCCGGCGGATACCCGCCTTCCGTACCGCCTCGCAGGCCGCTTCCGCCTGCGAAACGGTGTGCCGCCGTCCGAGAGCCGCCAACGCCCGATCGTCGCCTGCTTGCAATCCCATCGACACGCGATTGCCGCCCGCCGCCGCAAACGCGGCAAAGGTCTCTTCCAACCGTTCGGCGGGGTTAGCCTCCAGCGTGATCTCGGCGTTATCCAGACCAAACAGTTCCCGTGCGGCGGTCACCAATCGGTACAGGCGCCGTCCGCCCAACAGCGACGGCGTACCGCCGCCGAGATACAGCGTGTCGGCGGTCACGCAAAGCCGTTCCCGCCAGTTTTGCAGTTCACGGATAAGCGCTTCGGTGTACGTATCCATCGTCTGCTCGTCGGCGGCAAAGGAATAAAAGTCGCAGTAAGGGCATTTGGAAACGCAAAACGGAATATGTAGGTACAACCCGATCGGCTTCACAAAGACCTCTCCTTTCGCATACTTTATAATGACATCCCGATCACCATGATCTGCCCGTTGGGCAGAATATCCGCTACCCCGTATTCCCGCCGATAACCGAGGGAACCGGGGTTTAGGATATGCAGTTTATCTTCGTAGTGCGTCCATTGCCGATGGGTATGCCCAAACAGCAGTAACTGTGCGCCGACGCTGTGTGCGTCAGCGATCGCCGCGCCTGCTCCGCCTTTGACCCCCTCGGTGTGCCCGTGGGTCATCCGGACGGTCACCCCGCCAATCTCCAGCGTGCGGGTGAGCGGGTATCGATTGCCACCGTAGTCGCAGTTGCCGCGGACAAGGATAAACTCGCGGTCGGGATAGAGGTCGGCGGCGGTCTCGTAATCGGAGACCCCGTCTCCGAGACAAAGCACCTGTTTCGCGTGCGGCTGTTGGTCGATCGCTTCCAACAGTGCGTGCAGGTTGCCGTGGGTATCGGATACCACCAAAACGCGCATACATCATCCCTCCGTTTCATACCATAGTATACCATAGATAGTTGATAAAGAAAAGGGTGATTTTATGGAGAATACGGCAAATCTTCGTCCGCTGCTGGAGTTGGCCGCCAAGCAGTTGAACACCACTCCGGAGGCGTTGGCCGACCGTCTGTTATCGGGGAACTTGACCGACGCATTGACACCGCAACAGCAAACGCAGTTGGCGGCGTTGGCCGCCGATCCGGCTCGGCTGTCGGCGTTGCTCGCCCGCCCCGAGATCCGCGCCTTGCTGGGTGGCAAACAGTAAGGGGGCGGACACAACGGACGAACTGGAACAAAAGTTGGAGCGCATCCTCTCCGATCCGAGCAGTATGGCCAAACTGCAAGGGTTGCTCGGCAGTCTCGGTACTTCGCCGCCCGAACCGCCGCCCCCGCCGGCAGAGCCGTCTCCTCTCCCCGACCTGACCCGCCTGTTGCCGCTGTTGTCGGGGTTGCAACACGACAACGATGACGCCCGTTTGTTGCGGGCGCTGAAACCGTACTTACACGGCGAGCGGGCCGATCGCCTCGACGGTGCGATTCGGATGGTGCAACTGTCGCAGGTATTGCCGCTGTTGACCGGCGGAAAGGAGTGACCGCATTGGATAACGGACTTTGGAAGTTACAGCAGGAGGCACGTGTGCGGGTGGCGTCCCAGCGTGCCCGTGAACACCGCGTTGCCGCCGACTACGACCGCCGCACCGCCGCCACGTTGCGCGCCGCCCGCCCACCGCAACCGCCGGTGGTGCCGCCCCCGCCTCCGCCGCCGCTCAAACCGCAACCCGACCGTGAGCAGATGCTTCTGCTTACGTTGGCGCTGTTGCTGGCAAAAGCCGGTGCGAACAAATGGCTGGTGCTGGCCATCCTGTATTTGGCAATGTAAATTTTCCGCGAAATACTTGACGGCGGCTGTCGAAATAAGGTACAATACAAAATGGATTTCTTTGTGTAAAAATTTCGGAATTTCAAAGGAAAGGAGTAAGCGTATGGCGCGTCACGGTAAGGTCGTTCGCAAAAATCCCACCAAAGCCATCGTGCTGTCGGTGAGTATCAGTTTGGTCGCCTTGCTGGCCGCGGCGGCGGTCTTTTTGGCGACCAACGGTGTGTTTGCGTCGTTGCTTGCTTCGGTCTTTCCCGATAAAACCACCACCACGTCGACCTCCTCCACCGTTCCGTCCACCACCACCACGACCCAGCCGAAACCGATCGTTCCGGTGGAACTGCCCGGTCAGGTGCGCGGTGTTCGCTTGACGGCGGGGGTGGACTTTGCCGCCGGTGAGGACAAGTCCCCACGGGCGGTGCAGGCGGAGATCATCGCTTTCTTCGATCAATTGCAAGAATGGAATTTCAATACCGTGCTGTTGCCGATCACCGAAGACGGCGTGGCGTATTACCCGTCGAAGGTGTTGCCGGCCGCCGACTTTGCGGTGGACGGTTTCGACGTGATACAGTACATTGCCGATACCGCGAAGAACTACGGATTTTCGGTGTTGGGGGTGCTGGACGTCGGCATCACCGCCGGTGCGCTTGACCCGCTGACGATCGGCGGGGAGGACAAACTGGCGGCTTTGGCAAAGGAAGCCGCCTCCTACCGTTTTGACGCGGTGCTGTTTACCGATTACGGTTACGCCTACCGCGCCGAGCCGCATACCGAAGAATTTGAACTGCAGACCCGCTACGATACCTATGAAGAATTCGCCGGCGCGGCGGTGTCCGCCGCCATCGAGCGGATGACCTACGTGGTACGGGATCACTATCCCGCCGGTAAGGTGGGTCTGCTCGCTTCCGCTGTTTGGGCGCACGCGGCGGTCAACGAGGATGGCAGTGAAACGGCCGACAGTTACGAAGATCTCACCGACGGTTACGCCGACACCCGCGCGTGGGTCAAGGCGGGGCTGTTCGATCTGGTGATGGTGAAAAACTACTATTCGCTCGATCACACGATGGTGCCGTTTGATAAGGTGCTTTCGTGGTGGGATACGCTGTGTGCCGATGCGTCGGTGCCGTTGTACGTTGAGCAGGGCTCCCACCAGATCGGTGCCGACGACAACATCGGCTGGGAATCCCCCGACCAGTTGTCGTTGCAATGGCTGGGATGCGCAAAGGCCGATAGTTGGAAGGGGAGCGTCTTCTCCTCTTACGCGGCGTTGTTGGCCGATGAGGGGGATGCCATCCGTGTGCTGTTAGAGGTCATCAAGGGAACGGCGGAATTGGAATACATCTCCAATAAACTGGTCATCTCCGAGCCGAGCGAGACCGAACTGACCGTCAACGAATCCCTCTTTACCTTCCGCGGCAGTTCCGATCCCAACTTCCCGCTGTTGTATAACGGCGAGGAATTGGAGACCACCGCCGGCTACGGCTTGTTTGCAATCGAAGAGACCCTCAAACCGGGCGCTAACGTGTTTACGTTTGAACACAAGGGCGTTACCAAAACCTACACCGTCCATTACGAGGTGGACGTGCTCACCTCCATTTCTCCTTCCCAACCGCTCAAACTGAAGGGCGGTACCCGTGTGGCTGTTTCGGCGGTGGCACGCAAGGGGGCGACCGTGTACGCCACCATCGGCGAGACCCGTATCGAAATGACCGAAAATCCGTTGCTGGATGAGGAAGGCAAGGAGATCGAGGGCGATTTTGCCTCCTTCGTCGGCAGTTATACCATGCCGGCCGGCAAGGACTACGAACTGCAACCGTTGGGCGAGTTTACGGTGTACGCTTCGTGGAACGGTCACGCCGAGCAGATGACCGGCGGCTCGCTGACGGTGGAATCCCAGACCACCACGACGACCACCACCACGACTACGACCACGACCACCACCAAACCGACCGGCACCACCTCGTCTTCCAGCGGCGGCGGTGTGTCGCAGGCGACGGCGGTGCGTGATCCGTCGCAAGGCGGCGAAGTACTCGCCACCGGCCGCGTGATGCATATCGTTGCCGATTACGCCGAGACCTTCCTCGGCAATACCGACGACGATATCTCCCGCCCGATCAATTCGTATTTACCACAATATACCACCGATCTCATCACCGGCGAATCGGTGTATATGGAATCGTACGTCCGCTATTACTACGTTCTCGGTTGCGGCCGCCGCGTCTATCAGGAAAAAGCCGCTATCTACGCCGAGGAGACCACCCTGACCGCCAATACGATGGCGTCGCCGGTGGTCGGTGTGGGCGAAGATTACACCACCTTAAGCATCGGCACTACGTGGAACATTCCGTATAACCTCAAGGTCGGCGGGCAGAATTACCCTTACGTCAGCCAGCCCAACTACCAACTGACCGATTTCACCGCCACCTACATCGACATTGCGTTTTATTACACCCCGAAAGCCCCCGAAACGCCGGACCTTTCCGGCAGTCCGCTCTTTAGCAAGGCGGAATGGCTGACAAACGGCAACACCCAGACCCTCCGCCTTACCCTGAAAAAACAGGGGGCATTTTATGGTTATCAAGTGCATTGGATGGCAGACGGCAGTATCCGCTTCCGTTTCCGCCACGATGCGGATATTTCCGGCAACACGGCGGACAAGCCGCTCGACGGTGTTACCGTACTGCTGGATGCGGGTCACGGTTTTGACGATCCCGGCGCCATCGGCTACATCGGCGAAACGGCGGTCAAGGAAAGCAAATTGAATATGGATTACGCCAACGAACTGCAAGGGATGCTGGCTTCGATGGGGGCCACCGTGGTGATGTCCCGCCAGAATGAGCAGGAATGCTCGATCGCCAGCGAGGTCAAGGCGCTGACCCGTGCTACCCAGCCGGATATCTTCATCAGTATCCATATGGATAGCGCGTCCGCCTCGGCGTACGGCCCCACCGTTTTCTATTTCTACGAGCAATCTTACGACCTCGCGTGGGCGGTGTTTGACTCCATCTTTCCGGTCTATAAAGCGGAGGCAGAACGTCCGGATGCGGTCAAACGCGGTGCCAAATGGCAGCAGTTTATGGTCAATCGCGTCCACGATTGCCCGTCGGTGCTGATCGAAAGCGGCTTTATCTCCAACCCGTCCGATCTGGAATTGCTCATTAACGCGGAATACCGCGCCAAGTTCTGCCAAGCCATCGCGGACGGCGTCGTCGATTATTTCTCCTGAGGTTTTGTGTATGAGATCCAAACAATGGTTTGCCAACGGCTGTTTGTTGCTGGCGGCGTTTCTGTGGGGTAGCACCTTTGTGGCGCAGGCGGAAAGCACCGTCGGCGCGTTCACCTATCTCGCTTGCCGCTCGGCGATCGGTGCGCTGTTTTTACTGCCGGTCATCGCCCTGCTGGACGCCAACCGCAAAAAGCGGGGTACATTTTCGCCAATGACCGACAAGGACAAGCGGACCTTTTTGCTGGCAGGTGTGGTGTGCGGTGTGGTGTTACTGACGGCATCGGTCTTACAGCAGACCGGTATCGATCGAGGCACCGACCCCGGCAAGGCAGGCTTTATTACGGCGATGTACATCCTCATCGTCCCCATCCTCGGCCTATTTCTCAAAAAGCGGGTCACCGCCCGCCATTGGATCTGCGTCGGCTTTGGTATCGCCGGTCTGTTTTTACTGTGTATGACCGAGGGATTGACCGAGTTTTCGCTGTCGGCGCTGTTTAGCGCCCAAACGCTGACCGGTCTGTCGGTACAGACCGCCGATCTGTTCGTCATTGCGTGTGCGGTGGTGTATGCGGTACATATCCTGTTGCTCGATAAATTCGTCCCCAACGTCGATCCGGTCAAACTGTCCTGCCTGCAATTTGCGGTGATGGCGGTATTGGCGACGGTGGCGGCGCTGTGGCTGGAAAAACCGACTTGGGCGGGTATTTGTCGGGCGTGGTTGCCTATTTTGTACGCCGGCATCCTCTCCAGCGGCGTGGCGTATACGTTGCAGGCGGTGGCACAGCGCGATGCCGACCCCGGCATCGCATCGATGCTGATGAGTATGGAATCGCCGTTTGCGGTACTCTCCGCCATCGTGTTTTACGGCATCACCACCGGTGTGCCGCAACTGCCCACCCCGTACGAATGGATCGGTATCCTTTTGATGTTTGCCGCCATTCTTATCTCGCAATATCAACCAAAGAAAACCACGCGATAGTCGCGTGGTTCAAAAGAACTTTAGCGATGAACAGAAATCGCAGAGATCAAAGGCAGACGCAGAAAGTGTTTTATGTTATGCCTCCCTCTGACGAGGGAGGTGGATTTTTGCGAAGCAAAAAGACGGAGGGAGAGAAACCGAAAGACTACCCCTCAGTCGGCTGCCGCCGACAGCTCCCCTGACAAGGGGAGCCGGCAAAGGCTTACAACCCATTTATGGGTGGCCGGTAACCGGTGCGTGGCTGGCAGACCAATAGGGCTATGCCCGAAAATGAAATACCCCCCGCTATGCGGGGGGATTTTTCTTTAATACAACATATTCTCAAAGTACGGGCAACGCGGAGCGGAACCGTATGTACGCCCGTACCGTCCCGCACAGGCGCTGTGCATCCGATGCCGGCAGTCGATATCACAATGCCACAATTGCGGCGGGGTATCGGGATTGCCTTTGACGTAATCAATGAGATACGCCAACGCCTCCTGCTGTTGCGGCGACAGCGCCGCCCCTTGCTCGACCAGCAACTGCTTGGCGCGTGCGGCGGCCTTTCTTGCTTGTTCATCCATCGCGGATCCCTCCTCAGATATTCAGTAACCGAAGTCCCTTCGGATAGTGGTTTTTGAGTTGCCGACCGTCCGCTTTGCCCAGACCGGTCGGAATGCCGTCGGCGGTCACCGCCGTCCAGCCTCGCTGTTCGCAGGGAATGCTCTCGCCGTGTAAGTACCGCCGCAACGCCTCGCTGTCGGCCGGCAGGTCGCATTGCCGGTGCATCTGCCCGCCAAACGCCATTGCCCAAGCGTGGGTCGGTTCCAACCGATTTTTGCAGACGGTCGCGCAGGGGACACCGGCATAAAGAAGGGGTAGTTTTTGGATATTCGGCAACGCTGGCGGCAACCAATGCCATTGTTCCCCAAAACGGCAAAGCACACCTTCTCCGACGGCGGTCCATTCGCTCATGGCTTTTCGCACCGCGTCGGCGTCCTTGCTATCGGTAAATACCGGCAGACGGCGTCCCTCGGCATCGCCGCTTTTTCGCAAGAGGGCGACAAAGTGCCCTTCGCCGCCGTCGGCGGG
The DNA here is from genome assembly GCA_017410585.1 of Clostridia bacterium. Classification (GTDB taxonomy): domain Bacteria; phylum Bacillota; class Clostridia; order Oscillospirales; family Acutalibacteraceae; genus RGIG426. The sequence goes on from JAFQQM010000020.1 coordinate 23,838, forward strand.
GAAGATGCGGCGGGTGCCGGTCAGATCGGCGTTTCCGCCGTCCCCAAACGCCGCCAGTTCGGCGGCGGAAAAACCGCGCCGTCCAAACGGTGGTTCGATGGCTTGTAGGGTAAATTCGGGGTGACGCCGCAAAAACGCCGCCACCTGCAGTTCGTTTTCTTCCGGCGCAAAGGTGCAGGTAGACAGCACCAACCGTCCGCCCGGTCTCACCGCCATCGCCGCGTTATCCAGAATACCGGCGGCACGTTCGGCGCACAGCCGGATATTGTCCTCACTCCACATGGCCAGCGCATCCGGCTCTTTACGGAACATCCCTTCGCCGGAGCAGGGGGCATCCACCAACACCGCGTCAAACCATTCGGGGAGCGCCCGACAGAGCACGCCGGTATCCAGATTGGTCACCGCCGCATTGGTTACCCCGCACCGTTCTAAATTCTGTATTAAAATACGCGCCCGCGCGGGTACGTATTCGTTGCACCATAAAATGCCTTTGCCGCCCAGCGCGGCAGCGATCTGGGTGGACTTTCCGCCCGGTGCGGCACAGAGATCCAACACCCGTTCCTCCGGTTGCGGCGCCAGTACGGTCACCGCCGCCATCGCCGACGGCTCTTGCATATAATACGCACCGGCGTGATGCAACGGGTCAGCCCCCGCCTTGTGATCGGCGGCAACGGCAAAGCCGTCTTCGCAAAACGGCACGCGTTGTAACGGCACCGCTTTTGCCACCGCCTCGGCGGTCGCCTTCAAGGTGTTGACGCGGAGTCCCCGCTGTGGCTGTTCGCCGCTAAATTCCCACGCATCCCCGCATAACGCGGTCATACGCTCGATAAACCGTTGCGGATACTCCATGTCCTCACCTCTCTTTTCCTCATTATAAGACAAACGCCGACAAAAAGCAACTACTGTTTTGTCCGCAGTTCCTTCCAACCGACCAGCAACAGTAAACCGCCAAACAGTCGCCGAAGCCATTCGGGGTCCATAAACGAGGCGGCGATCGCCGCACCGACACACAGCGGTAACCCCACCAGACTCCATTTGACCGCCTGCCAGTTCACCAAACCGTTTCGCTGATGTTGCCACAGCGCCGGCGGCGCGCAGGTGAGAAAATACGCCAGATTGATGACCCCTGCCTGATACGGTTCCATCCCGACCGCGGCGGTCAGCCACACCAGCAGGATCGACCCGCCGCCGACCCCCATACCGGAAATCACGCCGGTCGCCGCACCGACCAATACGCCCCACCACCAACTCATAGCCCCAGCACCGCCTTGATCCCGCCCCACAGCAGGAGGATGCCAAACCCGCGGTGTAACCAAAGGGTGGGTATATTTTTGAAAAATTTGCCGCCCAGCAATCCGCCGATCGCGCCGCCGACCAGATACGGCCACGCCGCCTGCCAATCGAAGGCCTGCCGGAATAACGCCACCACCAGCGAAGCCACTGTCAGCGGCAGGATGACCCCCAGCGAGGTGGCGAACGTCTCCCGCGAAGATAACCCGCTTTTTTGTAACAGCGGCACCGCCAGCATCCCGCCACCACCCCCGAAAAATCCGCAAACGGTGCCGGCGGCGGCACCGGTCAGCGCCCATTTCGTCTGTTGTTTCATTCCTTTTCACCTCGGTAACAGTATACCCAAACCGACGGTTGCAATTCCTTGCTAAATATGGTATACCATAAGGGAACCGAGCCCCGCTTCGCCGCCGCTATGTCTTTTGGGCGCTTTCCCCGTTTTCTCCTTTGAAAGGCGCCAGCCTATCGGCAGTCGAAAACACGAAAATCATCCCAAAATCCATAAGACCGGCGGTGCAAAGCAGTTTTTTGAAAAGAAAACGGTTAGCGAGACAACGATGATTGCGAGCGCATAC
>JAFQQM010000021.1 GCA_017410585.1 Clostridia bacterium
ATCACCTCGGATTCGTTCCTTCCGCTGAAATATGCGTATATATGCTTTTTATCGATCTGTGCTTCGTAGACCGTTCCGTTCTCGCCGAAGCGGTGGGCAAACCATTCGGCTGTTTCCTGATTCAGTGACCAGGATAACGCTTTCACACTTTTAGCATTGTGAGGGGTTACCCCTCGGTATACAGTCACCGTATCGTCCAATGTCTTGAACTGGATATATTCGTCTTGCTCCATGAGGCAAGTGGGATCGGCTTGCTTGAACATCCGTAGGAGCTGGTTGACGGTAACGTTTACGTCCTGGTGCGGTGCTTCAGATCTCGTCCATGCACTGGCGAGGATTTGAGACATATCTTCTCTTGAGAGATGGGGCATTGCGAATTTCAGAAAGGTCAGCGCGTAGGGCTTGGTGACCATCATATATATTGCGTAGGCACTATCTGCCTTATCGATCTGCCGTGCCATAGACTGTCGCCACCTGAGCTGTGCATCATCTTCTGTGAGATCAATCATCTCCACGCCACATTTGCCATCGGGGATAGCACTTACTCCGGTGTCGGTGAAGGGGTGCTTGACGATCATCGGTGAGTACGGCGTTTCATTGATCTCTGTGGATAGCAGAGCAAGGGCGGTTAGTTTGACCTCGGCCAAGTTCGTTTGCTTTCGCATTGTTTTCCTCCTTTCTGTGGAATAAAAAAAGCGCATGGATTTGTTCTTATCCATGCACTCGGTGGCTTGTATTCGGTTGTGCGAGAGTTCGGCTCACTACAGAAAGGGAAAAATACCTTTTTCACATCTGCAAAATCGCTTGTAAAAATTTCGACCGTAGAAACGGCGAAACCCCCGATAAAATCGGGGGTTTCTTGGGCAATATCTTTTTCATTGCCCTTTGATGGCGGAGAAGGCGGGATTCGAACCCGCGTGCCGCTCATCACGGCAACACGATTTCCAATCGTGCTCGTTATGACCACTTCGATACTTCTCCGAATTCGTGGTGGGGCTCTTACAAGCCGCAAGTTATTATACCTAATCCTTCCGTAAAAATCAAGGGTTTTTTTCAAAAAAATTGGTTTTTGTCATTTCTGTCTGTTTTTCTCGGCGTTTTGGGTGCTTGACTTTTGTTCCACGCGGAGTATAATTTGGGTATATACTTCGGAAAGAAGGTCTTATTGATGAAAAACATATTATCCAAACCGGTCGTAGCCCAACAGTTTCTCGACATCGTCCCTTCGATGCGGTACGACGGCAAAGAGGATTTTGCCGATTGGCAAGCCCGCGCCTACGCCAAACTGTGGGAACGGCTGGGTCTTGACTATATGATCCCCGCCGAGGACGACGCCTTTGAATGGGGCGAGGTCCGCGAACTGGAAGAAGGAATCGCCAAACAGTTCTTCTATCAAAGCGAACCGGGTTATTTCGTCCCCGGTTGGGTGCTGATGCCGTACGGTATGACCGGCAAACGCACCGCCTGCATCTGCCTGCAGGGGCATTCCACCGGCGTGCACAACTCGCTGGCGATGGATATGACCCCCGAGAAAAAAGCGGAAGTGCAGGCGATCGACCGTGATTTCGGTCTCCGCGCGGTCAAGGAAGGCTACGTGGCCATCTGCATCGAACAGCGCTATATGGGCGTTTGCGGCGGCACCGAAGACGGTCAGGCCTCCTGCATCATCAAAGGCGAAGCCATGCCGACGCTGATGCTCGGTCGCTGTACCATCGGCGAACGCGTGTGGGACGTGATGCGGTTGGTAGACGTGATCGAAAAATATATGACCGATTTCGCCGATACCGAAAAACTCACCCTGATGGGCAATTCCGGCGGCGGCACCGCCACCTTCTATTCCGCCTGCATCGAAAAACGCATTCAATACGCGATGCCGTCTTGCTCGGTCTGCGGTTATAAGGAATCCATCGTCGATCTGTGGCATTGCGCCTGCAACTACATTCCCGGCATCGCGCGGGACTTCGATATGGGTGATCTGGGTGGTCTGATCGCCCCGCGCGGTCTGGTGGTCGTTCACGGCAAGGAAGACCCCATCTTCCCCGATGCCGGCGTCCGCCGCGTTTACGCAGAGATCGAGCGGCTGTACGCCGCCGCCGGCGCTCCCGACCGTTGCCGGTTGGTCACCGGTCCGGGCGAACACCGTTTCTTTGCCGACCTCAGTTGGCCGGTGATGCACGATCTGCAGAAATAATCAAAAACTCCCGATGCGATGGCATCGGGAGTTTTTTACGTTTATACGACGGTTACCGGTAATACACGAACGGATCATCCGGTTGAGGAACCAGTTCCACCGACTGCACCGCCAGCACCAGACCGGGATTGCCGTCCTGATACACAAAATGCCGCTCACTCCGCGCTTTGGCGGTGATACGCAAAAAGCCGCGGTGCGGGATCGCCTCCAAGATCGGGTACTCACAAGGGAAGCCGATATAGGTGGCGTCATCGGCGCAACAAGTCATACAAAAACGGCCGCCGATAAAGGTGTTTGGGGGTAGTTTGTTGGAAACTGCCGCCTGCACCAGCAACTGCATCGTCTTGCCGGCATAGCGGTCGGGGTTGTCCATCGCGTCAAGGTAGAGAATGCCGAAATCTTCATCCGCTACTTCCACCACGTCCGCTTCCAGATCGTACGGCAGTTCGTTGGGGAGATCGTCGTATTCGATCTCGCCGCCCTCGTACTCAAACAGAATGTCACAGCGGCGGTTGACCGCGCGGACGGCGTCGTGGAAAAACTGCTTGTCGATATCCGGCGCACAGCGGTTAAACCCGACCATTTCGGTCAACGCCAGTTTGTCGTTCATCTGGGCGCGCATATTGTTGAGATACACCGGAAAGGTAGACGCATCCACGTTCATCATTACCTGATAGATCTGCCAATCTTCCGGCAGACGGGCGATGAGATCGCCGATCATCCACATTCCGTTGTATTCCACACAGACCCGCTCGGCGCGGGCTTTTTTGAGTTGTTCTGCGAGAAAGGTCGGGGTCAGATCATCGAGGTCGTCCACCGTCACCACGGTGAGTTTGCCCTTCACTTTGGCGGTGTCTAATTCGCATTCGCCTTCCTCGCATTGCAGGATGAGCGTCCGCTCCCCGTTTTGAAAGCGGGTGTCCTGCAACACGTTTTGCAAAAAGGTGGTCTTGCCACCGTCCAAAAAGCCGGTAAACAGGTATACCGGAATCGGTTCTTTAGCCATAATCTACCCCCAAATCACAGAGCAAACAACGCCGCCAACTTGTCCTCATCCAGCCCTGCGCCGATCACGCAAAGGCGTCCGGTGTAGTCGGCGGTGCCGGTGCGGACGTTCTGCTCAAACGGCACGTAATCGAAATGCAACCAACCGCCATCGACCGCCGGCAGGATGCCCTTGGCGCGCAATACCGTTCCGTAGTCACCGCTATCCAGCGCGGTCAGCGCGGCGGACAACTGCTCCGCCGTATACCGCTTGGCGGTCTCACGTCCCCAACTGGTGAACACCTCGTCGGCGTGATGGTCATGATGATGGTGATGATGCTCGTGGTCGTGGTGACAACCGCACTCGCATTCCTCGTCGTGGTGATGATGGTGATGATGCTCGTGGTCGTGGTGGCAACCGCACTCGCATTCCTCATCGTGATGATGGTGCTCATGGTCGTGGTGACATCCGCACTCGCATTCCTCATCGTGATGATGATGGTGATG
>JAFQQM010000022.1 GCA_017410585.1 Clostridia bacterium
AAAAAACTGCTTTGCACCGCCGGTTTTATGGGTTTTGGGATGATTTTCGTGTTTTCGACTGCCGATAGGCTGGCGCCTTTCAAAGGAGAAAACGGGAAAAGCGCCCAAAAGACGTTCCGGCGGCGGTGCGGGGTTCGGTTCGCTTATGGTATACCATAAGCGAGCCGAACTCGCAACGGTTTTTTGAAAGAAAAGAAACACCCCTGCGATCGCTCGCAGGGGTGTCGATGCTTATTGGAAATAGGGGAGTTGCTCGTAGCCGGTCCACTCCGCCAGATAGCGGGAAAGGATCATACCGTCGGTCAGATTGACCGCTCCGTCGCGGTTGACGTCTGCCGCGCCCATATCCAGTGCGGAGGCGTCGTAGCCGTCCCAGTTGGCCAGATGGCGGGAGAGGATCATACCGTCGAGCATATCCACCACGCCGTCGGCGTTGACGTCGCCGTACAGGCCGGCAACCACCGAGCCGCTGACCATTGCCAGCACGACCGGTTTGCCGTCTTTATCGATGGCGTCGCTGTTGTTGTAGTTATAGGTGACGGTCACCGGTGAGGTATCGCCAAAAGCGAGACCTTCCGCCAACTGGAAGGTCAGCGTGACCAGCACGCCGTCCTCGGTGTAGTTGTCGGCGGCAACAAAGTTCTGCCACGACAGGGTGTACGGCACCTTCGCCAGATCGGCGTCGGCGGTGGAATGCATCGGCGTTCCGAAGATGCCGCCGTCTTCCACGCCCACCAGCGTCATAAAGGCGCTGTCGTAGTCGATGCCGAGGTTCATCGCAATGAGACCCGGATGATTCTTGATGGAGACGGTGACTTCCACCAGCGAACCGGCGGCGCCGGAGGCGGTGCTGACCACCACTTGCGGTGCGGTCTCCAGCGGCAACGGATCAACGTAACTGTCGACGTAACTGTCGCCGCAGATCGGACAGGTATGGGTGGTGAAGCCTTGCTCGGTCAAGGTCGGCGGGGTGATGACGTCTACATACGGATGCGCGGCTACCTCGCGCGGTTCGCCGCAGTGGTTGCAATCGGTATCGCAGGCATGATCGTAACTGTGCGGGCAGGGCATCTGACTGCCGTAATGCCAGTTGGCGTTTTGCAGACGATCGTCGTAGATCTGCATATTGTCGCGGTCTTCCTCGGTGCCTTCGTACCACACGTCGGTCAGCGAAGAGCACCAGCCGAAAGCATCCCAATCAATATAAGTAAGGCTCAACGGCAGATACACCTCGGTCAGGTCGTAGCAATCCGAGAAGACGTAGGCAGAGAGTTCGGTCATACCGCTCGGGATGGCCACGGAGGTCAGGCCGGTCTCGCTAAAGGCTTCGTTGCCGATGTGTTGCAGACCGATCGGCAGGACGACCTCGGTGAGGTTTCTATCGTATCTAAAGGCATTTTCGGCAATAATGGTGGTGCCGTCTTTGACGCGGATGGCGGTGTTCTCCGGCATCTCGCCCTTGTAGTCGTACAGGGCGTGTTGCAGGTAGGTGACGCCGTCCGGCTGTGCGTTGTACCACGCGGTGTTGTCAAACGCCTGACCGCCGAGGTATTGCAACTCGGTGGGCAGTTCGATCTTCAGCAGATCTTCGCAATCCTTAAACGCGCCGTAGCCGATGGAGGTGACGGTGTTCGGAATGGTGATCTCGGTGATCTTGGTACCCGCAACCGCCTCCGGCGAAATGAACTCCATCCCTTCTGTGAAATACCAGCTGAAATCGTCCATCGCGGTGTAGGCAAAGGCAGAGGTGCCGATTTCCGGCACGTCGCCTTCGAAGTTGACCGAAGTCAGCGACGAGCACCCCATAAAGGCGCCGTCACCGATATGGGTGATACCGGCGGGGATGGTGACGGAGGTCAGCGCATCGCAATCTTCAAACAGATTGTACGGGATCGCGGTCACGCCTTCTTCAAAGACGATCTCGGTCAATTCGTCGCAATTGGCAAAGGCGGAGTCGCCCAGAAGCGCATCGGCGGGGATGGTGATCGAGGAGATCTTGGTGCCGGCAAAGGAGAACTCGTCGTAGTAGACACCGGCACGGAGTTGAATCTCGGTCAGGTTGGTGTTATAGAAAGCGTAGGCGTTGATAAACTCCAGGCTTTCGGGGAGGTTGACCGATGCCAGCGGCGTTTCGCTAAAGCACCAGCCGCCGATCTCCAACAGCCCTTCGGGCAGTTCGATCGCGGTCAGATCGGTTTCCGCAAAAGCGTAACTGCTGATGTAGGTGACCCCTCTGCCGATGGTGGCGGAGGAGAGACCGGTCCGGTAGAACGCCCGATAATTGATATCGGTCACTTGGTCGTGGATGACCACCGACTCCAGTTGACCGCCGACAAAGGCAAAGGCTTTGATCTCTTGGATGCTCTTCGGCACAACCAGTTCGGTAAAGCGTTCGCCGTTCAGATACAGTTCGGCGCCGCCCACCATCGGGTTGGCGTAATCGCCGTAGAAGTCGATCTGCATCCACGCTTCCACGTCGGTGAGGTTGACGCGGGTCAGGTCGGGACAATCCGCGAAAGCAGAGTAGTCGCAGAATTGCAGGGATTTCGGCTGGGTGAATTCGGTCAGCGCGGTGCCGCCGAAGGCCCAGAAGCCGATGGATGCGATGCTGTCGGGCAGGATGACGCTCTGGAGCGACGAGCAATCCATAAAGGCGCCGTATACCACTTCGGTCAGGCTGCTTGACAGTTTGACCGAGGTCAACTGATCGCGGCCGGCGAAGACGCACTGGCCCAGTTCGGTGACCGTATCCGGCATCACGTAATCGCCGCTGATGTCGGGCGAGACGCTCAGGATCTTGGTCTTGTCGGCGTTGTACAAAACGCCGTTTTCATAACGAAAATGCGGGTTGGTCTCGGAGACGACGAGGGTCACTTCGGTCAGTTCGCTGTACTGCGTAAAGATCGACAGATCGGAGACGGTGTCCGGCACGTTATAGGTCTTGCTCGCGCCAAACGGATACACCACGACGGTGGTTACTTCCTTATCGTAGAGGATGCCGTCGATCGAGGTGAAATACGGGTTGTCGTCGCTGACGTTGATCTCCTGCAGATAGGAGGCACTCCAGAACTGCGCCATCGAGAGCGCTTTAATGCCGCTGCCGAAGGTCACCGTTTCGAGGTTGTACAGATCGTCCATCAGCGTAGCACCGATGGTGGTGACCGAGTCGGGGAAGATGAGATGCATCACGCGGTCGCCGCAGGCGGTCATACCCAACACCGCCGTCACCGGCTTGCCGTCAATTTCACTCGGGATGGTGACCGTCTCGCTCTCCAGATAGCAATCGGTGATAAGGATGCTTTCGGGCCCTTCCAGATACCGGAATTCGCCGTTGGAAACTTCGGCGGAGACGGTGATCGCGGCAGAGCCGACGTAGCCGGCGATGGTGAAACCGAGTTGGTTATCGCCAAGAAACAGACCGCCCATAGCGCTCTGCTGTGTCCATTCGAAACCGTACTGCAGACCGTCGTAAACGACGTAGTTGCAGTATTCATCAATGCTCTGCGTGGTGCCGTCCTTCATGGTGACGGTGCCGCTGGGAGAGGACAGATTATAGTTGAAGTACTGCTTTTCACATCCTTCTTCGTGGTCCCAGTACCATTCCCAATCGCCGTTTTGATTTTCGGTCAGCACGATCGGATCCAGCACGACCGATTGGACCGGCGATTCGATGATGGTCACCGAGAACTCCTGATACACGCCCATCAAAAAGACGGAGGCGGTATAGGTGCCGATCCCCCACGGCTTGGCGGCCGACTGATCGGTCACCACTTCCGGATGCATGTAATAGCCTTCGTACTCCATCGGATCCGACCGGTTGTCAAGAACGGTGCCGTCCTTCAGCGTGACGGTGAAGGTATCCGCCGATAGCGAATATTCGTAATACTCCACGTATTCACCGTTCGCGTAACCGTTGGTGAAATAGCCGTTGGAGTTGACGATGAAGGTCCGGTCCGGTACGGTGATCGATTGGATCGGCGATTCGGCGATCACAACGTGGTAGGTGAACTTGGTGCCGGCAATCGAGATGGTGACGTCGTGACTGCCGACGCCCCACGGATTGTTTTCGTTCTGGTCATTGGTGAGGGAGTATTCCAGATGTTCGCCGTTGTAGATCATCTCGTCGGTGCGGCTGTCCAACACGGTGCCGTCTTTCATGGTGACGACGTAATACTCCGGATCGATATCGTAGCGCCAGAAGCGGGTGACGATACCGTCCGGCGTGGTGATGGTCGTGAAACCGCCTTTGGTGCCTTCGAGAGCGCTACGGTCCGGCACGTAGATGGAGGCGACCGGCGATTCTTCGATGATAACGTTAAAGTCGTAGAAAACATTGCAGATGATCGCCTGCACGGTATGGGTGCCGATCCCCCACGGATCGAGCGAACTCTGATCATCGCGGACGTCGCGGATATTGAGATCAAAGCCGTTGTACCACATCTCGTCGGTGCGGCTGTCCAACACGGTGCCGTCTTTCATGGTGACGAGGTAATACTCCGGCCAGACCGAATAACGATAATAATAGATGGGGTTGCCCAGTTCGTCGCTGTGGCTCCAATCCATCCAACCGCCGGTCTGGACGGTGGTGGTTATGTCCGGAATCTCCACCGAAGCGATCGGGGAGTCTTCCACCGTGACGGTGTACTCGTCCTGCACGCCCCATACGGTGACGGTGGCGGTGTGCTCACCGACATCCCACGGCGTTTTCGCCGACTGGTCAGTCGCAAAGGAAATGTCGATATCCAGACCGTTGTAATTCGCCGTATCGGTGTCGGTGTCGATGACGGTGCCGTCTTTCATGGTGATGATCACCGTGGTTTCGTCCGAATAGCGGGTATATTCCACCCAAGATTCGGTCTCCTCGTCCCAGTCGGTGGTTCCCCAACTGTCTCTGCCGCGGTAGACGGTGCGATCGCGGGCTTCCACCGACAAGACGGGATTTTCGATGATGTTGACGGTGTAATCCTGCTCAAAGCCGAGAACGTTGATGGTGGCGGTGTGGGTGCCGACCCCCCAAGGATCATTCGAGCCCTGATCGCAGGACCAAGTGTGGCCGAAGCCTTCGCCGTTATAGATGAAATCGTCTTGGTTGTAGACGAAGGTGGTGCCGTCTTTCATCGTGACGGTGTACTGCAGAGGGTGCGCGTGGTAGTAGAAATACGAGCAATCGGATTGGGTCTCCTCGTTCCAGTAGGTTTCCTCGCTACCATGGATGTTTTCGATGAGGGTGATATCGTCCACCACGATCGAAGCGACCGGACTTTCGATGACGGTGGCGGTGTAGGTATCGCTATACTCCACACCGTCGGCGGTAGCATAGACGGTGCCGGTATACGTACCGACGGTCAACGGCGACTGGGCGCTCTGCTCCAGCATGTAGTTGATCCACCAAGTGGTGCCGTCGATGTCGATAAAACCGACGCTGTCGGATGTGTAGACCGAGCCGTCGCTCATGGTGACGCTGACCGCTTCGGCGAAGCCTTCGGGGTAGTAATACCACCATTCGGTGCCGTCGGTCTCCGGTTGCCAATAACCGTTGGTCAACTTGATGTTTTCGCGGGTGGTCACGTCGATGGAGACGATGGTCCGCGTTTCGGCGATGACAAAGTGCGGGACGGCGCAGAGAAACAGAACCAGCGCCAGCGCGAGTGCCATGCCTTTTTTGAAGAACGTACGCATAAAGACCCTCCTAACCAAAACTTACGGTGTTGCCGAAAAAGGGAACGCCGTTATATTTTTATTATATAGTGTAAAATTTAATTGTCAAGGAATAAAAAAGATCCCTTCCCGTTTTTTCGTAAAACAGGGAAGGGATCCGGTTTAGTTTTGTTTTTCCATCGCTTGGACGGCTTTGATCATAATGGCACATTCCATCCGCTTGCGGAACAGTTCGCAACCGTATTCGTAGATACCGCGGATCGAGCCGGTCGCGTGGTAGGCGTTGGCGGCGCAACCGCCCGAGCAGTACAACCGCGCCCAGCAATCCTTACAATCGGGGCGGGCGTAGGCGTTGCACAGTTTGAATTCATCGCGCAGATCGGTGTTGGTCACCCCGTCGAACACGTTGCCGAGGAGGTATTTTTCGTCACCGACAAACTGATGGCAGGGGTACAGATCCCCCCACGGGGTCACCGCCATATACTCGGTGCCGCTGCCACAGCCGGAGATGCGCTTGTAGATGCACGGGCCACCCGTCAGGTCGATCATATAGTGGTAGAAGGTAAAACCCTTGCCCTCGCGGTCGCGGCGGAGCATCTCCTTGGCCAAGATCTCATACTGCTCTTTGACCTTTTCGAGATCCTCCTCGGTCAGCGCCCACGGCTCGTCCGGCGCACACACCACCGGCTCCATCGACAATTGGTCGAAGCCGAGATCGGCCATATGGAAAATATCGTTGGTAAAATCCACGTTGTCGTGGGTGAAGGTGCCACGCATATAGTAGCCCTTGCCCCCGCGGGATTCCACCAGTTTTTGGAATTTCGGCACGATGAGTTCGTAACTGCCCTTGCCGCCGACCGTCCGGCGAAGTTTGTCGTGTACTTCGGGGCGGCCGTCCAGCGACAGCACGACGTTGTGCATCTCCTTGTTGGCAAATTCGATGACGTCGTCGTCGATCAGTACGCCGTTGGTGGTGAGGGTGAAGCGGAAGTTTTTGCCCGCCTCTTTCTCGATGGAACGGGCGTAGGCGACCAACCGCTTGACCACGTCCCAGTTCATCAGCGGCTCACCGCCGAAGAAGTCCACCTCCAGATTTTTGCGGGTGCCGGAGTTTTCCACCAGAAAATCCAGCGCCCGTTTGCCCACCTCAAAACTCATCAGCGCGCGGTCGCCGTGGAACTTGCCCTGCGCCGCGAAGCAGTAGTTGCAGGTGAGGTTGCAGGTATGCGCCACGTGCAGGCACAGCGCCTTGACCACCGTGGAACGGTTTTTGTAGTCAAACGCTTTGTCGGCGTAGACGTCTTGGGTAAACAACTTGCCGGCGGCGGTCAACCCGTCGATCTCGGTGAGCAGTTCGCGGATCTCGTCCTCCCCGACGCCATAGCGGGCGGCGGTCTCCGCCACGATCGCTTCGCGGTCCTCGCCGGCGTCGATCGCATGGATGACGTCAAAGGCGATCTCGTCGACCAGATGCACCGAGCCGGAGTAGACGTCCAGCACGATGTTGCAACCGTTTAACTTGTAAGTATGAATCATAATCTCATCCCTTTACACAGAAAAATCGCCGTCCGGCAACAACCCGACGGCGAGATCTCCGATCCGATTCTTATTTCGCGCACTTTTCGCATTCCTGATTGGCCACACCGCAAGAGGTCTTGCAGGCGGACTGGCAGGAAGTCTGGCACTCACCGCAACCGCCGTTGTTGACGGACTGGGCGAGATCACGGGTCTCCAAAGTCTGAATGTGTTTCATTGGGGTAGGCACCTCGCTTTCGCGTTTTGTTTTCCTTATTATAGCCGTTTTTTCGCCCCTTGTCAAGCATAAATCAAGCAAGATTAGCGATCAGCCGTATGACGGTTTCGTCCTCTGTCGGCTCTTCCAATCCAAGACCGTGGAAGGTTTTTCCGTCATCCAGTGTGTAGATATAGCACCAATTGAATTGGTAGATACGCATATCCTCATATTGGTAGGATTTAACGACTGCTTGTCCCCAAGAAAGTCCCTCGTCCAAACCGCGGTAGGTTTCTTCCGTGAGTCCTTCGGAATGGATGTTCGACGTATGCAGGAATTTCCGCTGCTTGAGCGTGACGCGCAGATGTACGTCGTGCAGCAGGCCGCTTTCCTCCGCCGTTAAACGGAACGTATCACCGTACGCGGTGGTAAAGGTGGTGCTTTTGGTCATACGAGCGCGCAAATAGAGGGGGATACCGACATAAGCAATCACACAAAGAAGGATGGCAACGATACCGATGCCGATCAAAATACGAATGCCTTTTGACATAACGAATCCTCCTATTCACGATTTTTCGCGGCAAAGAATTTAGCGGAAAAAGCATTGGCAATATCTTATTATTAGTTTACCCGATAAATAAACTGTTGTCAAGTAACAACCGCGATTTTGTTGTCGGTGAGGCCGTGAAGTTCCACGCCCTCTGCCTGCAGAGCGAGGAGATGCGCCGCCAACGCATCGGTCAGCGTCTCACCTGCCAACAAAAGCGGAATACCGGGGGGATAGGCGTACACCTCGCGGGCCGCCACCCGACCGATTGCCTCGGTCAGCGATACCCGCTCATACGGCTTGTCCGCCGCTTCGCACGGCCACATCGCCTGCGGCGGGGGCGGCGGGGGCGGCAACGCCTTGGCGGATGCCGTCGGTCGTAACCTTTCCAGCGCGTTGGCAAGGCGGTCAAAACCCTCGTCGGTATCCGCCACCGAGGTCATCGCCAGCACGTGATGTTGCCCGCTCATCTCGGTCTCAATGCGGAATTCCTGCCGCAGACGGGCGGAGAGTGCGTCGCCGTTTTCGCAGGGGATGAGCAGTTTGCCGGCGTCTCCGTCGATGGGGCAAAGCCACGGCTTGACCCGCTCGCGGAAGGCGGTCAGCCGCCGCTCGTAGGCGGCAAACAGCGTTTCGCGCCGCGCGGTCAACAGCCGCAGACAACGGTCGGCACCGCACAGCAACAGGTAGGAAGGACTGCTGGTCTGGTACACTGCCAGTTGATACGCCAGTTGCTCCGCGTCCACCCGATCGGAACAGCGATGCACCACGCCGGTCTGGGTTGGGGAGGGCAGGGTCTTATGCAGACTTTGCACCACCACGTCCGCCCCCAGCGTTACCGCCGAGCGGGGAAACAGCGGCGAAAAGCCGAAATGCGCGCCGTGCGCTTCGTCCACCAGCAGGGTGGCACCGACCGCGTGGACGGCATCGGCCATGGCGGCGATATCCGACACGACCCCTTCGTAGGTGGGGGAGGTGAGAATCAGCAGTTTCGCGTCGGGATGTTCCCGCAGGGTGGCGGTCACCGTTTCGACCGACAGCCGTCCGTACACGCCGAGAGCGGCATTCCATTCGGGGACGAGCCACACCGGACGGACACCGCACAGAGCCAAGGCGTGCGCCACCGAGCGGTGGCAGTTGCGGGCAACCAGCACCGTATCGCCGCGATGGGTGCAAGCGGCGATGCCGGCCAGCAGACCGGCGGTGGAACCGCCGACCGTCAGCCACGCCTGCCGGCTACCTGCCAGACCGGCGGCGAGAGCCATCGTCTCCGCCAGTACGCCGGTCGGATGATGCAGGTCGTCGGTATCGGGAGTTTCGGTAACGTCCAACGCCACCGGCGAGGGAGCAAACGCAAACGCGGGATTGCGCTTGTGCCCCGGCATATGGAACGGGTAGATATCGCGGGTCGTCAGTTCCTTCAGTTTGTCTTCCAGCATCGGTGTCACCTGCCTTTCAAGAAAGGGCGACCCGTCAGTTGACGGATCGCCCGAGGTATTGTGCGGATTATTCGCTCTTGGAAGCGCGGAACGCCGTCAACAGCGAACTGATCTTTTCGTGGGTGTCCAACAGCGCGGTGACCGACACGTCGTGGTTGAGGGTCGCGATGATGTAGGACGCGAACTTGGACATATCCACCGAGTGGTACCACGGACGGGAGAGCAACTCCGGCGTGGAATAGGTGAGGTTGGTGGAGAAGACACCGCTGATGAGCCCTTTCTCGTACGCCTCGTCAAACGCTTCCAGACCGTTGGTGAACAGACCGTAGGTGGCATACAGGAAGATGCGGCCGGCGTTGCGGCCCTTGAGTTCGTAAGCGATATCCAGCATCGACTCGCCGGAGGAGATGATATCGTCGGCAATAAACACGTCCATCCCCGCCACGTCGCGGCCGAGGTATTCGTGCGCCACGATGGGGTTGCGGCCGTTGACCACACGGGAGAAGTCACGGCGCTTGTAGAACATACCGAGGTCGAGCCCCATCACCGAAGCGTAGTAGACGTTACGCGCCATACCGCCTTCGTCGGGAGAGACGATCATCATGTGCTCGGCATCGGGACGGATGTCGGGAATGCTGCGGAACAGGGATTTGAGCACCTGATACTGCGGCATAAAGTTGTCCAGACCGAGCAACGGCACCGCGTTCATCACGCGGGGGTCGTGCGCGTCGAAGGTGATGATGTTTTCCACACCCATCGACTGCAGTTCCTGCAGCATCCACGCGCAGTCGAGCGACTCGCGGTAGTTGCGGCGGTGCTGACGGCCGCCATAGAGAGTGGGCATAATGACGTTGATGCGGTGAGCCTTACCGGCCGCCGCTTGGATCACGCGCTTGAGATCCTGATAATGGTCGTCGGGAGACATCATATTCTCCTTGCCGAACATTTTGTAGGTGCAGGTATAGTTGCCGACGTCGACATAGATAAACAGGTCCTTACCGCGCACGCTGCCTTCCAGCACGGCCTTGCCGTCACCGCTGGAGAAACGCGGGCATTTGTGGTGGAGGATAAAGGTATCCACTTCCACGCCGGCACTGCGCGCCCATTTCACAAGATAGTGGTCCAACTTGGCGCCGAATTCTTCCGCGCCGCGCATCACGATCAACTTCAACGGGGCGACCTGCGTCACCTGCGAGAAGATGGTGTTTGCTGTAATTTTTTCCGACATCCTCAACACTCCCTATTATGACCCCGCAAAGGGGTATTTTGTAAAGTCAGTATACCACAAAAGCGCGCGCGTGTAAACCCGATTTTGCGTATTTTTTGTTCTTTTTTATTGCTTTTCTGCCGCTTTGCGCATTTTTCGGACAGCGGCGTACACGCCGATGCCCGCTAACGGGAACAGCATCCCCACCAGCAGACCGAGTTTCATGCCCAACTGATCGGGGGTGAGGGAGAGGTCGGCGGCCAGTTGCGACAGCGCCGGCGTTGCCAGCGCAAGGTCAGCGATACTGCCGACCAACTGCGGCCCGACCGAAGCGCCGAGGTCGCCGCCGGCGGCCATCATCGCAAACACGAACACGCCGCCGTCGGGGAAGCGGTCGGAAGCGACGATGAGACTGCCCGGCCACATCATCGACACGCAAAAACCGGTCAGCGCACAGGCCAGCAGACCCAAAATCGGCCACGAAGTGAGTGCGGCGGTCAGGTAGCAGAGGGTGGCACCCACCGCTCCCCAAAACAGCGCCCGACCGATGTTTTTACCAATCTTGGCGTACAGCGTCCGTCCGATGCCGAGGGTGGCGCCAAACAGCGCCACGCCGAACACGTCGCCCCACACCTTCGGGATACCGAGCGCCTGCTCCAGATAACTGCTGCTCCATTGCGCCATCGTGACCTCGGCGGCACCGCCCAAAAAGATGGCGACCACACACAGCCACAGCGTTTTGTTTTTCATAAATTCCAACACGCGGGAGACGCGTTCGGGGGTTTCCATCGGCGGGATGTCGGTGCCGGCATACAGCACGGCAGAGACGGCGGGAATGATGGCCGACAGCATCGGCAACCACATCCAGTTTTCCGAGCCGAAGCCCCACAAAAACAGCGTAAACAGCGGGATGACCGCCACCACGCCCCAAGCGTACACGGAATGCAGTTTGCTCATCTCGCGGTCGGGGTCTTCTGCCGGAATGGCGGCAATGACCGGACTGATGAGTACCTCTGCCAAGCCGGAGGCGGCGGAGGAAACCACCGTCCCGAGCACCAAGCCGAGGTAGATCTGTTGCGGGAACAAAAACGGGGTCGCGCCCAGCAGGAGCAGACCGACCGCGCCGATGATCGGCATCGCCCGCACGGTGGCGGGGATGTTGAATTTGTGGGAGAAGAAGGAGAAGATGAGGTCCACCGTCAACTGGGTGGTGAAATTGATAAGCACCAGCAATCCCAGTTGGGAATAGGAGATGCCGTATAACGAGCGGAGGGTCAAAAATAACACCGGCGTCAGGTTGCCGATGACCGACATGGTGACGTTACCGGTGTAGCAGGCGAGTTTTAAACGGGTATAGGATCTCATAGGGAAACACCTCAAAAACAAAAGTCGCCGCTATTATACCACAAGGGCGGAAAAAAGCAAGTCCCTGCGCCGAAAAAATCGGCGCAGGGACAGAAAGATCAGCGGATATCGTACACACTGCGGACGGCGGGCGTTTCGGCCGCCTCACCGCGCAGGATCTTGACACGCTTTTCACCGGCGTGCATATCGAAGTAGTTGTCCGACAGCAGGGTGTCCGCACCGGCGAGGATCTCGACACTGCGGGCATAGGCGTCGGCGGTGACCACCATCTCGTCCCCTTCCACACGGACTTGCAGATGCGGGTCGATAAAGTGGAAGTGCTTGGGCGCGCAGAACAGCACGCTGCCTTCGCCTACCAACCGGCCGCCTTCATCGCGGAGTTCGTAGGCGTAGTAGCAATCGTAGGTCGCCTGCTCGGAGAAATCCTGCTCCGGCAGCCACACCGCCGACAGCGGCGGGCAGAGCACGTCAAACGAGCCCTCGGCGATGACCGAAGCATCGGAACGGCGCAACGTCCAGAAGGCGGTGCCCTTAAACTCGTTCATCGTTTCGTTGCTGACGTTCAGATGCGCGGATTTCTTGAGTTTGAGCGCCTGCGCGTTGACGTCGGTATCCTGCGACAGGATGCCTTCCTCATGGCAGGAGATGAGCACCGGTGCATAGAAACGCTTTTCATAGTAATGCAGGGCCTTCCAACGGCCGTAGTAGTCGATGCTCGACCACGAAGCCACCGGCCAGCAATCGTTCAACTGCCAGATGATGGTACCCATACAGTGACCGCGATGGCGGCGCCAATGTTCCACACCATACTGCATCGCCTGCGCCTGCAGTAACTGGGAAGCGTAGACGAGGTTGGTCAGTTGAGCGGGATACAGATACATCTGGGACAGATAGTTGACGATCCGGCCGTTGGCGCTGCTGTTACGCTGATGCTTTTCCATCACGTAGGAGAAGACGTTGCGGTCTTCCGGCAAGGTGAAACTCTCGATGGTCTCCATACAGGGGAAACTCTGGAAACCGAACTCCGACGCAAAGCGGAACAGATAGTGGCGGTAGTCGGTGAACGGCTTCAATCCGTGCCACACGTCCCAGTAATGGGCGTCACCGCGGGAGATGCAACGCGGATCGTCGTAGGTAACGCCGGTGGACGGCGAGGACGGCCAGTAGAAGGTGGTCGGGTCTTCCTCTTTCAGCACCTTCGGCAACAGATAATCGAAGATCTTTACGTAATCGTTCTTTTGCGCGACGGTGTTGGGGCGACCGTACATGACCGATTCTTCCACCTCGTTGTTGCCGCACCACAGCGCCAGCGACGGATGATGGCGCAACCGGCGGATATTATCGCGGAATTCCGCCACGATACTCCGCTCGAAATCCTCGGTAAGGTTGTAGACGGCGCAGGCGAACATAAAGTCCTGCCATACCAGCAGACCGAGTTCGTCGCAGAGGTCGTAGAAATAGTCGTGGGGATAGATGCCGCCGCCCCAGACGCGGACGCAGTTGTAGTTGGCGGCTTTGGCATCCTCCAGCAACCGGCGGGAACGCGCGGGATTGGCGCGGGAAAGCAGGTTATCTTCGGGAATGTAGTTGGCACCCATAGCGAAGATCTTGGTACCGTTGACGCAGAAGGTGAAGCACTCGCCCCACTCGTCTTTTTCGTTGAGGACGCGCATGGTCCGCAGACCGATGCGGCGGGTCCACTCGTCCAGACCGTCACCCAGCGTGACGCTGACGGTGTACAGCGGCTGTTCGCCGTAACCGTTGGGCCACCACAGCGACGGGTTCGGAACGATGATGCTTGCCTTCGCACCGGTGGCGGTAAAGGTGGTGCCGTCCGGTGCGGTGACCGTGACCGAAACCGGCGCCGAGCCGGTGATCTCGGTGATACGGGTATCGATATCCAGCGCCACCGCGCCGTTTTCGTGGTGCTGTACCACGTACACGTCACGGATGCGGGCCGTGTCGATGCCCAACAAAGAGATGTTCCGCCAGATGCCTGCATCCGGCAGACGGGGACCCCAGTCCCAACCGAACATACAGTGCGCTTTGCGGATGAGCGGGTAGCCTTCCAACGGGTCAAACGTGCCGACCGCCGGATTTTCCGCAAACGCCTTGCGGATGAATTTGGTGGGGGAGGCGAAGGTGACCGTGATGGTGTTTTCCCCTTCGCAAAGCACCGCTTTGACGTCGAATTCCCAAGTGCGATGCATGTTGTCGGCGGTGCCGACCACGGTGCCGTTGACCGACAGGGTGGCCAGCGTATCCAGACCGTCGCAATGCAACACCACGCAGTCGGAGTCAAGCAACTCTGCCGGAACCTCAAACACGCGGGAATAGGTGAAGTCGTTTTCCATCAACGGGAACACCCGATTTTCGTTATCACGGTAGAACGGGTCACCGATCAAACCGGCGTTTAACAGATCGTTATAGACCGAGCCGGGGACGGTGGCGGCCACGTTTTCGTAGCCGGCGGCGATACAATCCAATCGCCAACTGCCGTTTAAGGACAAGGTTTTCATGGCAAAAGCCTCCTTCAAAATCGCCCGTCAAAACGGGCGGTCGTGTTGAGGCCAGTATAGCATACGGAAATCGAAAAGTAAACCGATTCCATAAAAAACAATCAATATGGATATAAATAAAAAGAGTCATAACGATTCTATAAGGAATCTTCATGACTCATCATGACTCATGAAGATTGGATCATTTTAAAAAATCATTGTAAATTATAAGGTTTTTTGCTATAATGTGGTTAGCGTAAATAATGAATATATAAACTTATGGGAGGAACTGTAATGAATTTATTTGATTTTTTTCGAACAAAAAAGACGGGTGATTTAGATAAAAGAACGGCTAAGAACAACTCAAACGATTTGAGAAATCCATCCAACTTTTTTGCATATCTTGGCTCTTCTATGAATGAATTATGGCAAAATATTGTTGAAGGTGAAAATGAGGCTGTAGATATTTTTTGCGAATATAAACGGTTTGGCAATTCACTTTTAAGACAATATTCTAATATAGATTTTCGGCGTCAAATAGAAGATTTTACTATTGGCGAACTGATGTACTTATATTGTTTGGAGTTTGATAAAGATATTTATATATCAAAATCATACGATTTGACTGATGTTGTTTTGTTGAGCCACCACAAATATGAAGAATTAATTCTAAAACTGACCGACAATGAGCGAACATATATAACAGAATTTAAAAATTATATAGATAATAATATTAAACGATTGTGTTCATCTGTGTCAATCAGAAGATTCGGTGTTGATTTTGTAAAAACAACATTACCTGTAAATACTTTAGAATGCGTTAAATACCACCAATTTCTCGCAGACGCCGATATGAACGGAACTTATAACCATGGAGATAAATGGAATCGAATATCTAATGCCCCCATAATTGGATATTTTGGAGAAATCACAAAACAAGACAATCCTTTGATTTTGATTAGTATTGAGCATATTGATGCTTTGGTGTTGGATTATATTTGTTATGCCACAATTACACTTCCTACATTAGATATGGACAGAGTGTTGGCATATAGAAATCCAAATACAAATAAGAATGTTATTATGACAATAGATGAAAAATTAGGCGATGGAGCAAGTGTATTCGCAGATAAAGCAATAACCGATATGAATAGCGCTGCGTTTAGACAATGGGTACGGATTGGAATGAAAGCGAAATAACTTGCACCAAGTTTGCACCAAAGCAAAAAACAAGGCAAAAGTAAAACCCCGAAACCAAAGATGGTTTCGGGGTTTTTGAATGTTCTGTAAGATAAGTGATCAGCGCTTGGAGAACTGCGGCGCACGACGGGCACCCTTCAAGCCGTACTTCTTACGCTCCTTCATACGCGGATCGCGGGTGAGGAAGCCGGCCTTTTTCAGTTCCGGACGGAGCGCGCCGTCCTCGTACTGCAGCAGGGCACGGGAGACACCGTGGCGGATGGCGCCGGCCTGACCGGACACACCGCCGCCGACAACGCGGCACTCGATGTCAAATTTCTCCGCCAGACCGGTCAGAGCCAGCGGCTGACGGACGATGAGTTTCAGGGTCTCCAGACCAAAGTAGTCGTCGATATCGCGGCCATTGATCTTGATGCTGCCGTTACCGGCATACAGACGGACGCGGGCCACAGAACTCTTGCGGCGGCCGGTGCCGTAGAAATACGGTCTCTTATTGTATTCCATCGTCAATACCCTCCTTACAGTTCGTACGCAACCGGCTTCTGCGCGGCATGCTCGTGCTCCGCACCGGCATAGGTGCGCAGACGGGTAGCGGCGGTACGGCCGATCGAGTTGTGCGGGAGCATGCCACCCACGGCAAGATCCATCGCTTTGGTCGGGTTCTTCGCCATCAGGGTCTTGTACTGGACGGACTTCAGACCGCCGACGTAACCCGAATGATGATGATAGAATTTGTTTTCCAGTTTGTTGCCGGTCAGCACAGCCTTCTCGCAGTTAATGATGATGACGTGGTCACCGCAGTCAACGTGGGGGGTGAAGGTGGGCTTGTTTTTACCGCGCAGCAGGGTGGCGGCGACAGCGGCCACGCGACCGAGCGGCTTGCCGGCGGCATCAATGACATACCAATTGCGGCTGACTTCAGCCGGTTTCTGCATAAACGTAGACATTGAAACATTTACCTCCTGTTTCGTATTTTTATCGCATACTTTTTGACGCAAGTGTGATGATACCACAAGCCGCCGCCGATGTCAACACTTTTTTTGCAAATTTTCATTTAGGAATATCAAACCTCCGTTTTTCTCGTTTTTTCTCGTCCGCAGACCTCTTTTTCTCGTTTTCGATTTTATGAAATTTCGGCGAGTTGCTGCTACACCGTAGGGCGGGGGCGGGCATCGCCGTAGGGTTTTGCGAAAACTTACGGTAGCCGCAAGGCCCCCTTGCCTAAAGGGGGCTGGCAACCGTAGGTTGACTGGGGGATACTGCCGCTTTGCGGCAGATCGCCCAAAGGGCGATTATCCCTCCACCGCCTAACGGCGGTCCCCCTCCCTCTAGGCGAGGGAGGCTTTCGGGCGGCCGGTTGCCGCCCCTGCGGTTGACGCGATTTTCCGGTGAAATTTCTTTGAAAACCCGTTGCGAGTTCGGTTCACTTATGGTATACTAAAAGAGTACTAAAAAAGGAGGTCACCCTATGACCTATGAGCAAGCCGCCGCCCGCCTTGCAAAATTGCGGGATATCATTGATTATCACAGCCGTCTGTATTACGATAACGACCGTCCCGAGATCGAGGATGACGAGTTTGACGCGCTGACACGCGAACTCAAAGAATTGGAAGGACAGTATCCCGAACTGATCACGCCGGACAGTTATACCCAGCGCGTACACGGGGAACTGTCCCGTCTGTTTACCGAGGTGCGCCACGAAGTGCCGCTGGGGAGTCTGCAGGACGTGTTCTCGCTGGACGAGGTACGTAGTTTTGATGCCCGCATCCGCGAGACGGTGTCCGATCCGGTATACGTGGTGGAACCGAAGATCGACGGTCTGTCTACGGCTATCGAGTACCGCAACGGCGTGTTTTACCGTGGTGCCACCCGCGGCAACGGCGAGGTGGGGGAGGACGTCTCCGCCAATCTGCGTACCATCGCGGATATTCCCGAAAAACTGACCGAGCCGGTCGAGCGTCTGATCGTTCGCGGTGAGGTGTATATGCCGCACGATCATTTTGCCGCGTTGGTGGCGGCGCAGGAGGAAAACGGCGAGCAACCCTTTAAAAATCCCCGCAACGCCGCCGCCGGCTCGCTTCGGCAGAAAGACCCCGCCGTGGCGGCTCGTCGCGGGTTGTCCATCTTTGAATTCAACGTCCAGTTGGTGGAGGGGGAACAACTGCTTTCCCACGCCGCTTCGCTGGAACGGATGAAGCAACTGGGGTTGTCGGTGGTGCCGTTTTACACCGTCTGCCGCACCGCTGACGAACTGTGCGCCGAGATCGAGCGGATCGGTACGGTACGCAATTCGTTGCCGTTTGACATCGACGGCGCGGTGGTCAAGGTGGACAGCCTTGACCAGCGTGAGCAGATCGGCACTACGTCCAAGTTCCCGAAATGGGCGGTGGCGTACAAGTACCCACCGGAGGAGAAACTGACCCGCTTGCTGGACGTGGAGGTGACGGTGGGGCGCACCGGCGTGCTGACCCCGACCGGTGTGTTTGAGCCGGTGACGCTGGCCGGCACGACCGTCTCCCGTGCCACCTTGCATAATCAGGATTATATCAACGAGAAAGATATCGGCATCGGCGACACGGTGGTGCTTCGCAAGGCCGGCGAGATCATTCCCGAAGTGGTTCGCGTAGCCGAGCGTCCGGCCGACCACCGCCGGTTTACCTTGCCGACCGTTTGCCCGTCTTGCGGGCAGACGACCGCGCGGTTGGAAGGCGAAGCCGCCACCCGCTGTGTCAATCCGGCCTGTCCGGCGCAGTTATCGCGGAACGTCATCCATTTCGTTTCCCGTCCGGCGATGGATATCGACGGATTGGGCTCGGCGGTGGTGGAACAACTCATCGCGGAGGGCAAGATCGCCCACGCCTACGATCTCTATACCCTGCAAAAGGACGAGATCGCCGCGATGGAAGGGTTGGGGGACAAGTCGGCGGATAATCTGCTGGCGGCCATCGATAAGTCCCGCGGCAACGACCTCTATCGGCTGATCTTCGCGCTGGGTATCCGCCATATCGGCGAGAAGGCGGCGAAGGTGCTGGCGGAGCATTACGGCACGATGGAGGCGCTGATGGCGGCGGATGCCGAAGATCTGGCGCGCATCGACGGTGTCGGCGCGGTGTTGGCGGATAGCGTGGTCTCTTATTTTGCCAATGATGAAAATCGCCGCCGTATCGACAAACTGCGGGAGGCGGGGGTGAATATGACCTGCCTGACCGAGCGGAAGGACGACCGTTTTGCGGGGATGACCTTTGTGCTGACCGGCACACTGCCGACCATGGGACGCAGTGAAGCGTCGGCACTCATCGAACAGTACGGCGGCAAGACCAGCGGCAGTGTCTCCAAAAAGACCTCGGTGGTGCTGGCGGGCGAGGACGCCGGCAGTAAACTGACCAAAGCGCAGGCGCTGGGGATCCGCATCATCAACGAGCAGGAATTCCTCGAAATGCTGAAATAACAAAAAACTACCCCGAAATGGTTTTTCGGGGTAGTTTTTGTTAATTTATCCAAACAGCCGCTCGGGTCGGCGGAGGTGGGTGGTGCGGAACACCGACAGCACCAGACCGATGGACAGCCAGATGGTGGCGGCGGAGGAGCCGCCGGCCGAGATAAACGGCAGGGTGATGCCGATGACCGGCAACACGCGCAGTACCATACCGAGGTTGATGAGCATCTGAAAACCGATCATCGCCATCACGCCGACGCACAGTAACCGTCCGAGGCTGTCGCGGGATCGCCACGCGGTGCGGAGGATGAGGGCGAGGATGCCGGTGAGAATGAGCAACAGCGCCAGTCCGCCGATAAAGCCGAATTCTTCGGCGGCGATGGAAAAAACGAAGTCGTTGTTGCGGGCGAACAGACCGTTGTGGTTGCCGTCTAAAAATCCGACGCCCCCCAACCCGCCGGAGGCCATGGCGGAAAGCCCTTGCGCCTGTTGCCAGCCTTCGGTCTGCAGGTATTCTTCCACCTTAAAAAGCGCCATAAACCGCGCCAACTTTTGTTCGTCGAGGTTAAACCAGAGGATGGGGACTGCCACCGCCACAGCGGCCGCACCGCCCGCCAAGATCAGCGGATGCAGACCCGCCACGATAAGCATCACCAGCGTGATGCAGGCAAACACCAGCGCGGTGCCGTCGTCGCCTTGCAGGAAGATGAGACCGGTGCAACCGCCGGCGTGCAACGCCAGCAACAGCAGGGTGAGGGGTTGGTTGAGTCGGTCTTCCACCGCCGAGAGGTGTTTGGCAAAGGTGATGATAAACGCGACTTTCAACAGTTCGGACGGCTGAAAAGTGAGGAAGGGATCGTCCGACCACGGGGGAATGCCCAGCCACGCGGTATCGTCGGTACCGGCGACGTTAAGACCCAGCGGGGTCAGGGTGAGAACGACCAACACCGCCGAAACCCCCATCCACACCGGCCACAGCCGACAGAGGTCCTCATAATCGAACAGCGACATCACGAATGCCACGCCGAAACCGACAACGGAGGCGGCCGCCTGCACGATGGCACTGCGGGTGCCGGTGTCGGAGGTGACCGCATCGGAATACACCAGCAACACGCCGTACAGCGAGGCCGCGAGGCAGACTAAAATCAGTAAAATATCGTTTTGCTTGGCAAAGATCCGCAGGGGATTTTCCTTGCGCCGCAGGCTTCGCATCCGTTTGGACACCTCCTTTGGGCTTAATAATGAAATTATTATAACTTTTTTTCTGTATAAAATCAAGATTAGTACTACCATTTTTGAAAATTTTGTGTTATAATGATTTTCGTATAGGGTCAAAAAACGGCGTTTTTGCGAAGGAGGTGTTGACGATGCGATGGGAGACTCATTCGGTCGAGGAGACCGAAGCGGTCGGAAAGCGGTATGCCGAGGGCATTACCGGCGGCTGTGTGATCGCGCTGTACGGCGGTCTGGGGATGGGCAAGACCGCGTTTGTGCGCGGGATGGCACAGGCACTCTGCCCCGAAGCGGAGGTCTCCAGCCCTACTTTTGCCATCGTCAACGACTACGGCAGGCTGGTGCATTTCGATATGTACCGTATCACCGGTTGGGAGGACTTGGAGACGACCGGCTTTTTTGAGTATATCGACCGCGGTGCGGTGGTGGTGACCGAGTGGAGCGAGAATATCGAGGGGGCGTTGCCCGCCGATACCCGCCGTGTGCGGTTTACCCGCCTATCGGATACCGAGCGCTTACTGGAAACGGAGGAACCGTGATGAACGTTTTAGCTGTGGAGACCACCGCAACGGCGGCCTCTTGTTGCGTGTTGGCAGACGGACGGGTGGTCGGTCGCTCGGCGGTCAATGCGGGGCTGACCCACAGCCGCACGCTGTTGCCGATGTGTGAGCAGTTGCTGGCCAACTGCGGCTACACGATGGCGCAGATCGACCTGTTGGCGGTGGCGGTCGGTCCCGGTTCGTTTACCGGCGTCCGCATCGGTGTGGCGGCGGTCAAGGGTCTGGCGTTGCCGGATAACAAACCGTGTGTCGGGGTGTCGACGCTGGCGGCCATGGCGCGGATGTGGGAAGGTGTTTCCGCTTCGGCGTTGCTCTGTCCGGTGATGGATGCCCGTTGCGGGCAGGTGTATACCGCGCTGTTCCGTTTGGAAAACGGGGTGCTGACCCGCTTGACGCCGGATGAGGCGATCACCATCGACCAACTGCGCGAGCGGATCGCCGACGAGCCGCAGGTCGTGCTGATGGGGGACGGCACTGCCGTTTGCCAAAAGGCGTTTGCCGACCTGCCGCAGGTCGTTGCCGCGCCGCCCGCTTTGCGGATGCAGGATGCGGTCGGAGTGGCGTTGGAAGCCGCCGCCCACGCCGCTGACGGCGAGACGGTGGATGCCGCCGCCTTGCAACCGGTCTACCTGCGCGTGCCGCAGGCGGAACGCGAACTGAAAGCGAAACAAAATCAACAATAACCGAAAGGAAGTTTTACGTTATGAGTCAGATCTTCATTGCCGACCATCCGCTGATCCTTCATAAACTGGCGATCCTGCGCGATAAGAACACCGGATCGAAAGAATTCCGCGAGTTGATCCGCGAGATCACCGAATTTTTGTGCTACGAGGCTCTGCGCGATCTGCCGATGGAGGAGGTCGAGGTGGAGACGCCGATGTGCGTTTGCAAACAGAAAAAGTTGGCGGGTCGCAAACTGGCGTTTGTGCCGATCCTGCGTGCCGGTCTCGGTATGGTGGACGGTGCGCTGGAAATGGTGCCGTCCGCCCGTGTCGGTCACATCGGTCTGTACCGTGATCCGGAGACCCACACGCCGGTGGAATACTATTGCAAACTGCCGGCTGATATCGAACAGCGGGACGTCATCGTGGTCGACCCGATGCTGGCAACCGGCGGTTCGGCGGTGGATGCCATCGCGATGATCAAAAAGCGCAACCCGCGCAGTATCAAATTTATGTGTATCATTGCCGCTCCCGAAGGGTTGCAGGCGTTGACCGAAGCGCATCCCGACGTGGCGATCTATACCGCTTCCAAGGACGAATGCCTTAACGAGCATTGCTATATCCTGCCCGGTCTGGGGGATGCGGGCGACCGTATCTTCGGCACGAAATAATGGAACGACTGAAAGACCTGCGGGCGGCGGTCCCGCAGTTGCTCGGGTGGTATCGGTCGGTGCGCCGGCCGTTGCCCTTTCGTGAATCCCCGACCCCCTATCGCGTATGGGTGTCGGAGGTGATGTTGCAGCAGACCCGCATCGAGGCGGCGTTGCCGTATTTCGAGCGGTTTATGCAGACCTTGCCGACGGTGGCGGATCTGGCGGCGGCATCGGAGGATACCCTCTTGAAACTGTGGGAGGGACTCGGCTACTACAGCCGTGTTCGTAACCTGCAAAAGGCGGCGGTCATTCTCTGCCGCGACTATGGCGGAAAACTGCCCGCCGACTACGATGAATTGCTGGCGTTGCCCGGTATCGGGGAATACACCGCCGGCGCGATCGCGTCCATTGCGTACGGGTTGCCGGTGCCGGCGGTAGACGGCAACGTGCTCAGGGTGTTTGCCCGACTGACCAACTGCGCCGAGGACGTGATGAAGACCCCCGTTCGCCGCCGGATGCGGGAATGGGTGACCGCGGTGATGCCGCCCGAGTCGGGATTGTTTAACGAAGCGGTGATGGAACTGGGGGAGACGGTGTGTCTGCCCAATACCACGCCGCGTTGTGAGATCTGTCCGCTGGCGGCGGTGTGTGCCGCCCGTGCGGCCGGTACGGCGGCCGATCTGCCGGTGCGGTCGCAACCGAAGGAACGCCGCATCGAGCAGAAAACGGTGGTATTGGTGTTCACGGATGAGACTACGCCGCGGGTGTGGCTCCGAAAGCGCCCCGAAAAAGGTCTGTTGAGCGGGCTGTGGGAGTTCCCGACGCTGGAGGGAACGCTGACCCCGTCCGAAGCGGCCGCGGTGTTGGGGTTGTCGCCGGAAACGGCGGGGTCTCTGCCGCCGGCCAAACACGTTTTTTCGCATATCGAATGGCAGATGACCGGCGTAAAACTGGTGGTGAAGCCGTTTGACCCGCCCGCAGGGACGGTGCTGGTGACCGCCGACGAGCAAGCGGCGGCGTACGCACTGCCCGGTGCGTTTGCGGCGTATACCAAGCAACTGAAAACGCTGAAATGAAAGAAAAGGAGGCTGACCAAATGAGAAAGACCGTACTGATCACCGGCGCGTCCGGTGGGATCGGGCAGGCGTTGGCGCGTGCCTTTGCGGCGGACGGCTACGTAGTCTGCCTCCATTATCATAACGATCTGACGGCGGTGACCTTGGCGGAAGAATTGCGTGCCGCCGGCTGTGATGCGGCGGCTTTTGCCGCCGACGTGGCCGATCCGCAGGAGGTGGCGTCGATGGTGCGGGAGGTGCTGGATTTTGCGGGACATCTCGACGTGCTGGTCAACAATGCCGGTATTACCCAGCAAAAACTGTTGACCGATACCACCGATGAGGATTGGCATCGGATGATGGGCGTCCACGTGGACGGCGCGTTTTATCTCTGTCGTGCGGTGTTGCCGGATATGTTGCGCCGCCGCCACGGCAGTATCCTCAACATCGCCTCGGTATGGGGCGTGTGCGGTGCTTCTTGCGAGGTGGCGTATTCCGCCGCCAAGGCCGGTCTGATCGGCCTGACCAAGTCGCTGGCAAAAGAAGTCGGTCTGTCCGGCGTTCGGGTCAATGCCATTGCGCCGGGGGTCATCGATACCCCGATGAACGCGATGCACGATGCCGAAACGATGCGGGCACTGTGTGAAGAGATCCCGCTTGGGCGGATCGGCCTGCCGGAGGACGTGGCGGCCGCGGCGGTGTTCCTTGCGGGGGACGGCGCCGGCTATATCACCGGTCAGACGCTGGGCGTTGACGGTGGCTTCGGAATGTGATTGAATTTTTGAAAGATAGAGGAACAACGATGGCTAAGAGAAAAGAAGAATACGGTAACGAAAGTATATCGTCCTTAAAAGGTGCCGACCGTGTGCGAAAGCGTCCGGCGGTCATCTTCGGCTCGGACGGGTTGGAGGGTTGTCAGCACGCGGTGTTTGAAATTCTGTCCAACTCCATTGACGAAGCGCGAGAGGGACACGGGCGGCTGATCACCACCACCTGCTATGAGGACGGCTCGTTTGAGGTGTCCGATCAGGGACGCGGTATTCCGGTGGACTACAACCCGAAAGAACAGCGCTACAACTGGGAACTGGTGTTTTGCGAGATGTATGCCGGCGGTAAGTACAACACCAACGCGGGCGAAAACTACGAGTTCTCGCTGGGCTTAAACGGTCTTGGTGCGTGCGCCACGCAGTATTCGTCCGAGTATATGGACGTGGAATCCCGCCGTGACGGTAAGCGGTATACCCTGCATTTTGAAAAGGGCGAAAACGTCGGCGGCCTGAAGAGTGAGCCGTACAACAAACGGGATACCGGCACGGTCATCCGCTGGAAACCCGACCTTGAGGTGTTTACCGACATTGCGGTGCCGGTGGACTATTTCCGCGATATCCTCAAGCGGCAGGCCATCGTCAACCCGCAGGTCAAGTTTTTGCTTCGCCTGCAACACGGCCGCAGTTTTGAGACGGAGGAATTTTACTACGAAAACGGCATCTCCGACTACGTGGAGGAACTGCTCGGCAGTGAGAAGATGACCTCGGTGCAGACTTGGACCGGCGAACGCCGCGGTCGCGACCGCGCCGACCTGCCGGAGTATAAGGTGCAGTTTAACGTCAGTTTGTGCTTCTCCAATCGGGTCAACCTGCTGGAGTACTACCACAACAGTTCGTGGCTGGAATACGGCGGTGCGCCGGAAAAGGCGGTGCGTTCTGCGTTTGTGGCGCAGATCGACCAGTATCTCCGCCAAAACGGTAAGTACAAGAAGAACGAGGCGAAGATCACCTTCCAAGACGTGCAGGATTGTCTGGTGTTTGTGTCCTCCTCTTTCTCCACGATGACCTCGTATGAAAACCAGACCAAGAAGGCCATCAACAACAAGTTTATCCAAGAGGCGATGACCGAGTTTTTGAAAAAGAACTTGGAAGTCTATTTCATCGAAAACAAGGCGGAGGCGGACAAGTTGTGCCAGCAGGTGCTGGTCAACAAGCAGAGCCGCGAAAAGGCGGAGACCACCCGCCTTGATCTCAAGAAAAAACTGTCCGGCGGCAACGACCTTGCCACCCGCGTGGAAGGGTTTGTGGATTGCCGCAGTCGTGACGTCAACGCCCGCGAACTGTTTATCGTGGAGGGTAAATCCGCTATGGGTGCTTGCGTGCAGGCGCGTGATGCGGAGTTTCAGGCGATCATTCCGGTTCGCGGTAAGATCTTAAACTGCCTCAAGGCGGACTACGACCGCATCTTCAAGTCGGAGATCATCGTCAACCTGCTTAAGGTGATGGGTTGCGGTGTGGAGGTCAAGTCCAAGTCCAACAAGAATCTGGCCAATTTCGATCTTTCCGCGCTTCGGTTCAACAAGATCATCTGCTGTACCGATGCGGACGTCGACGGCTTCCAGATCCGCACGCTGATCTTGACGATGCTGTACCGCCTGACCCCGACCCTCATCGAGCAGGGATACGTGTATATTGCAGAGACGCCGCTGTACGAGATCAATACCAAGACCGACACCTATTTTGCGTATAACGACCGTGAAAAGGCGGAGATCTTGGCTGAGATCGAGGGCGAAAAGTATCAGATCAACCGCTCGAAGGGACTTGGTGAAAACGAGCCGGAGATGATGTCGCTGACCACGATGAATCCGGCGACCCGCCGGTTGGTGCGTGTCAACCCCGCCGACGTGGAAGAGACCGCCCGTACCTTTGACATTTTGCTGGGCGACGATCTGGAAGGCCGTAAACAACACATCGCCGAACACGGCGCCGAGTATATCGATATGCTCGATCTCGCGTAAAGGAGGGGAAGAACATGGCAAGAAAAAAGAAGACCGACGTGGAGGCCGTGGCGGAACTTCCCTCCAACGCGCATATTGCCGGCGCGGGTTTTGTGGAAGATCAGTCCATCGTTCGCACGCTGGAAGAAAACTATATGCCGTACGCGATGAGTGTCATTATGTCGCGTGCGATTCCGGAGATCGACGGCTTTAAACCGTCTCACCGCAAACTGCTGTATACCATGTACAAGATGGGGCTGCTCAAGGGCAACCTCATCAAATCCGCCAACATCGCCGGCCAGACGATGCGTCTCAATCCGCACGGCGATGCCGCCATCTACGACACGATGGTGCGTCTGTCCCGCGGTAACGAGT
Organism: Clostridia bacterium; assembly: GCA_017410585.1. Lineage (GTDB taxonomy): Bacteria > Bacillota > Clostridia > Oscillospirales > Acutalibacteraceae > RGIG426. The sequence continues at coordinate 26,385 of JAFQQM010000022.1, forward strand.
CGTTGTTGCATCCGTACGTTGAGTCGAAGGGTAACTTCGGTAAAGCCTACTCCACCGACATCGAATGTGCCGCTTCGCGTTATACGGAAGCCAAACTGATGCCGATCGCCGGTGAGTTGTTCTCGGATATCGACAAGGATACGGTCGATTTCGTGGATAACTACGATGCCACGATGAAAGAGCCGACCTTGTTGCCGGTCACCTTCCCGTCCATTTTGGTCAATAACAACCTCGGCATTGCGGTCGGTATGGCGAGCAACATCTGCTCGTTTAATCTGCAAGAGGTGTGCGACACCGCCATTGCGCTGATGAAAGACCCCGATCACGACGTGACCACCACCCTGTCTGCACCGGATTTTCCGGGCGGCGGTATCATTCTGTGCCCGCCGGAAGGCTTCGGCCAGATCTACGAGACCGGCCGCGGGTCCATCCGTATCCGCTCGGTATGGCATTACGATAAATCCAACAACTACATCGACGTCACCGAGATCCCGTATACCACCACCATTGAGGCCATCATCGGCAAGGTGACCGAATTGGTCAAGGCGGGCAAACTCAAGGAGATCAACGATATCCGCAACGAGACGGGTATCGATAAGAAGACCGGCACCACCAACCTGAAGATCACCATCGACCTGAAACGTGGCACCGATCACGAAAAACTGATGCAGAAACTGTTCGCCTCCACCCCGTTGGAGGACTCCTTCGGTTGCAACTTCAACGTGCTGATCGCCGGTGTACCGCAGGTGCTGGGCGTCCGCCGCCTGCTGGAAGAGTGGACGGCGTTCCGTATGGAATGCGTCCGACGCCGCACCTACTACGATCTGTCCAAGGCGCGGGAGAAACTGCATCTGTACAAGGGTCTGCAAAAGATCTTGCTGGATATCGACAAGGCGGTTGCTATCGTCCGTGCGACCGAAGAAGAAGCCGAGGTCGTCCCCAACTTGATGATCGGCTTCGGGATCGACCAGATCCAAGCGGAATACGTGGCGGAGATCAAACTGCGCCATTTCAACCGCGAATATATCTTAAAACGCATTGCGGATATCGAGGAACTGGAACGGTTGATCGCCGATCTGGAAGATATCCTGCAAAGCCGCAACCGCGTCAAGCGCATCATCGTCGACGAACTGAAAGAGGTTGCCAAGAAGCACGGCAAGCCGCGCCGCAGTCAGGTGTTGTATCTCACCGAGGCACCTAAGAAGATCGAGCGGGAAGAGGAAGAGATCCCCAACTATCCCTGCACGCTGTTCTTCTCGGAGGGCGGTTATTTCAAGAAGATCCAGCCCAACTCCCTGCGTATGAACAACGACCAGAAATACAAAGAGGGGGACAAACTCCGTCAGTCGGTGGAGACCACCAACGACGTGGAACTGCTGTTCTTCTCGTCGGCGGGCAACGTATACAAGACCCGTGCCAACGATTTTGCCGATACCAAGGCCAGTCTGCTGGGGGATTACGTCCCCGGCACGCTGGATTTTGACGCCGGCGAGAACGCCATCTATATGGTGACCACCCGCGATTACAGCGGCTATATGCTGTTCTTCTTTGAAAACGGCAAGGTCGCCAAGGTGGAACTGTCGGCGTATGCCACCCAGACCCGCCGCCGCAAATTGGTGGGCGCGTATTCGGATAAATCGCCGCTGGTGGCGGTGGTACACGTGCCGATGGATGCCGAGTTTATGCTGACTTCCACTTCCGGCCGCCGCCTGCTGTTGCACACCGGCGCCATTGCCCCCAAGACCACCCGCACCACCATCGGTGTGCAGGTGATGACCCTCAAGGGCTCGCACCGGCTGGCTTCGGTGGAACCGTACCGCGACGGGATGGTGCTCAAACCGGCCCGTTACCGCACCAAGTCGTTGCCGGCGGCCGGCGCGATGCCGCTTGCCGAGGACATCGGCGAACAATTGACCCTCGGATAATTCTTTATATACCTTTTATATATAAAGAACGCGCCACCGCTTTTCTGCATCTTTTTTAAAATTTTACTTGCATTTTGCGGAAGGCTGTGCTATACTCTTAAAGCAATCATAACTATATGGGGTCGTATGCCCCTTTTTAGGAGGAACTCGTATCATGACAGTTTGGGAAATCATCATCGGCATTATTTTGCTGTTGCTCGCTATTCTCATCATCGCCGTCGTCCTGCTGCAGCAGGGCCGTCAGGCGAACCTCGGCGCCATCTCCGGTGCGGCGGATACCTTTATGGAAAAGGGTAAGGCCCGCACGGTCGATGCGATGCTTGCCAAGTGGACCAAGGTGCTGGTCGTTGTGTTTATGGTGCTGATGCTCGGCGGTATGCTGATCACCCAGTATCTCAACCCGACCGCCATCGCAAAGCGTCAGCAGGGCGGCACCACGTCGACGACCACGACCACCACGGCCGGTTCGACGACGACCACCACGACGACTGCCGGCAGCACCACGACCACCACCACCGGCTCGGCGGAGTAAGAAATCTCAAAAAGCCTCCCGTCGGGAGGCTTTTTCCTATTGTGAAAGGACGAAAAAGTATGTACCGTATCGTCAAAAAGAGAAGTTTAAACCCCACGGTGACCGAGATGCATATCGAGGCGCCGTTGGTGGCGAACAAGGCGTTGCCCGGTCAGTTTATCATTCTGCGGGTGGACGAAGACGGCGAGCGCATTCCGCTGACCGTCGCCGGCTGTGACAAGGCGGCCGGCACCGTCAAGATCATTTTTCAGGTAGTCGGTGCCACCACCGAAAAACTGAATCACAAAAACGAAGGGGAAAGCATCAAGGACTTTGTCGGCCCGCTCGGCACCCCCACCCATCTGGACGGACTGCGCAAAGTCTGCGTGGTCGGCGGCGGCGTCGGTTGCGCCATTGCGTTGCCGATTGCCGAAAAGTTGCACGAAATGGGTTGCGAGGTGACCGCCATCGTCGGCTTCCGCAATAAGGATCTGGTCATTTTGCAGGAGGAATTTGCCGCCTGTTCCGATCGGTTGTTTACGGTCACCGATGACGGCAGTTTCGGTGAGCAGGGCAACGTCTGCCTGCCGCTTGACCGGATGCTGGAAGCGGGCGAGACCTTCGATGAGGTGATCGCGATCGGTCCGTTGGTGATGATGAAATTCGTTGCCCTCGCCACCAAACCGTACGGCATCAAAACGGTGGTCTCGATGAACCCCATTATGATCGACGGTACCGGTATGTGCGGCGGTTGCCGCCTGACGGTCGGCGGTCAGACCAAGTTTGCGTGCGTTGACGGTCCGGATTTCGACGGTCATCTGGTGGATTTCGACGAGGCGATGAGCCGTTCGCGCGCGTATGCCGCCTTTGAACGCCACGCGCACGATGACACCTGCCGCCTGTTCCAAAAGGAGGTGGAGTAAATGCCTCCCAAGTACGCGATCAATAGGGATCCGAAGAAATGTCCGATGCCGTGCCAAGCGCCGGACGTCCGTAACAAAAACTTTGACGAGGTCGCTACCGGCTACACCGCCGAAATGGCGATCGCGGAGGCAAGACGCTGTCTCCAATGCCCGAAAAAACCGTGCGTGGAAGGCTGTCCGGTCAGCATTGCCATTCCCGATTTTATTGCGGAGATGGCGGAAGGCCGCTTTGAAGAAGCGTACCAAGTGATCAACCGCTCGTCGTCGCTTCCGGCGGTATGCGGGCGTGTCTGCCCGCAGGAGACGCAGTGCGAAGGCCGTTGCACCCGCGGTATCAAAGGCGAATCGGTGGGCATCGGTCGGTTGGAGCGCTTTGCCGCCGACTACCACAACGCTCACCACAGCGGGGAAGTCTCCCGACCGACCCCCAACGGTTACAAGGTGGCGGTGGTCGGCTCCGGTCCGGCGGGTCTGACCTGCGCCGGTGATCTGGCCAAACGCGGCTACGACGTCACCGTCTACGAAGCGTTGCACTTGGCGGGCGGTGTGCTGGTGTACGGCATTCCGGAATTCCGTCTGCCCAAAGCGATCGTGCAACAGGAAGTGGAGGGTCTGAAGGCGCTCGGCGTCAAGGTGGAGACCAATATGGTCATCGGCCGCGTGCTGACCATTGACGAACTGAAAGAACAGTACGAGGCGATCTTTATCGGCTCGGGCGCGGGACTGCCGCGTTTTATGAATATTCCGGGCGAAAACCTGCGCGGAGTGTACTCTGCCAATGAGTTTCTTACCCGTTCCAATCTGATGAAGGCGTACCGCGAAGACAGCACCACCCCCATCCACCGTGCGAAAAACGTGGCGGTCGTGGGCGGCGGCAACGTAGCGATGGACGCGGCGCGTACCGCCAAGCGCCTCGGTGCGGAGAACGTGTATATCATCTATCGCCGCGGAATGGAAGAACTGCCCGCCCGCAAGGAAGAAGTGGAACACGCCGAAGAAGAAGGCATTATCTTTAAGACGCTGTGTAACCCCGTTTCCATCGGTGCGGCCGACGTGACCGACCCGCGCGATCCGCTGTACGGCACGGTGGCAAGCCTTACCTGTGTGCGGATGGAACTCGGTGAGCCGGACGAGTCCGGCCGCCGTAGCCCGAAGGTGATCGAGGGCAGTGAGTTCACGATGGAGATGGATTGCGTCATTATGTCGCTGGGCACTTCTCCCAACCCGCTCATTAAGCAGACGACCCCCTCTCTGGTCACCAAGCGCCGCGGCGAAATCGAAGCGGACGAAAACGGTCTCACCTCCATCGAGGGGGTGTATGCCGGCGGTGACGCGGTCACCGGCGCGGCAACCGTGATCTTGGCGATGGGCGCCGGCAAGAAAGCCGCCGCCGCCATCGACCGCTATATCCAAGGAAAATAACAAAAAAGTCTGTCGGAATCCCGACAGACTTTTTTATTGTTGGACGGTAGAGAAAGGCCCCCTCCGGGAGGGGGCTGTCACCGCAGGTGACTGGGGGAGCCGGCGAAACCGGCGGTGAGATAAAACCGTAAGTTCCGCAGGCTCCTTCCGTCACGGCTTCGCCGCGCCACCTTCCTTTACACAAGGGAGGCTTTTAACAATCGGCGCACCGATGTTTCTCAATAAATTGATTAAAAAATCATTCTACTCTCTCTAATTCTTCAGTCAGATCGTTTAGTAACCCTTCAGTAGATACAATCCATGCATCTTTATCCGTAGGAAAGACCATAAAGCGAATATTCTCATCATTCATCATCTCTTCACAACGCTCACAGAATTCGTGTATATCCATTTCCACCGGAGTATCTTCTTTGTTATATGCTTCCGCAAATTCTTTTGATGGCCAAACTAATAAATGAATGTAGCCATCTACATCAATAGTAGCAAAACCATCTTCATTTGAAAGTAACCAAGTACTTTCATAATCAACCGCATAGGTAATAAAATGGTTGTATCTTTTTTCTGCTGTCGCATTCCATAAACCCTCAAAACGCTTATCGTTATTCATGATTACCTATTCCTTTAAATTCTTATTTATCATTTGTATTTGACACATCAGCTTAGCCTCATGCACAGAGCTAAACCCACAACCTATTATAGCAAAAAAACCGCAGAAAATCAATCTGCGGTTTCTGCTTTTTCTGTCGGTAGGTAAAACTGTCCTTTAGAGTGAAGCCCTATCCCCGACAGACTTTTTTATTGTTGGACCAATTCGGCGTCCCAAGCGAGGACGTCGGTACCGTTATGGTTGAGGCAGAAATAAAAGCGGTCGTCGCAGACAAACGGAGAAAGTTCGCTGCCTTTCGGAATGACGGCACAGTAGTGATTGCCGAACGGTCGTCCGTCTTTGGTTACCCGTATCGGCTCACTCCAATGCAACAGGTCGTCCGAGACCCGCAACTGGATGACGTCTTCGACCACACCGCGCTTGACCCCCGCTCGGAGAGCGCAGGAAGACATCAGATAACGGTGGTGGTTTTTGAGGTACACCACCCGTGGATGCCACGAATCGGTGGCGATGGGGGTCTCTTTGCCGAGGTTGCCCGCCTCGCAAAACGCCCCTTCGTAATACTTGACGAAATCCCCCATCACGCCGTCGGTACGGCGGCGGGTACGGGCCACGAACACGTCGCCGCCGTGCCAGCATTCCGCGGTCATATCGACGCGGAGAACGTTATAAAACAGATACAGAAACTCCTCGTCCGCAAACAGCGAGAAATCGCCGCTTCCCAAACGGATGACTCCGGTCGGCTGACCGATCGTGCCGTCGCCGTTCGGATTGTATTTCTCGGTGAAACCGACCGTTTCGCCGGTCAACACCCAGCGGTCGAACTGCCAATGGCGTCCCTCGTCATCCGAATGCATCAGCCCGATATGCCGGAAATCGGTGTCCAGTTTGGGGGTCTCGCACAGACCCCACGCATCGTAACCGGTGCCGTGACCGTTCCAAGCGGTCTCGTTGTGGAAAAAGCAGAAAAAGCGGTGGGTCACCGGACAGATGTACAGTCCGAACGGCCAGATACTGCCGCGCGGAAGGATCCCTTCCGGATAACGGACACCGTCAAACGCATCGCCGGCTTTACCGACCGCAAACTGCGTTTGGATGGGGTATACTTCCTGCAGATCTTCCAAGCAACGGCCGCGCAACATCGCAATATGCCCCATGTGGCTGTGACCGCTCATACCCCACAGCGCCCCGTCGGTATCCCGCCAAAGCGGGGTGGTACCGTCCTGATAAATATCCCCCGCATTGTTCATAGCGGTGGGGTGGCACTCCCCAACCTCCACGCGAAAACGGGAAAAGAAATCCGGCATATTCCTCACCTCACGCCCATTATAATCGAATGAAAAAAAGATTGCAAGAGCCTTTTGGAAACTCTTGCATTTCCTGCGTTTGTGTGGTATGATGTGGGTGTAATTCCGAGTCAAAGGTTGGTTTTGTGTGATGTATAAGGAATTTGACGTCCATACACAGATCTATTTCGGCGAGCACGCGCTCGACCGTCTGTCGCACATGGGGGCCAAACGGGCGCTGATCATCAGCGATCCGTTCGTGGTGTCCAGCGGCTTGGTGCGCCACGTGACCGACCGCTTCGATCGCGCCGGCGTGACCTACAGCGTCTACTTGGACGTCATCCCCGATCCGCCCATCGACAAGGTGGTGGCCGGCGTCAAGGCGGCGATGGATTTCGATCCCGATTGTCTGGTCGCCATCGGCGGTGGCTCGGCGCTGGATCTGTCCAAGGCGGTGCGTAAGATGGCGCAGGCAATGGATGCGGATTTCAACCCCCGTCTGATCGCCATCCCCACCACCAGCGGTACCGGCAGTGAGGTGACCTCCTTTGCGGTCATCACCGATCCCGCCGCCGGCACAAAATATCCGCTGGTTGCGGACGATATGACCCCCGATGAAGCCATCCTCGACGAGGTGCTGGTCAAATCGGTGCCGCCGGCGATCACCGCCGACACCGGTATGGACGTGTTGACCCACGCCATCGAGTCGTACGTCTCCACCAACAACAACGAATTCTCCGCGGCCCTCTCCGAAAAGGCGATCGAGATCTGCGGTCAGTTCTTGTTGCGTTCTTACGCGGACAATCGCGATTCGCATGCCCGCCGCAAGATGCATATCGCCTCCTGCCTCGCCGGTCTGGCGTTTAACGCCACTTCACTGGGCTTAAACCACGGTATGGCCCACCAACTCGGCGCGCAGTTCCATATCCCGCACGGCCGCGCCAACGCGATGCTGTTGCCGCATATCATCGAGTTCAACTCCGAGATCGATAAGCACAGCCGCAGTAAGGTGGCGTACCCGCCCTGCGTGCGTAAATACTGCGTGATCGCGCGGTCGCTTGGCGTGCAGAACCTCAACGAGGTGACCACCATCCGCGCGCTGACCGGTTATATGGAGTTTATGAACAAGGAAATGGGCATCCCGCTGTCGGTCTCCGAGATGGGCATTGTCAGCGAGGGTGAGTATATGGCGCGCGTGGATGCGATGGCGGAAGCCGCCCTCGCGGATGCCTGCACCGCCACCAATCCGCGGTATCCGACCAAGGAAGAGATCGCCGCGATCTACCGAAAATTGTGGTAACCGATATCCCTTTATGTCCCAATCGGGCATAAAGGGATATTTTGTTTGGGAAATGTTGGTTTTTGTGGGAAAATTTCTGTGTTTTTTGCGGATTTGCTATTGACTTTTGTTTGTTCTTGTACTACACTATAATTGTATAAAAGTAGGGGTAGTAGGCCCAAAACCACCAAACCCCACAGAAGGGAGGACACCGGCTATGGACTTTCAGAATATGCTGCAAAACGGGAACGAAAAACTGCGTATCGTGCAGGAATTGGTCCCCGGTAAGCAGATCACGCTGGCGCATATCGTTGCCAGTCCCGACCCGATCTTGTATCGCAAACTGGGTCTGGATCCGTCGGTGGATTACGCCAAATCCGCCATCGGTGTCCTGACGGTCAGTCCGGCGGAGACCGCCATCATCGTGGCGGATATCGCCATCAAGGCTTCGGGCGTGGAACTCGGCTTTGTCGACCGCTTCAGCGGTACGGTCATCGTGACCGGCACCGTCTCGCAGGTGGAAGCGTCGATGGGTGCGATGTGCGACTACTGCCGCGATCGCCTCGGCTATACCGTCTGTCCGGTAACCAAGACCTGATGCGCCGCCTGATCCTCATCGGTCGGAGCGAAGCGGGCAAGACCACGCTGACTCAGGCGCTGCGCGGCGAACGGATCCACTACAACAAAACGCAGTCCATCGGCTACGGCGAGGACTTCCTCATCGACACGCCGGGCGAGTACCTGCAGACCGCCACGCTCGGTCACGCGCTGGCGCTGTACGCGTACGAAGCGGACGTGGTGGGTCTGCTGATGAACGCCGGCGAACCGTACTCGCTGTATCCCCCCAATATCACCTGTATGGTCAACCGCGAAGTGATCGGCATCGTTACCCAATGCAACGAGGGCAACCCCGACCGCGCCGAAAACTGGTTGCGGCTGGCCGGCTGTGAGAAGATCTTTCGGGTCGACTCGGTCACCGGCGAGGGTGTGGGGGCGCTGATCGACTACTTAAACGAACCGGGGCATCCGGTTTACCACTGAAAACAACATATTCCCACAGAAACCAAAGCAAAAACAACATTTAGGGGTTGCTTTTTGCGGGGCACTGTGGTAGAATAGGGGTAGAAACCCAACATAAAACCACATTTTCGGGCAAAGGAGGTCTGCGTTATGCAACCGGATATCTCGGAAGTCGTCCGCGCCGTGTTGCGTGAGATGCAGACTTCGACGGGCAACGTGACGTTGGAGCAGGCGTTGTGGCTGGCCGAGCAGGTCAAGGCCAAGGCGCGTGAACTCGGGGTCAAAGCGGTGGTGGCGGTGGCGGATAACGCCGGTCATCCCATCCTCGTCCAGTCGATGGACGGGGCGTACATTGCCAGTTACGACGTGGCGCTGAACAAATCGTTCACGGTGGTCTCGCTTAAGATGTCCACCTCCACCTTAAAGCCGTTGGCGCAGCCGGGTGGCTCGCTCTACGGCATCCAGTTTACCAACGGCGGCAAGATCGTGATCTTCGGCGGCGGCGAGCCCTTGATGGGTCGGTCCGGCGAGATCGTCGGCGGCCTCGGGGTAAGCGGCGGAAGCGAAGAGCAGGATACCGCTTTAGCGGCCTACGGCAAACAGGTGTTTGAACAGCAATACAAATAAGAAAGGATAGAGAACAATGGACAATTCCGTCAATATCGAAGCCATCGTGCGTCAGGTGCTCGCGGATATGCGCGGCTCGGAAGGCGCCGGTAACGGCTCGGTGAGCAAGGCTCCGGTCGCGGGTGTGCCGAACGTGGCGCACGTGGCGATGCTGACCAAACTCAAGAATTTTGAGATCAAGGAATACCCGATGCCGGCTGTCGGTGACGACGATATCCTCGTCAAGGTCGAGGGTTGCGGCGTCTGCGGTACCGATGCGCATGAGTATGTCCGCGATCCGTTCGGTCTCATTCCGGTGGCGCTCGGCCACGAAGGCACCGGCGCGATCGTCAAGATGGGCAAAAACGTGAAGGTCGACAGCGCCGGCAAACCGCTGGCGGTGGGGGACAAAGTGGTCACCTGTATGATCTTCCAAGATAACCCCGCTATCACGATGTACGACCTCAACAAGCAGAACGTCGGTGCGGCTGACGTGTACGGCTTGTTGCCGGACGACGGCGTTCACTTGAACGGTTGGTTTGCAGACTATATGCTGATCCGCAAAGGCTCGACCGTGTTTAACGTCAGCGATCTGGATCTCGATTCCCGTATCCTCATCGAGCCGTCGGCGGTGCTGATCCACGCGGTGGAACGCGCCAAGACGACCGGCATCCTGCGGTTTAACAGCCGCGTGGTGGTGCAGGGATGCGGCCCGATCGGTCTGATCTGCGTGGCGGTACTCCGCACGATGGGCATTGAGAACATCGTGGCGGTGGACGGCAACCAGAAGCGTCTGGATTTCGCCAAGCGGATGGGCGCGACCGGTACGGTCAACTTCAACGATCACAAGGGTGGCATCGACGACCTCACCGAGGGGGTCAAGAAAGCCTTCGGCGGCTACGAGGCCGATTTCGGCTTCCAGTGCACCGGTTCGGCGGTCGCCCACGCCAACATCTACCACTTCATCCGTCGCGGCGGCGGTCTGTGCGAACTGGGCTTCTTCGTGGATGGCGGTCCTGCTTCCATCAACCCGCACTTTGACCTCTGCGCCAAGGAGATCACGCTGGTCGGTTCGTGGGTGTACACCCTGCGCGATTACGCCACCACCTTTGATTTCATCAAGCGCGCGCTGGGTATCGGCTTGCCGATCAAGGAACTGATCACCCACAAGTTCCCGCTGTCTAAGATGAACGAGGCGCTGGAGACCAACCTGTCGCAGGCGGGTCTGAAGATCGCCATCATCAACGAATAAGGAGTAAACACCGATGCATGAGGCAACCGGAATTCTCGAAGTGTACGGCGTGACCACCGCCTTCGTCGCTTGCGACGCGGGTTGCAAGGCCGCCGACGTTCGGGTGGAAAATTTTGATAAAAACAAACCGGCCGATCCGACCGGTCTGCCGGTGCCTGTCATCGTGGTGGTCAAATTCCGCGGCTCGGTATCGGCGGTACGGGCGGCGATGGAAGCGGCGAAGATCGCCGCGGAAGGCGTCTCCGGTGTGGTCAGTTCGCATATCATTGCGAGCCCCACGGAAGATACCGAAAAGATGCTGAAACTCAGCGGATTTGACAAGACCTAATCTCTGCAGAAGGAGGAAACACCAATGTCTATGGAAGCACTCGGTATGGTCGAGACCCGCAGCCTGACCGCGGCAATTGAAGCGGCGGATGCGATGACCAAGTCGGCAAACGTGGTGCTGGTCGGCACCGAAAAGATCGGCTCCGGTCTGGTCACGGTCATCGTTCGCGGTGACGTCGGCGCGGTCAAAGCGGCGACCGAAGCCGGCTCGGCGGCGGCGTCCCGCCTCGGCGAGATGTTCGCGGTACACGTGATCCCGCGTCCGCACAGCGACGTGGAAGCCATCCTGCCGAAATTTTAAGTCCGTTATCTAAGGAGAACACACCCGTATGAAATCGTTGGGATTTGTTGAGGTCAGCGGCGTGGTCGATGCGATCGACGCACTGGACCTGATGCTCAAAGCGGCGAACGTCCGATTCGTCACTTGGGAGCGAAAATTCGGCGGTCGCCTTGTGACGGTGATCGTCGAGGGCGAAGTGTCGGCTGTCAAGGCGGCGGTTGAGACCGCAGTGGCATCCGCTCTCGTTCCGCCGGTCGCGCACGCGGTCATCGCCAATCCCCATGAGGAGGTCTGGCGGTTGGTCAAAAAGTCCGCTGCCCGTCCGCAAAACACCGTCTGATAAGACGGGATTGAATTTGGTTGTTATTGTAAACATAAACAATACAGTTATTTTAAGGAGGAAAAAACAATGGAACTCGAAGCTTTAGGTATGGTTGAAACCCGTGGTCTGGTCGCGGCTGTGGAAGCGGCGGATGCGATGGTCAAGGCGGCGAACGTCGTTTTGGTCGGCACCCAGAAGATCGGCTCCGGTTTGGTGACCGTTATGGTCCGTGGCGACGTCGGTGCTGTCAAAGCGGCGACCGAAGCCGGCCGCGCTGCGGCGTCCCGCCTCGGCGAGATCGTGGCTGTGCACGTCATCCCGCGTCCGCACGGCGACGTGGAGAAGATCCTGCCCAACGCCTGATCAACCGCACAAAACAAGTTGTAAGTCTGTCAACCCAGTCTGAAAATCTAAACAAGGAGGAACTCAAACATGGCTATGGAAGCTCTTGGTCTGGTCGAAACCCGCGGTCTGGTCGCTGCTATCGAAGCGGCTGATGCGATGGTCAAAGCGGCGAACGTCACTTTGGTCGGCACGCAGAAGATCGGTTCCGGTTTGGTGACCGTCATGGTTCGTGGCGATGTGGGCGCCGTTAAATCGGCGACCGAGGCCGGCAATGCCGCTGCTGCCCGTCTGGGCGAAGTCATTGCTGTCCACGTGATCCCGCGTCCGCACAGCGATGTCGAGAAGATTCTGCCGTAAGGTTTTTGATCCTCGGCGCAAGGCAGAGGGGCTGTTCCCGCAGCCCCTCTGCCGGAAATCTCGAAACGGGAAAGGGTATGAATTATGCTCATTGCTAAAGTAATTGGAAGCATTGTTTCCACTCGTAAAAACGAAAACCTCGTCGGCAGCAAATTCATGGTTGTGGAGACGCTGGCCGAGATGGAACAGAACGTCACCCGCTTAGTGGCCGTCGACAACGTCGGCGCCGGTATCGGCGAGGTGGTGCTTGTTGCGACCGGTAGCGCCGCGCGCATCGGTTGCGATATGGAACGTTCACCGATCGATGCCGCTATCGTCGGTATCGTGGATGATAAGATTGGCCTGTCCGGGGTGAATTTGTAATGACCTTTGCAGAGATCTCTGCCATTCTGCGTGACAGCGGTGTGGTCGGTGCCGGCGGTGCCGGTTTTCCGTCCTATGCCAAACTCAACGAGAAGGCGGATACGATCATTCTTAACTGTGCCGAGTGTGAGCCGTTGCTCAAACTGCACCGTCAGGTGTTGGAGCAAAACGCGAAAGAAATTCTCGACACGTTGGATCTAATTGGGAAAATTCTGGGTGTCAGCCGCGTGATCATCGGCGTGAAGGAAGCCTATCACGGCGCCGTCGCCGCCTGCGAATCGCTGCTGCCCCATTATAGTAATATGTCCATCGCGCTGTTGCCGGAGATCTATCCGGCGGGCGATGAGATCGTCCTCATTTATGAGGCGACCGGCCGCGTTGTAGCGCCCGGTTCCCTGCCCATCTCGCAGGGTATCGTGGTGTACAACGTCGAGACTATCCTCAATGCGTGGTATGCCATTCAAGGGAAACCGGTCACCCATAAATACGTCACCATCTGCGGTGAGGTGAGCGATCCGGTCACGGTGCTGGCTCCGATCGGTTGTACGGTCGGGGATCTGTTGCCGTTGGCGGGTAAGATCACCTGCGCCGATCCCGCCTACGTGATGGGCGGTTTGATGATGGGCGGTCTCGGCTCGCCGAGTACGGTCATCACCAAGACCAGCAACGCGGTTATTGTGTTGCCGTCCGATCATCCGGTGGTCTCGCAGAAACAGCGGAAGACCTCGGTCGACCTGCATCGCGCGATGGCGGCTTGCTGTCATTGCCATTATTGCACCGACCTGTGCCCCCGTAATCTGCTCGGTCATCCGATCGATCCGGCGGCATTTATGCGGGTCGCGTCGCATATGAAGGCGGACGTTGTCAAGCCGTACGTGGATTCGTATTTCTGCTGTGGTTGTGCGCTGTGCGAGATGTACGCCTGCGGTCAGGGTCTGTCCCCCCGTGCGTTGCTTGCCGCCACCAAAGCCGGACTGCGCGCCGGCGGCGTGGCCGCTCCGAAAGACGTGCAACCGAAGGCTGTACCCAAAGTTCGTGAATACCGCCGTGTGCCGGTCGCGCGTTTGACCGCCCGCCTCGGCGTGACCAAATACGACCGCCCCGCGCCTATTGTCGAACAAGACGTGGCGGTCAAGAAGGTGACCATTCCGCTGTCGCAACACATCGGTGTCCCCGCGACCCCGATCGTCAAGAAGGGCGACACGGTGGAGGTCGGCCAGCCGATCGCCGCGGCGGCGGACGGCAAACTCAGCGTGGCGATCCACGCATCGGTCAACGGTAAGGTGACCGCGGTCAGCGAAAAAAGCGTGACCATTTCCTGCTAAGTTAAGGAGGCTCTAAAATGCGTAGAGCAATCGGTATGTGTGAATTGAAGACGGTGTCTTCCGGCGTGACGGCGGCGGACCTGATGGTCAAGACCGCCGACGTGGACATTCTGGAAGCCAAGGTGGTCTGCCCTGGTAAATATCTGGTGTTGGTTGCCGGCGAACTGAGCGCGGTGCGCGCTTCGGTGGATGCCGCCAAAGCCAAATATGAAGAGCAGATGATCGACAGTTTTGTGCTGGGCAATCCGCACGAAACGCTGTTCGGTGCCATCTACGGCTCCAACGAGGTCGGCAAGCCGGAAGCGCTCGGCGTGCTGGAGACCTTCTCCTCGGCCGCGGCGATCGTGGCGGCGGATATTGCCGCCAAGACGGCGATGGTCTCGCTCATTGAATTGCGCTTGGCACGCGGTATGTGTGGCAAGTCTTACCTGTTCCTGACCGGTAGTGTGTCGGCGGTGCAGGCGGCGATCGAACGTGCTGAGAAGGAAGTCGGCGATTACGGTATGCTTCTTGACAGTTCGGTCATTCCGAGCCCCGCCCCGCAGATGTGGGAGAGCATTCTGTAAACAAAAAACAACGAAAGAGAGGAAGCGGATATGCTGGCACTGGAACGGCGCAATGCCATTCTGGAAAAGTTGGCGGTGACCGGCAAGGTCATCGTTGCGGATCTCAGCCGTGAGTTCGGCGTGACCGAGGAGACCATCCGCCGCGACCTGGAAAAACTGGATAACGAAGGTCTGGCACAAAAGACCTATGGCGGCGCTGTCGCCAACCACAGCCTCAATCTGGATCTGCCGTACAAGGTGCGTCAGCGCACCAATGCGGAGGCCAAGCAGGCGATCGCCCTCAAGGTGGCGGAAATGATCCACGACGGCGATTATCTGATGATGGACGCTTCGTCTACCACCCTGTTTATCACCAAATGCATCCGCAACAAACACAACATCACCCTCATCACCAACTCCATTGAGATTTTGATGGAGGTGGCGGAGTTGGAAGACTGGAACGTCATTTCCACCGGCGGTGTGCTGAAGACCGGCGCGCTGGCGCTGGTGGGGGCCAACGCCGAAAAGACGGTGCGCGGTTTCCACGTGGATATTGCCGTCTGTTCCTGCAAGGGCATCGACCGCCAGTTCGGCATCTCGGATTCCAACGAGCAAAATGCCCAGATCAAGCGGGCGATGTTTGCCGCCGCCAAACGGCGCATTCTGGTTGCCGACCACTCCAAATTCGACCAAAGTTCGTTTGTGAAGATCAGCGAACTGACCGAGATGGATACGGTGGTGACCGACGTCTGCCCCGATGCCGCGTGGACCGAAGCGCTGGCGGATGCGGACATTGAACTGATCTACTAATTCCAATAAAAGGGAGTCTTGAATCATGAAAATTCTGGTTATCAACGCGGGTTCGTCCTCGCTCAAGTATCAACTCTTCAATATGGACACCGCCGAGGTGATGGCGAAGGGTCTGTGTGAGCGCATCGGCATCGACGGTGCCGTTACCCACAAGCGTCCCGGTGAGGCGGACTACAAGGAAAAACTGGAACTGAAGGATCACGAAGCGGCGCTGAAAAAAGTGCTCGACCTCTTGTCCTCGCCGGAATACGGCGTGATCGCCGACGTCGATGAGATCGACGCAGTGGGTCATCGCTTCGCTCACGGCGGCAACCTGCAGGGTTCGCAGATCATCACCGAATCGGTGCTCAAATATCTGGAATCGATCGTGCCGATCAACCCGTTGCACGGTCCGCCTGCTATTGCCGGTTTCAAGGGTTGCTCCCGCCTGATGCCGAACAAGCCGCAGGTCGGCGTGTTCGATACCTCCTTCTATACCCAGATCGAGGATTTCCGTTACGTGTATGCCATTCCGTATGAGTACTACGAGAAGGATAACATCCGCCGCTACGGCTTCCACGGCACCTCCCACCGCTACGTTTCCGCCAAGGTCGCGGAGTTGATGGGCAAAAAGCCGGAGGAGATCAACGTCATCACCTGCCACCTCGGTAACGGTTCTTCCATCACCGCGGTGAAGAACGGTGTCGCCATCGACACCACCATGGGCTTTACCCCGCAGGAAGGCGTGCCGATGGGCACCCGTTCCGGTTCCATCGACCCGACGGTGGTCACCTATCTGATGAAGACCAAGGGCTACACCCCCGACGAGATGGAGACCATCCTCAACAAGAAATCCGGTTTCCTCGGTCTGTACGGCAGTTCGGACGCCCGCGACGTCGAAGAAGGCGCGCAGAAGGGCGATCCCCGTGCCATTTTGGCGCAGAAGATGCTGGGTAACGCGGTCAAGCGTTACATCGGTGCTTTCGCCGCCGAACTCAACGGCGTGGACGCGGTGGTATTCACCGGCGGTATCGGCGAGCACGATACCACCATCCGCCGCTTGGCACTGTCCGACCTCGAAAACTTCGGTATCGAGTATGACGAGGAACTCAACAGCAAGACCCATTCCACCGCCCGCATCTCCACCGACAACTCCAAGATTCAGGTCTGGGTGGTCCCGACCGACGAGGAGTATATGATCGCGCTGGATACCCAGAAGCTGGCGTAAAATCCATATAAAGGAGTTTATTATGGCGATTTCGGAAAAAGAAATTCAAAACGTCGTAGCGGCCGTTCTGAAAGAACTGAACACCGGCAACAAACCGGCAACCGCCGCTGCCGCGCCGAAGGCTGCCCGCGATTGGGATTCTACCCAGTATCGCGGCCGCAAACTCAAGGGCATTTATTCGGATATGAACGAAGCCATCGCCGCGGCCAACGAAGGCTACAAGGCGGTCCGCCGTATGACGCTGGCCGAGCGTGAGCGCATCATCGACGAGATCCGCCGTCTCACCCGTGAGGAAGCCCCGATCATGGCGCAGATGGGCGTGGCAGAGACCGGTATGGGGCGCGTTGACCACAAGACCGCCAAGCATATGCTGGTGGCGGATAAGACCCCCGGTACGGCGGACATCACCGCCGAGGTCAAGACCGGCGACGACGGTCTGACCCTGTTGGAACGGGCGCCGTTCGGCGTGGTGGGCGCGATCACCCCTTCCACCAACCCGTCCGAAACGGTCATCTGCAACAGTATGGGTATGATCGCCGCCGGCAACGGCGTGGTGTTTAACCCCCACCCGAATGCCATTGCGACCTCCAACTACGCCGTCGATCTGGTCAACCGTGCTTCCAAACTCGGTGGCGGTCCGGACGTGCTGGTCGCTTCGATGGACAAACCGACGATGGATTCGGCGGCGGTGATGCAGTCCCATCCGCTCATCAAACTGCTGGTCTGCACCGGCGGCCCCGGTGTGGTGCGTGCGGTGCTGTCTTCCGGTAAGAAGGCGATCGGCGCCGGTGCGGGCAACCCGCCGGTCATCGTCGACGATACCGCCGACATTCAGAAGGCCGGCAAGGATATCATCGATGGTTGCTCCTTTGATAACAACCTGCCCTGCATCGCGGAGAAGGAATGCTTCGCGTTTGCCAACATTGCCGACGAACTGATGGCGGCGATGCAGAAAAACGGTGCGTATAAGATCAACACCCAGCAAGCGGACGAACTGGCCAAGGTCGTGCTGGTCGATAAGACCGGCAAGGACGGCAAGGTGCATAAGGTCATCAACCGCAAGTGCGTTGGCCGCGATGCCAAAGTGTTGCTCGGTATGATCGGTGTGCAGGTCAACGACGACGTTCGTTGCATCATCTGCGAGACCGGCTTTGACCATCCGTTCGTGCAGGAAGAACTGATGATGCCCATCCTGCCGATCGTGCGTGTGTCGGATATCGATCAGGCGATCGATTGGGCGGTCAAGGCGGAACACGGTAACCGCCACACCGCGCATATGCACTCCAAGAACATCGACAATCTCTCCCGCTTTGCGTATGCGGTAGAGACCACCATTTTCGTGAAAAACGCCCCGTCTTATGCCGGTATCGGCTTTGGCGGCGAGGGTCACACCACCTTCACCATTGCCGGCCCGACCGGCGAAGGTCTGACCTCGGCCCGCAGTTTTACCCGCTGGCGCCGTTGCGTGATGAAGGACGCGTTCCGCATTATTTGATCTCCGGAGGGGAAACCTATGCAGTACAATCCCGAAATGATCGCCGATATCGTCTCCCGCGTCATTGCCGAGCAGGGCATCCGCCCCGCCGCCGGTAAGGACGGTCTGGTGCCGGTCGGCGTGTCTAACCGTCATATCCACCTGACGCAGGCGGACGTTGAGACGCTGTTTGGTAAGGGCTATCAACTCACGCCGATGAAGGATCTGTCCCAGCCGGGTCAGTATGCCTGCAAAGAGGTGCTGACCATCATCGGTCCGTCGATGCGCGCCATTGAAAAGGTGCGCGTGCTCGGTCCGGTGCGTAAGGCAACGCAGGTGGAGATCTCCCGCACCGACGCTTTCGTGCTGAAGGTAAAACCGCCGGTGCGCGAATCGGGCGATATCGCCGGCTCGGCGGGCGTGACCATCGTCGGCCCGAAGGGTCTGGTCACCATCAAGGAAGGTTGCATTATTGCTAACCGCCACATCCATATGAGTCTGGACGAGGCGGCCGCTTTCGGCGTGAAGGACGGCGACTACGGTGACGTGGAAGTGATCGAAGGCGCCGAGCGTGCCACCACCTTCCACGGCGTGCAGATCCGCGCCCATAAAGATTTCCGTCTGGAAATGCACATTGATACCGACGACGCCAACGCGGCGGGTATCGGCAACGGTGCGAAGGTGAAATTGATCAAGAAATAAGAAAAAGCAGAGCGTTTTGCTCTGCTTTTCTTGAAAGTGAGGTGAGAGAGTTGGCCAGTATCCAAAAAATGGTGATATGCGATTGCGACGGCACGTTGTTGCCGGCAGGGGAGACCCGACTCTCTCCCGACGTCATCGACGTTATCCGCCGCCTGACCGGCAAAGGTGTGCTGTTTGCGGTGGCAAGCGGCCGCCCGTACGAGCAACTGCAACCGTTGTTTGCGGCGGTCTCCCGGCAGGTCATCTTTGCGTGTATGGACGGTGCGCTGTTACTGCACCGCGATTGCGTGCTCGGCAAACGCCCCATTCCGGAGCGGTTTGTGCGGGAGGCACTCGCCAAATACCCCGACGTATTGTTGTTCGGTCGCCGGAAACTGGCGGCGTTTGGCGAGCCGAAATTCGCCGGTACACCGTGTTCGTCGCTGTTTGCATTTGGCGAGCCGGTATTGCGGCTCGGCATCAACACCAACGACCCGCAACCGGTCTCCGAACTGCGCCCCATCTACCGCGAGGACGGCTGGACCGAACTGGTTGCCCCTTGCGCCAACAAAGGCGCGGCACTGGCGGATCTCTGCCGCAAGTTTATGATCGAACCGGAAAACGTGTATGCGTTCGGTGACAGCGATAACGATCTCGAACTGTTGCAGGCGGCGGGGCATCCGTATAAGATGACCGCCTCGCGCGGGTTGGATCGGCTGTACGTCCCCACCACCGACTCGGTGGTCGCCACCCTCCGTGAAGAATTCCACCTCCCCACCTATTAAGTGAATGCCAAAGCCAAGCGTTGATCCTCTCAACGCTTGGCTTTTTGTTTTGGCGGTTGCGCCCGCCAAATTTTGTAGAAACTTCTGGCAACGGACCTTGCCTCCCTCGGACGCGGGTGGTGGATTTTTGCGAAGCAAAAAGACGGTGGGAGCGAAAAGACTACCCCTCAGTCGGCTGCCGCCGACAGCTCCCCTGACAAGGGGAGCCGGCAAAGACTGACAACCCATTTATGGGT
>JAFQQM010000023.1 GCA_017410585.1 Clostridia bacterium
AACCCTGATTCCCCAGTTCAAATCTGGGTGCCACCTCCAGAAAAAAACTCCTTGAGAAAATCTCAAGGAGTTTTTTCAATGATGTTTGCCTTCGGCAAATGATGTCACTTCGTTAATGATGACGGCTTCGCCTAATGATGTCGCTTCGCTAATGTTTTTGGCAAACATTGCATCATTGCGAATGAAATGAGCAACATCATATTTGCGAAGCAAATGCATCATATCGCGTTAGCGATATATCATTATCCCTTGCACCATCACCATCGATGTGTTATAATAAAATTAGGTGGAGATATGAAAAAACTCAAGGTGGTGGAAAGATGCAAGTGGATTGGTATGCTAAATTACATCGTACCCCCGGGGATACTTCGGACGGCAGATGGCTGACGGTATTATTTTCTGTCATTGGCGTTGGCCTATCGGTACTGGATTTTGTACTATACTGCCGCTACAAGCATTTTACTGTGCTTATGATCGCGTTAAGTGTATTAAATGTGGTTTTTACTTACGCCGAGATCAGTCTTTTATGCATTCGAAAATACTGGTTTAGATATTATCGAAATCTGGCGGTAATTTTATTTTTGATGGGTTATTATGCGATAATTGTACTTGCAGAATATAGTCTCGTATCTCTATGTCAGACTCTTTCCTGGCATATTACTTACTTGTATTTTCCGTTTTTCTTGATGCCGCCGGCAATCGTTATTGTTATTGCATTTTATTATTTATTACGAGTTATCGGAGAGTAATGCCGTTTTTTGATGGCTATTTTTTGTCCGGAAATTGGTATTGATTAAAGAGGATGAATTGGATGGCAAAGAGAAAGCAACAAAGATCCTATATTAGCAAAGAAGAAAGGCGTCGGCGCGCGGAGGAGTTTCATATTCAAAAAATATTGTTTGGATGTGTGGCAACTTCGCAAATCATTAACTGGCTGTTAACTGGCTTTGCACTTGATAATACCACTGGCGTTGTGTCACTAATCAGTGCAGTCATTGTTGCACTTCTAATTTGTATTGACAAGCGAAAGACACATATTAACTGGTTATATGTTTTTTTAATGTGTGCATTGTTTTTTATAGTTGGTGGAGTCGTTATTGTTAATTATCAAGTGTACTGGTGCTTGTGGCTGTACATACCGGAGATTATAGCATTCATCGCGGCATACGTAATATCATACTTTGCTTATCGCAAAGTGCGCTGAAAATCTATTCTCCACCCAAAACTCCCGATCGGCCAGCGTTCGGGATTTTACTTTTTTGCTATAACACTTTAAAGAATTAAAAAATATTGCGACATTCTTGAATAAATTTACATTTTTTTGTTGCAATATTGTAAATTTTCTGCTATGATAGGGATATTACTTTTCAAACGGATATCCTGTTTGGAAAAGGAGGTTTCATAATGGATGCAAATACCATACAGATCCTGATTTCGATGGTCGTATATATGGCGGTCGTTATCGGTATCGGTGCGCTGTACGCCAAGCGCGCCAACAAAGACTCCGAATCATACTTCCTTGGCGGTCGTTCTCTCGGTCCGTGGGTGACGGCAATGAGCGCCGAGGCCTCGGATATGAGCGGTTGGCTTCTGATGGGCCTGCCGGGTGTTGCCTACTGGTGCGGTCTCGCTGATGCGGCGTGGACGGCGATCGGTCTGGCGATCGGTACGTATATCAACTGGTTACTCGTCTCCAAGCGTTTGCGCCGTTACAGCGTCCGTGCGAACAATTCGATTACGTTGCCGGAGTTCTTCTCCAACCGTTTCCGCGAGAAGAACAAGACCATTATGCTGATCGCCGGCGCGTTTATCTTGGTCTTCTTTACCGTGTATGCATCCAGTTGCTTCGTTACCTGCGGCAAACTGTTTTCTACGCTGTTTGGCGCCCCGTACGTTGTAATGATGATCGTGGGCGCGGCATTCGTGTTGCTGTATACGTTGCTTGGCGGCTTCCTTGCGGAGAGCGTGTCCGATTTTATGCAGGCCATCGTGATGATCGTGGCACTGACCGTCATCGTGATCATCGGCACGGTGCAGGCCGGCGGTTTGAATGCTGTGCTGGATAATGCCCGTGAGATTCCCGGATTTATGGAATTCTTCGGTCTGGCCACCCCGACGTTGGATGCGAACGGTCAGCAGATCGTTGAGGCCGGCAAACCGCTGTTTGGCGCGGCTTCGGATTACGGCGCGCTGACCATCTGCTCGATGCTCGCTTGGGGTCTCGGCTACTTCGGTATGCCGCAGGTGTTGTTGCGCTTTATGGCTATCCGTAAGGAAGAAGAACTCAAACGTTCCCGCCGGATTGCAACCGTTTGGGTGCTCATTTCGCTGGCGGTGGCGGTGTTTATCGGCATTGTTGGACGTCAGTTGTTCCCGACTGCTCATCTCACCAAACCCGGCGCGGAGAATATCTTTATTACGATGGCAACCAGTTCGTTGCCGCCGATTCTCGCCGGCTTTGTGATGGCGGGTATTCTTGCCGCGACCATCAGTTCGTCCGACTCGTATCTGCTCATTGCCGCTTCGGCGTTTGCCAAGAACATCTTCCAAGGCGTTGTGAAAAAGAAAGCGACCGATAAGCAGGTGATGATCGTCTCCCGCGTCACGTTGCTGGTGCTGGCGCTGATCGGCGTAATCATCGCGCTGGATGAAAACAGCGTTATCTTCTCGATCGTGTCCTTCGCGTGGGCCGGTTTTGGCGCCACCTTCGGCCCGCTGATGCTGTTCTCGCTGTTCTGGAAGCGCATCAACAAAGCCGGTGCGATCGCCGGTATGATCGGCGGTGCCGGTATGGTGTTCTTGTGGAAACTGGTGATCAGCCAACTCGGCGGCGTGTTTGCAATCTACGAACTGCTGCCGGCGTTCATCTTCTCGTCCATCTGCATTGTGGCAGTCTCACTGCTCACCAAGGCTCCCTCGCAGGAAGTGCTTGATGACTTTGAAGCGGTCCGTGCCGGTAAGGTGGAAGACTAAATCAAAAAGCACGTTGCCTGAGCAACGTGCTTTTTTCTTGCATAAATACAAAACGGATGATATAATGCGGGTAAAGGGAGGGATTGCAATGATTACGTGGACAAAAGACCAACTTCGTGTGAAGATCTACGAGACGAATACGGAAATGGGACAAGCGGCGGCTAAGGATATTGCGGCGGCGATCAACCGCTGTATCCGCGAAAAAGGGGAGGCCAACGTGATTTTTGCGGCCGCTCCCAGCCAAAATACCACGCTGTCGGCTTTACTGGCCGAGCCGGTGGATTGGGGATGCGTCAACGCCTTTCATATGGATGAATATATCGGGCTTCCGCCCGATTCCAAAAACACCTTCCGTCATTATTTGAAAACGCATTTCTTTGAAAACGTGTCTTTTCGGTCGGTGCATTATATCTCCTCGGATGCAGAGGATATCGGTGCCGAGTGCGCGCGCTACGCATCGTTATTGGAACGATATCCGACCGACGTCGTGTGCCTTGGAATCGGTGAAAACGGGCACATTGCCTTTAACGATCCGCCGGTTGCCGATTTCGGTGATCCCTTGAGAGTTAAGGCGGTAGAACTTGAGATTCGTTGCCGCATCCAGCAGGTACACGACGGGTGTTTCCCGTCGCTCGAGTACGTTCCCACTCACGCTATCACGCTGACGGTACCCGCGCTGACGGCGGCAACGGCGATGTTTTGCGTAGTGCCCGGTACCACGAAGTCAAACGCGATTTACGAACTGCTGACCGGTCCGATCGGCGAGCATTGTCCTGCTACGGCGCTTCGTTATCACAGTGGCGCGATTCTGTATTGCGACAAGGAAAGTGCGGGTAAACTGGAGTTATGATCAAACGATTGAAAAGCCGACGAATCGTTTTAAACGATTGCCTGTTTAACGGTTTTGTCTATGTGCAAAACGGACGGATAACGGCGGTAACAAAGGATGATTTGCCGTTTGACGAGGAAATTGATCTGGGTGACAAGTATTTAGCACCCGGCTTTATTGATCTGCACGTACACGGCGGAAACGGCGTAGACTTCGGCAACTGCTCATCCGATGAAGTAAGGCGTGCGGTTGCTTTTCATCGGCAACACGGCACGACAGCCATGCTTGCGACGCTGGCCGCCGCCCCGCTTGCGGAAATGGAAAAAGCCGCCAAACGCGTTCGTCTTGCCGGTTGTCCTACCGTTTTGGGAGTGCATTTTGAGGGACCGTATCTTTCGCCGACACAATGCGGCGCGCAGGGCGTCGGTGCGCTTTCTTTGCCGGATGAGACGGCTGTTCGCTCGCTTTTACAACGATCAAACGGATATATCCGCCGCTGGACTTACGCGCCGGAACTGGACAAAGACGGCACCTTTTGCCGCACTATACGTGAGGCTGGGGTCATTCCGTCGGCTGGGCACACGGATGCGGTGTTGGGGGATTTACAGATCGCTTACCGTGAAGGTTGTCGGTTGATCACGCATCTCTATTCCTGCACTTCGACGGTGACCCGCACCAACGGATACCGAAACCTCGGAACGGTGGAGTTTGCTTTTTTAGAAGATGACGTTTTCGCGGAGATCATCGCCGACGGCAAGCATCTTCCGCCCGAACTGATCCGCTTGATCGTCAAACTGAAGGGGCGGGAGCGCGTGTTGTTGGTTACCGATGCATTGAGCGTTGCCGGCTCTTCGGCGCCGTGCGGTGATCTCAACGGCGTTGCATACGTCGTTGAGGACGGCGTATGCAAATTACCCGACCGTACCGCGTTTGCCGGAAGCATCGCCACGACCGACCGCTTGGTCCGCACCTGCGTGAAGGAAGTCGGGCTGTCGGTGGTAGACAGCGTTTATATGGCATCCACCGCACCGGCCGAACTTCTCGGTATTCAAAAGGGACGCATTGAGGCGGGATATGATGCCGATTTGGTCGTTTTTGATGATGATATTCGGGTCACAGCCGTTTACCTTGGCGGGGAGAGGAGTGACGGTTAATGCTGTTCAAACAGGGAATGCCTATCCGAGTCTTTAATGAAGCGGATGCAGATCCGATTGCGCGTTTTGCGGCAGAAGAACTGGCTTGTTATTTGCAGAAAATGCTGGCGGTTACGGTGGCGGAAGACGGATTTCCTTTTGAACTGAAAATGGCCGATTCCGAGCCGGAGGAAGGGTTTTGCATCACGATCGCGGACGATCACGTGTGCTTGACGGGCGGTGACGGCCGTGGGCTTCTGTATGCGGTATATGAGTTTTTGGAAGCCGAATGGGGCTGTTGTTTTGGCGCTATGAACACGCCAGAAGCGGACGTCGGTGAGATCGTGCCGCAATATACGGAAAAGGAGATCACTTGCAAGATCCGGCATTGTTCTGCGGGATTGCCGTACCGAGCGGCCATCGTGCAGTTTGATTGTTGGGCGGGAAATGCCGACCGCGGTTTGACGTTGCCGTTTATCAACTGGCTGGCGAAGAACCGTTACAACCGTATCGTGACGTGGCACAGTTGCTATGCACAGTTACGGGAACTCGGTTACCTGCCCGAACTGGAAAAGCGTGGTATTCGGTTGACGGTGGGGCATCATCAGGCGTGTTCCGTTTGGCTTCCACCGGAGAAATATGCCGTTGAACATCCCGAATTTTATCGGTTGTTATCAGACGGAAACCGCTATACACCAACCCTCGGTGATTATCACGGCCAATGGATCCTGTGCGCCCATTCGGAAAAGTGCGTTGACGAGGTAGCGCGCAATATCCTAACGTGGGCAGAGGAGAATCCGCTGGTGGATACGGTTGCTTTTTGGCCGCAGGATGACGTGGATGAAGATTGTCAATGTGAGCAATGCCGCCGCCACAGCAAAACGGAGAATTACTTATATTTTGAAAATGAATTGGCAAAGCGTCTGGCGGCGGTGCGTCCCGATCTGATGGTGGACGTCTTGATCTACAAGGACTTATGGACCTGTCCGGCAGATATCGAGTTGTGCGATAATATTCGTATCGATATGTCCACGTGGGGTGCCGACGGTCTGCGAACTTGCGGGCGTCCGGACGGCTCTTGCCTGATCGGAACACGCTTTGAAGAAACATTGCTCGGCTATCGGCAAAAGTGCCGTCATACGGTGTATTACGAGTATTATATGGGAAATTACGGTAACCGCCAGCGAGTGATGCCGGCGGCCGATGAACTGCAGGCAATCTTCCGTCGCTGTGCAGACGTGGAGATCGATGGGAGTGGTACGCAGATCGAATGCTTTAATCTGTGGAACAACCTGCTGAATTTCTACAGTTTTGCCCGTTCTGCGTACGATTTGGAGATGACCGCCGAAAAAGCGATGCACGCGCTTTCTGCGATATGCGGAGAAGGGGCAGAGGCGGTTTGCCGCGTATGGGAACTCTGCGAGTCGTGCTTGGATGGGCAGGTGCCAATCGATCAAACGGGTGCGTTTGTGGCGGAGCATATTGACCGCGAGAAGGTGTATGCGTTGTTTGATCAAGCGTTGCAACAGACCGTCTCTGCGCGCTGTCGTAACAACCTTCGGATGCTTCGGATGGCGTTTCGCCATAGTGATCTTGCCACGGCGTTAGAAAAGAAAATTATTCTTCCGTCACAGCAAGCGGAACTGTCCTATTTGGCGTCACGCTTTGACAGCTATACGGTCAATCACACCGGCTACGGGATCTCGATTCCGTACGTACAGCCGAGTGATACTGATATCAACGACGTTTGGTATTCCTTCGAATAACGACAAAAGCCGCCAGAGGCGGCTTTTGTTTTACTTATTGAGGATCCAGATTGCCAGATTCAGATAACCGGCAAAGGTGACCCATACTGCATAGGGAATCTGTAGATAGGCGGCAAGTGGTCTGATCTTGTAATAACGTATGATGGTGAGAACGATAAGGAACAACAGTAACAACAGCCAAATAAACGAAAACAAAAATACACGCATATTAAAGAACAGAATGCTCCAAAAAAAGTTGACCAACAAACTGACGCTGTAAGGGAAGAGGGCTTCACAGCGCGTTTCGGATGAATTGCTGTTATCCGTGTATATCATTGCCGCACTGATTCCCATTAGAATATACAGTAGCGTCCATACAACCGGAAACAGCCATCCGGGCGGAGCCAAAGGCGGTGTAACGATCTCGCTGTAGAGGTCTTGATTTTGCGCGGTAAGTAGCGCTGACAGGCCACCAACCGCCAACGCCAGCAAAATGCTGAGGACGTACGGCTTTGCTTTTTGGAACATAGGCACTCACTCCTTTGCAAGAATTGTATGCAGAAATCGCTCCAAAATGCCGATTTGTCGGAAAAATCTTGCGGACAACTATTGCAATGCGGCCGAAAATATTGTACAATTAGTGTATCCTAAAACAAGGGGGAAACCGTATGCCGACTTTGAACATTATGAAATTAGAGACCAAGCGTAAGAATCTCTTCCTGCGCGTTGCGATGGGACATTTCGCCACCAGCAACTGCCACAGTAATTACTATATTGACGTTGTCGCCCAGAAGGCGCGCATTTCGGAAGCCCGCGCGGTCGCAAAAGAGTTGTGCTCCGACTACGCTTTCTCCGATACCACTGTCGATACCATTCTGTGTTTGGACGGCACCGAGGTGATCGGTGCGTGCTTGGCGGATTGCCTCAGCGAAGGAAACGTGTTTAACGCCAACAGCCACAAGTCGCTGTATGTCGTTACGCCCGAATCGACGGCCGGAAGCCAATTGATGTTCCGCGATAATATTGTTCCGATGATCGCCGATAAGCACGTGCTGATTTTGGCCGTTTCGGTGGCATCCGGCAAAACGGTCGAAGCGGCAATCGATGCGATCACCTATTACGGTGGTACGGTCAGCGGTATCGCGTCCATTTTCTCCACGGCAAAGGAATGCCGCGGCTTGCCGGTACGCTCGGTGTTTGACCCGAATGATCTGGATCATTATGCCTGCTATCCGGCACACGAATGCCCGCTTTGCAGAGCGGGCCAGAAGTTGGATGCGTTGGTCAACTGCCACGGCTTTTCCAAACTGTAACCCCAAAAAGCAAGCCAACGGCTTGCTTTTTTATTGCTCGCGGAGGACATTTAATGAATTACAATTATCATACGCATACGTTCCGTTGCCGTCACGCTTCCGGAACAGAGGAAGAATATATCCAAACGGCCATTGCGGGCGGTATCCGCAAAATGGGTTTTTCCGATCACGCACCTTTTGCGTTTCCGGATGGCCATCAATCCGGCTTCCGTATCCCGTTAGAACAGGCAGAGGATTACGTACGGACGGTCTCTGCTTTACGGGAAAAATACGCCGGTCAACTGCAAATTTATATTGGGTTTGAGATGGAATACTATCCGACCCATTTCTCGAAAATGCTTGAAACCGTCAAGACTCTCGGTGCAGAATATCTGATCTTGGGGCAGCATTTCATCTTTGATGAGTATCCAAACGGCGTGGCTTGCGGCAATGCCACGGAGGATGTTGAACGGTTGACTGAATACGTCGACTGCGTTGTAGCGGCGATCAAGAGCGGTGTGTTCACCTATGTGGCGCATCCGGATGCCTGCCATTTTGTTGGCGATCCGGCGGCGTATGACCGCGAAATGCGGCGTATTTGCGTGGCCTCGCGGGAAGCCAATATTCCCCTGGAAATCAACTTTTTGGGACTTCGCACCAATCGGTATTATCCTAATGAGACCTTCTGGAAGATCGTGGGGGAGGAAGGGTGTCCGGTCACGTTTGGGTGTGATGCACACGATCCGCAGAGCGCTTTTGATGCCGAATCTCTCTGTAAAGCGAGACGCCTTGTCAGTGAATACAACCTTCGTTATATCGTTGAGCCGACCTTGCAACCGTTGAAATAATAGCCATTTTCTTGCTTTTTGTCGTGCTTTGTGTTACAATGGAACAAATTGATCAAAAAGGAAAATGCTATGAAGAACAAAAATTTGTGGCAAGCAATTAAGTTTACGCTGTTTTCTGTCTCGGCCGGCGTTATTCAGATCGTTTCTTTTACGCTTCTCAACGAGTTGTTGACGATGCCGTATTGGCCGGCGTATTTGATTTCGTTGGTTTTATCCATCGTTTGGAACTTCACCTTTAATCGGCGCTACACTTTCAAATCCGCCGCGAACGTTCCCGTTGCTATGGCAAAGGTGTTCGGATTTTATGTCGTGTTTACGCCGCTATCGACTTGGCTTGGGCAATTGGCGGAGACCGCCGGCGTCAACGAATACATCGTTTTAGCGGTCACGATGATCGCTAATTTTGTGCTCGAATTTTTGTTTTGCAAATTCGCGGTTTACCGCAATCAAGAAGATACGTTGGAATAATTGGATTTCGCCGAAGGGCTATTAAAACGACACAGTGTGAGGAGATCGCCATGTCAAAATTTAAGCGTACTTTTGGAAATGTTGTCTTAAAGTTGTTGAAAATATTTTTAGCCGGAGTATTGGCTTTGGCAATTTTATCGGGAATTTGCTTTTTGATTTCCTTTTCCGGTATACATATTCATAACGATACGGGGGCAACGGATTATAAATGGGCGCCCCATCAGTGGAAGAGTACGGTTTTCGAGAGTTATTCGTGGATCAATATGGACGAAAACGGTTTCAGTAACGAAAACGTTTATCCCCGTGGTGACATTGATGTATTGGTTATGGGCAGTTCCCATATGGAAGCGGCCCAGTTGCCGCCGGCCAAACATGCTGCCGGTCTGTTGGATGCTGCCTTGGAGGAAAACGTATACAACATTGGTATTTCCGGTCATACGCTCTATACTTGCGTGAAGAATATACAAAACGCAATGGACGAATATGCGCCGTCCGATTTTGTGATTATTGAAACCGCAACGATCGACTTATCCGTATCACAAATGCAAGAAGTACTTGCCGGCGAATATGCGACTATTCCGTCTTATGACAGCGGGGTCCTGTATTACCTCCAAAAATACGTCCCCGCAATAAAAACGCTATATAAAAATATTTCAGATTGGCGTGATGCGGAAGCGGATAAAAGTGAATCTGTGGTTATTCCGACGGACGAATCCGACTATGCGAAAACGCTTCGGGAATTTCTTCGAACGGCAGCATCGCCGGTGGAAGCAACCGGTGCGCAACTGATTATTTTTTATCATCCTCAATTTGAACGGAACGACTCAGGTGAGTACACTCTGCAGGTAAACCAACAAAAGATGGCTGTTTTTCAAGATGCTTGCAAAAATGAAGGGATCATCTTTCTGGATATGTCCGAAGCGTTTACCGATATGTATATGTGTGAACACGTGTTTCCGCACGGCTTTTCAAATAGTGCGGTCGCTGCCGGCCACTTGAACGAATATGGTCATCAAGCGATTGCCGCGGAATTGATTAAAGCGATAGAGGAGAACAGTTAAATGGCACTAAACAGTTTTTCTTTTTTAATATGGTTTTGCGGCTTATTTTTGGTTTTACTGGTTATTGAATTATTAAAAAAACGCATCCATTCTCCGCTGATACAGCAGAGTCAGCCGGTTGTCTTATTGATCTTCAGCTATTTGACCTTATTTGCGGTTGATTGGCGTTTTTTACTCTGTGTTCTACTAATAACTGCGTGGACGTTTGCCTTTGGTTTTTTTCTGGGCAATGCGGCCGCAACCGTCCGGAAGCGGCTACTGCTCGCTGCTGGAATTACGGGCATCTTGCTGTCGCTTGGATACTTTAAGTATACGAATTTTTTCCTTACAGAAGTGGCTGCGTTGTTAGGGACGACCGCTCAACGTATTGAGATCATTCTCCCGATCGGTATTTCCTTCTATTCTTTTTCTGCAATATCCTATCTGATGGACGTCTACCGAAAAAAGTATCCGCCGGTTACTAATGCCTTGCACTTCGCTTTGTACATTGCGTTTTTTCCGAAATTTATGTCCGGACCGATCGTCCGAGGAGACGTATTTTTTCCGCAGGTCAAAAATTATCGCGGGGTTACGTTCAAAACCGCTACAGAAGGCGTTCAGATCTTTGTGTTCGGCTTATTTAAGAAAATCGTTTTAGCAGATCATTTAAGCGTGTTTGTCGATGATGTCTTTGCCGCGCCGTCGGTGTTTAATACGGCTACGGTCATTCTGGCGGTTATCAGTTATTCGCTACAGATCTATTTCGATTTTTCCGGATACTCTGATATGGCAATCGGCATATCGAAAATGATTGGATTTGACTTTCCGGCTAACTTTAATTTGCCGTATATTGCTAATGGTTTTTCCGATTTCTGGAAACGCTGGCACATCAGTTTGTCATCTTGGTTCCAAGAATATCTTTATTATCCTCTGGGGGGGAGTCGAAAAGGCCGCCTGCGCACCTACATCAACTTATTGATCGTTATGCTTGTGAGCGGATTATGGCACGGTGCCGGCACCACTTTCCTTTTGTGGGGCTTACTGCACGGCGTTTTCAGCTGTGCTGAACATTTGCTACGACAAAAAAAGCGTTCGTATAATCCGCTCTCAATTTCCAATCTCATTCGGATTATCGCGGTATATGCGATCGTTGCATTGCTCTGGGTTCCTTTCCGCGCGGATACAGTTGGTGGCGCGCTTGCCATTTGGAAGTGTTGCTTTGTACCACAAAGCGGTGTTTTTCAACCGTATTTTTGGACCTTTATTGCCGTTTTCTGCTTGATCGTATCGACGATATATGCGGTAGTAAAGTGGAAAAAAGAATGTGCGGGTGTAGCTGAAGGCCGACCGCCGATCAACGGTTCTTATCCGCTTTTAGATCTCACGAGTTTTGTTCCACTGTGCCTGTTTTTTGTCTTCTGCGGTCTGACAATCATTTTAGGGTATTTTGGTAACACCGCGTTTATCTATGGGAAATTCTAAGCTTTATCTAAAAAATATTCATAAAGAAAGCCGTTGGCAATTGCCAACGGCTTTCTTTTATTTGCGGAAGTTTTCGATGTAGTTTCCGATGGCATCACCGATCACTTTAATAGCTTCGGCGTGACCGTGGACATCATCGACAACCGTGTCTTTGTTTTCGAGGTTTTTGTACACTTGGAAGAAGTGGCGCATTTCGTCAAAGATGTGACCGGGCAACTGATCAATGTCCGTGTACTGATTGTAGGTGGGATCGTTAAACGGAATGGCGATGATCTTTTCATCGCTTCGGCCGTTGTCGATCATGGTGATGACGCCGATGGGGTAGGCGCGCACCAACGTCAGCGGTGTCAGCGGTTCGGAACAGAGAAGCAAGACATCGAGTGGGTCAAAGTCATCACCGTAGGTGCGGGGGATAAACCCGTAGTTGGCCGGATAGTGGGTCGAGGTATACAATATGCGATCCAGCATAATGTAGCCGGTTTCTTTATCCAATTCATACTTGTTTTTGCTGCCCTTGGAGATCTCCACCACACAGACAAAGTCTTCAGGCGTGATGCGCTTGGGCGAAATGTCGTGCCAGATGTTTGACATACAATCAACTCCTTTGCCGATAGTATACCGTATTTATCCTAAAAATGCAATAGCATCCTTTTGCATTTTCCAAAAAATAGCGCATTTGAAAACAAGAATGTTACCGATTGCAATATTGACATCCCGCATATAAAGTATTATAATATTAAATAAATATGTCCAACTATAGTTTTTATTGCTATATTACCTTTTGGCGGAGAGATTGTAATGCGAGTTTTGCATATCAATTGCAATTATATCAGTTCGGCGCTTCATTGCCAACTGATCGATGAATTGAATAATCAAGGTGTGCATAACGTCGTGTTTGCGCCGATCTCATCAGCGACGATTCGTCGCGTAACACCGAGCGAAAATGACGTCGTCGCGGAATGTTTCCGCAAATGGGATCGGATCTGCTTTGACTATAAGCAAAGCAAGATCGGCAAGGCATTGGACAAGGCACTCGGTGAGGAGCGGTTTGATCTGATCCACGCATACACGCTTTTTACAGACGGCAACACGGCTATGAAACGTTCGCTGAAGACCGGTGAGCCGTATGTGGTAACGGTGCGCAATACGGATATCAACGCTTTTCTGCGTTGGCGACCGTACCTTCGTCCGCGTGCCATCAAAATCATGCAAAATGCAAAGGCTGTCTTTTTCTTGTCAGAAGCATATCGCAAAACGATGTTTGATAAGTACGTTCCCGAACGTTACCACTCCGAACTGTTGGCCAAGAGTTATATTATGCCTAATGGATTGGCCGGATTTTGGAGTAGCCATCTCCGCAATGATGTGGATCCGCCTCATCTTGCGGCAGAGAAACCGTTGAAGTTGCTGTATGCCGGTCGCATTGATCGCAACAAAAATATTCCTACTACGCAAAAGGCGATGGCGATCTTACGGGAGCGGGGGATCGACTCGACGCTGACTGTCGTCGGTGAAGCAGAGGATAAGCAAGAGTATGCCCGCATCGCCTCGGATGCGTTTACCGATTGTCTGCCGGCAACCAATGAGGAAGGGCTGTTGCCGATCTATCGAAATCACGATATTTTCGTGATGCCGTCCTTTACCGAGACGTTTGGCCTCGTCTATCTGGAAGCGATGTCGCAAGGTTTACCGGTTGTGTATACGGCCGGACAAGGCTTTGATGGCCAATTACCGGAAGGTACAGTCGGTTATCACGTGGATCCCCATTCGCCGCAGAGCGTAGCGGATGCCATCCAACAGATCGTTGCTCATTATGCTGAAATCGCTTCGGCGGTACCGCAACTGACAAGGCAATTTACTTGGCAGGGTATTGCCGCTAAATATATCACCATCTATCGCCGTATTGTGGAAGGATAACCGTTATGTGGGATGTCGGCAACAGCGTGTTTCGCTTTTATTTTGGAAAATCGAATACTGCTGAAGCCGCACCGCCGGCAGAAAACTTTGGCGAGTATATCTTTCTACACGACAAACAGACCCCGATATGTCACGCCATTGACGGTGACAAGGAAATCTTGCTTTTCGGTTATGCGACCGACGTTTCCGCCGACGATAGCGCACCGGCCATTGAGCATCTAATGAAATCCCATACTATTGAGACACTTCTGCAGAGGGAACATTCTCTGGGAGGCAAGTATCTGGTATTTGCCCGTTTTGATCAGCAGTATTACGTTTTGCCTGATGCCACAAGCAGCATCCCGTTGTTTTATCGATTTGAGGATGGTTTCTGCTGTAGTTCCGATCCGGTACAGGTAACAGACGGGTTGATCCCGAATGATGTGTTACAGGCGATTCGGCGCGCCGGCGATATTTCGCAGGCAATGCCGTGTGATGTGACGGTGTATTCTGAAATCCGTCAACTGCTTCCTAACCACTACCTTTCGCTGAAAGAGCGGAAAGCCATTCGGATCGTACAACAGCCGCAGACCCTTCCGGCGTTGTCCGCCGAGGAAGCCGCCGAGGAAACGCTACCGCGTCTGCGTCGCCTTACTCGCTTCTATGCACAGCAATTTCCGCTGTATTGCCCGCTGACCGGCGGGCGTGACAGCCGTGTGGTGCTGGCACTGTTGATGGAAACCAATCCGCAGATTGCTTGCTACACGATGAGGCATCCTGAACATAACGGAGCCGAGCCGGACTTGACCGTACCAGCGGAGATCGCCAAGGCTTTCTCCCTGCCATATTGTCAAATTCAAGACGTGGCTGTGACCGAAGAAGCGCACCGCCGTCTGGATGTGATCATAGGGGAGGGTGCCTATTCAGAACGTACCCTTCGCTTGGCGCTGACGGTTTTTGCCCATTGTGGGGATGGCGCGGTAGTGAACGGAGATATCATCGGACAGATCGGCAAATGTTCGCTTCATCGGGATATTCCCGACATCTTCGCGACGTCCGGATACTTTCGCTGTAAATTGCACAACTACAGCCGCGATGCCAAGCGTCTGCTTCGTGAGTGGCTGAAGGAGATCAATGCTTGCGGCGAGACCGTTTCGCCGTTTGATCTGTTCTCCGTGGAAAACCGCCTTGGGCGATGGGCCGCTCAAGAGAATACGGTGTATAACGCGGTCGGCCAGCGGTATATCAACTTGTTTAATTCCCGAAGTATTATCTATGCTTGGACGCGCGTTTCTCGCGGACAGCGTAAAGATGCCGCCATTCATACGGCGCTTCTTCGGCGGCTTTGTCCTGAACTGGCGAATATGACGTATGAGTCGGACGGTTTGATGGCGAGGATCGCCAAATCCAACGGGCTGTTTTATTGGGCTTCCTCGTACTTAAAATACGGGCTCGAAAAAGCCAAATTCATTTTCAAACGAGGCAAATGATATGAAGAAACTGATCGTTACAGCGGATGATTACGGTATGTCGTCGGCTGTCAACGCCGCGATCGATGCCGGTATTGCCGCCGGTTTGATCACCTCAACCAACGTGATGACCAATATGCCACTTTATGCAGAAGCCGCTAAACTGCGCGATCTGCCGGTGTCTGTGGGCATTCATTGGACATTGTCGTGCGGCAAACCGACTCTTCCGCCGGAAGAGATCCCGACGTTGGTTACGGTGGCCGGTGAGTTTTACAGTTATCCGGAATTTCGCAAGCGTTACCGCAAAAAACAGATTTCCGATGAGGATATCCGCAAGGAATTGGCTGAACAGTATAAACGCTTTACAGAGGTTTGCGGTGAGGCGGATTACTGGAACACCCACCAAAACGTCCACGTGGACTTTGGAATTTATCGATTGTTCGCGGATACGGCGGTATCGCTCGGTATTCCGCGTATGCGCAGTCATCAGCGGATCTACGTTCCCGAAAGCGTGATGGCGGATCGCCAACCGCTTTTGTGGCGATTGATCGAACCGATAAAGTCGCGGCTGCTGAATATTTGGCAACGCAACGCACATAAGCGCGGGTTACGTTCGCCGGACGGTTTGATCGTTTGTCTCAACAATAAAGACACCGAACGGTTGGAACACGTGCTTGCCAACATCCAATGGAAGAAAAATGAGATCGGCGAGTTTGTGATCCATCCGGCAACCGAATGCGATTCTCCGTATTTCGGCAAGATCGTCGATCGGCGTATTCGAGAATATGAATTGTTTACAGCGGATAAGACGCGCAAATTGATTGAGAAAAATAACTTAACGCTGGTCACTTACGAGAGCGTATGATCGCGAGGAGGCGAGGGAATGTCGGCAAAACAGAAGATCTTACTAGTCGATAAATCCTTCGCCTACGGGGGCATACAAACGTCACTGATCAATCTTGTGGATGCACTGAAAGATCGTTATGATATCGACGTGCTGATGTTTTACGGCGAGGGGGAACTGAAGTCCCGCTTTCCGGCCGGTGTTGGCCTGTTGCGACCTTCCTTCTTCGTGCGACTGCACGGTATGACGCTGGCAGATGCCAAACGAACGAAGAACCCGTTGGTTATTCTTTTTCGGTATCTCTTTGCGGTTTTGGATAAATTGTTCACCAATCGCTTGTCCGTTGCCTTTTCTCTTTTGTTTCAGCCGGTACTCAAAGGCTATGACGCGGCGATTGCTTTTCATCAAGAGGATTCCCCAAAGGCAATCGTTTCCGGCTTTTACCGTTTCGTTTTAAAGCGTACGGATGCGCCGGTCAAACTTGGGTGGGTCCATTACGATCCGCGTCGGGTATCGTATGACGATACCGCAAACGTGAAATATATGAAACAGATGGATCGGATCGTCTGCGTTTCCAAGGGTTGCTCCGAAGTTTTTGCGGCCGCTCATCCGGAACTGGCCGAGAAGATTACGTATTGCTACAATTTCCACGATGCTGATCGTATCCGTAAACTGTCCGAGCAATCGCCCGCTGTTCCGATGGATGAGCAAGCGTTTTGCTGTTTTAGTGCCTGCCGGCTGACGGCAGAAAAAGCCCTTGTCCGTGCGATTAATGCTTTGGCGGATACGTTCCGTCGCCACCGTGATATCAAATGGTATATTGCCGGCGATGGGAGTGAACGTGAGGCCATCGCTTCAACAATATTGGTAAACGAATTGGAAGAGCAGATCGTGTTGCTTGGCTCGCAGGAAAACCCGTTTGGTTATATGCGTCGTGCCGATCTGTATCTGCAGGTTTCGGAGCACGAAGCGGCACCGATGGTCTTTACGGAGTCCTTGCTCTGCGGTCTGCCGGTGTTTGCTACCAAAACCATTTCTGCGGAGGAATGCATTTTGCCGCAGTACGGTCTGATCTGCGAGAACAGCGCTACTGCGCTGGCAACGGCTTTCGCCGGTCTTATGGAAGATCGTGGGATCGTTGCCGAATGGAAGCAAAATTTAAAGGAGTACACTGCATCAGCAGAAACGAACGTTGCGCGGTTTGCCGATTTGCTGAAACATTAAGTAAACTTGAGGTTATTGTATGCTCGGAGTTGTATTTAAAGACAAGTGGATATTGCTTTTGATACCGGCTGCAATAGCCATGGTGATACTTGGCGTGATCGTCTCGCCGGTGCTTTCGCTGATCGCATTGCTCGCTTGTTCGGTGATCGCATTTTTTCTCAATGACGATCAACTATTCTGCCTGTTGGTTGGGCTGATGCCGTTCGGCAACATCTTTAAAGCGGATGCCGATGCATTCAGTTACTTTACGCTTCTTGAAATCGTTGTATTGGCTGTTTTGTTACTAAGAAACAAAACGTTTTCTCCGTTTTTTACCGCTGGGTTTACCTTGCTGGCGTTTTTCCTTTTCCTCGGAAACGTCTGCGGTTTGTCGTCGGATCTGATGGACATCGTCAAGTTGTTGTTACATCTGGTGCTCTTGTATCTATTTTCACAGCGACTTAGCATTGATGGCATCAACAAGGCAATTTTCTATTTGACGATCGCTTTGATCACGGCATTGATCCTGTCGTTGATCGACGAGTTTTATTTTTTGGTTGATTCCTATTTTGACAACAAGGAACTTCGCGTCGAAACGATGCTCGGTACCGATATGATCCGTCGGTGCAGTGGTCTGTTCAATGATCCGAACTATTGCTCGGTAGCGATCATCACCAATATTTCATTGCTGATGGTGCAGTATTATTATCGCTACAGTGGTTTGGAATTCTGGATCTTTTTGGCTGTGCTCGTTCCGATGGGCATGCTTACCTACAGCAAATCATACTTTCTTGTCATCATCGTTCTGCTTGTCTTATTTTATCTGTTCGTACTCATTCCACGTCACCGCGTGATGGCCGTTTTGGCAACAGTAGCCGGAGCCGCTCTGGTGTATTTTGCGCTACTCGGCGAGTTTGAATCGGTCAACATCATTCTTGACCGCTTGTCCATTCGCGGTGATATTACGACCGGCCGAATGGATCTGTTGGAATATTACGTGAATTACCTTTCGCAAAATACCGATGCTTTGCTTTTTGGACGTGGTATTTCGGCACAGCCACTGTTCGGTCAGGTGTTCGTGCATAATTTCCCTGTGGATATGGTGTACCGCATCGGCGTGGTCGGTTCTGCCGGCTTTTTGTTTGTCTTGTGGCGTGCCTTCCCGAAATGCTCTTTCAAGAAATTGCGTCCGGCTCATTTCATTCCGTCAATCTGCTTGTTTGTGATGTATTTCTTCCTGGCGGGCGTAACCTCTTATGATTTCTGGTATTATTTCGTTCTTTGCTTTGCGGCGTTTAAAATGAGCGAACTCGTGGAAGAAAAGCCGGACGGCTTTTTGAAGAAACTGCAGAAATTGCTTGCCAAGCCGAGTCACAAAGTGAAATACAGACAAAAGGAGTATCCTTATGTTAAATGTGCTGAAAAAGATTCGGAGCCGTCGCCGCTTTCATAAATGGGCAACGGTTGGTGAGGAGTTTCAGTTGCTCCCCATACGGATGGAAACATCTGAAAGCCGAGGAAATCATTATGAGTAAGTTGTCAAAAGCCATCGGCTTGTGCGGACTGCGTTTTTTCGATATTTTTCCGAATAACGAGGGACCGATTCTCGGAAAAACTGCCAAGGCCATTCGCGGTTTCTTCGGGAAACTCTACCTCGACGAATGTGGCGTAGGAGTCAATATTCAGAGACGTACACGCTTTTCATCGCATTGCCGTCTTGGCGATCATTCCGGTATCGGTGAAGGTTCTGTCTTGGGATTGGTAACGATCGGCAAGGACTGTATGATGGGACCGGAATGCCGCATCATCACACAGCAACATAACTTTGATCGAACCGACCTCCCGATGCGCCTTCAGGGAAAAGGTGAAGTGAAACCCGTCACTATCGGAGACGACGTTTGGATCGGCGCTCGAGTCACTATCTTGCCCGGTGTTCAAATTGGCACGGGTGCCATCGTCGGCGCGTGTTCAGTTGTCACCAAGAACGTTCCCAATTACGCCGTAGTTGCTGGCAACCCGGCGAGAATCATTCGCATGAGAAAGTAACAATAAAAGGCAGAAAGGGGAGAAGATCATGCTTAAACATCGCCTGTCGCGAGTCTTAAACGGTCCGTCTGTCGATTCTTTTCTTCTCCTTTTTGTTCGTGTGATTACACTGTTTCTGGGGATTATCACTACTCGCGTTTTATCTCAAGAACTGTCGGTGGCCGACTATGGCACCTATTCGGAAATTACACTTCTTATCACAACCCTCTCATCATTGACGATCT
The DNA here is from genome assembly GCA_017410585.1 of Clostridia bacterium. GTDB lineage: Bacteria > Bacillota > Clostridia > Oscillospirales > Acutalibacteraceae > RGIG426. The sequence continues at coordinate 19,493 of JAFQQM010000023.1, forward strand.
TCGGAATGACCGATGCCTGCAATTATTTTTATTGTCAACAGCAGGATACTGAAGACCGTAACGAGTACATTTCGACGATTTTTTCCCTGCAATACATCATCAGCGCTGTTTCCGGTATTTTGATCTTGTCTTGCACGGTCCCGTTGACACGGTATTTCAATAACGAAGACATCAAGAAATTAATCGTTTTTGCGGCTCTGCAACCCTTACTGCAAAATCTCATCAATATGTTGCAGGTGTTGTTCATCTCCATCGGTAAAGCCAAGGCAATTGCGGTGCGGAATTTTCTGGTTTCCGCTTTCCGTTTGGGCGCATTTTCGGCGATTTGCTACTGCTTTAACAATAACTTGCAACTCATTTTCTTGTCCACTTTGATTTTGGACCTTGCACAAGCGGTTTATTTTGGCGTTATATTGCATAAGAACGGCTGTCGCATCCTGCTCAAGAAAACCAATTTTGGTTTGCTTCGCCACATTCTTTCTTACTGTGCGCCGATGGCGGTGTTTGTGATCACCAACAGTCTCTGCCGCGATCTGGATAAATACGTTGTGGCGGCCTTCACCGATACCGAAACCTTGGCAATTTTCAGCAACGCCGCGAAGACGCTCCCATTTGATATGGTCGCCATATCCTTTGTAACAGTGCTGATTCCGTATATCACTCGCTACGTGGCGGCGGAGCAGTTTGAAAATGCTCGCCGGCTACATCGCAACTTTTTAGAACTGGCATACGTCAGTACGATCATGTTAGCCGGTGCCGCTTTGGCGGCGGCACCGCAACTGCTGGAGTTCCTATATACGGAAAAGTACAAAAGCGGTTTACCGGTTTTTGTACTGTATCTGCTTGTCGATATTCTGCGATTTACTAACATTACGTTGGTGCTTTCCGCTTGCGGTAAGACCAAAGAATTGTTCTATATCGCGATCGGCACGCTCAGCGCCAATTTGATACTCAACATTCTGCTATTCCACCTACTGGGCATTGTTGGTCCGGCACTGGCAACCGTTATAGTAACACTTGCTTCGGGCGTATTGATGCTGTGGCGCAGTGCCAAAGCACTGCATTGTCGTTTGAATGACCTGTTCGACGTGCGATTCCTGCTGTTGTTCGCGATCGAGGCCCTCATTTGCCTTGGCGGAGCGACGTTACTCCGTCTGTGGTTGCAATCACAGAACGTTCCTTATTTTGCGATCCTACTGATCACCGGCGGCGCCTACGGCGGCATTATGCTGCTTCTTAACCTCAAACGCCTGCTTGGCAATATCCGAAAAATCAATCAGAATAAACTGGCATTGTAAGCCGGTTATTATATAGGAGTTGAATGTATATGATGAACATTCCGTTTTCCCCGCCTGATATTTCCGAAGAGGAGATTTTGGAAGTTGCGGCCGCGTTGCGTTCCGGTTGGATCACGACCGGTCCGCGCACCAAACAGTTGGAGAAGGAGATAGCCGCCTATGTCGGTACCGCAAAATGTGTCTGTTTAAATTCGCAGACCGCATGTGCGGAAATGGCGTTGCGCGTACTTGGTGTGGGGCCGGGCGATGAGGTGATCGTTCCCGCCTATACCTATACCGCTTCTGCATCGGTTGTGTGCCACGTCGGCGCTACGCCGGTTATGATCGATACGCAGGTGGATTCGTTCGAGATGGATTACGATGCTGTTGCGGCAAACATCACGGAGAAGACCAAGGCGATCATTCCGGTCGATCTGGCGGGCATTCCGTGCGACTACGATCGCCTATACGCAATCGTAGAGGAAAAGCGTGCGCTGTTTAAGCCGGCATCGGATATGCAAGCCGCTTTAGGTCGCGTTGCGATCATGGCGGATACCGCTCACGCATTTGGTGCTTCGCGAAATGGTGTGATGGCCGGTAGTTTGGCGGACTTTTCTTCTTTCTCGTTCCATGCCGTAAAGAATTTGACCACAGCGGAAGGTGGTGCGTTGACCTGGAGAACCGTGGATGGCATCGATGATGATGAGATTTATCGCCAATTGCAGTTGCTATCGCTTCACGGTCAGTCGAAGGATGCACTTGCGAAGACCAAACTCGGCGCTTGGGAGTACGACATCATCGGTACTTGGCACAAATGCAATATGACCGACGTTGCCGCGGCAATTGGCTTGGCTCAGTTTAAACGTTACCCCGGTATGCTTGAACGCCGCCGTGAGATCATTGAGCGCTTTGATGCCGCTCTCAAACCGCTCGGGATCGAAGTGTTGGATCATTACGGCAATGGTCACACTTCCTCCGGCCACTTATATTTAACGCGCGTTCCCGGCATAACTGCCGAACAGCGTAGCGAGATCATTATCAAGATGGCAGAACGCGGCATCGCTTGCAACGTCCACTACAAACCGTTGCCGATGCATACGGCATACAAACGCTTTGGCTTTGCAATTGAAAATTACCCGAATGCCTATGCGCATTTTGCCAATGAGATCACCTTACCGTTGCATACCTGTCTCACCGATGAGCAGGTGGATTATATCATTACTAACTATTGTGAGATTGTCGGGACATATTTATGATCAAACCGTGGGATACTCTTCCGAAAAGTCTGCAGACGGATGCTGTCAGACCATATTACGATGCGTTGTACAGCAAGCGGTCTCAATTATGGTTGAAACGTGTGTTTGACGTTGTGGTTGCCCTCTTGATGTTGCTGGTGCTGTCACCGCTGTTTTTGCTGTTAGCGATCGCCATCAAGTTGGATTCTCAGGGGCCGGTATTTTACCGCCAACTTCGCGTGACGCAGTATGGCCGCCAATTTCGTATCTTCAAGTTCCGCACTATGATTGCCGACGCCGATCGTGTCGGCAGTCACGTTACAACGCAAAACGACCCCCGCATTACGAGGGCTGGCGCTATGATTCGAAAGTGTCGCTTGGATGAAATTGCGCAGTTGCTCAACGTGATCGACGGTTCGATGACTTTTGTCGGAACGCGACCGGAGGCGCTAAAATACGTTAATTCGTACACCGATGAAATGATGGCAACGTTGCTACTGCCGGCCGGCATTACATCTGAAACAAGCATCTATTTTAAAGACGAAGATCAACTCCTTGCCGATGCAGAGGATATTGATCTGGCATACGTTGAAAAGGTGTTGCCGATTAAAATGCGATACAATCTATCGGCGCTAAATAATTTCGGTTTTTTGCGTGACATTCGTATTATGTTTATGACGGTAGCGGCTGTGCTTGGTAAAAAGTACGATCCGCCGCAAACTGTTGATGAGCAGGCTACGGTTTCTAACAAACCATAAACACGGAGGCCAGTTATGAGAGAACATAAGAAACTCATTGCCGTATTGACAAATAACGATGACGATATTTACTGCTTCCGCAAGGAAGTGATCGAAGCACTTATTGCCAACGGCTATGACGTATTGATCTCTTGCCCGTACGGTGAAAAATTTGAATTGATGTCGGATATTCCGTATATCTATGATGATCCGATCATTGATCGTCGCGGCACGAATGTTATTCACGATTTCCGTTTGTTCCGTCATTACCGGAAATTGTTGAAAACCTACCGTCCATCCGCCGTGCTGGCTTATACGGCAAAGCCGAACGTATATGGGGGCTTGGCCGCTAAGTCGCTCGGGATTCCGTACATCAGCAACATTACCGGCTTTGGTAGCGTCTTGAATAAACAAGGGTTAGTCCGTGCCTTTATTATGTGGTTGTTCAAACTGGTCTACCGAGGCGCCGCATGCCTAATGTTCCAAAATGCGACCAATCGGCAATTGGCAATTGAACAAGGAATGGTCAAAGGGGAAAACCGCTTAATTCCCGGCTCCGGCGTCAATACCGAACGCTTTCATCTGCTGAGTTACCCTGCCGGCGGAGATGGAGTAGACGGAGAAGCGGTCGTTTTTAACTACATCGGCCGCATTCTTCGCGACAAGGGCGTCGAGGATTATATTGAGTTGGCGCGACGCGTGAAGGCGAAGTATCCGCAAACGGAATTCAATATGCTTGGGTTTATCGAGCCAACCGAAGCCCACTACGAAACCGATCTCCAACATCTGCAGGATAAAGGAATCATTGTGTATCGCGGCAGCCAAAAGGATGTCCGTCCCTTTATAGAACGTTCCCACGCCACGATCCATCCTTCTACTTACGGAGAGGGAATGAGTAACGTATTGTTGGAAAGTGCGGCTTCGGGCCGTGTCTTGATCACTACGGATAATCCGGGTTGCCGAGAAACGGTCAATGATGAGGAGACCGGCTACATCTATGCCGGTGGTAATGTGGATCAGTTGTTTGCGGCTGTTGAAAAATTCTTAGCAATGCCCAATGAACAACGCAAGGCGATGGGTGAGAGGGGCAGAGAAAAAGTCTGCGCCGAATTCTCCCGCACCATTGTCATCAACGCCTACCTAGAGGAACTTGAACGGATTTTGACGAAAGAGGATACAAGCAGATGAGCACGAACATTCTATGGGTGACCAACGGCATTATGCCGGATATGCGTGAAGCAATGGGGATGCCGGGAAGCTATGGTGGCAGTTGGCTACAAGAACCAGCCCGCTTACTTACCGAAGATGGCGACTATCACCTGCATATTATTACCCCATACGACGGCAAAGAATTGGTGCACAAGACAGTTAAGGGGATGGATTTCTATCTTCTCCCGTCTTCCTATCTTGACCGCATGAAGCGTCCGAGCAAGAAATATCGCGCCGCTTGTCACAAACTGATCAAAGAGATTGATCCGGCGGTGATTCATTTACACGGCGGCGAGTTTGCCATCGGTATTCCGTTTGCGGAGTATCCCGGTAAACCGAAGTTGCTTTCTATTCAGGGGATCATTTCGAAGATCAATTCCGATTACTTCTATGGAGGTATTTCCGTTCCTTCTTGGGTTGGTTGCCTGATGCCGTGGAATATTCGAACGTTCCTGCCGATGAAGTTACAACACGCTCGCAACAAATGGCGAGCCGCTTCGGAAATTCGACAGATGCAACAGATCGACGCCATTACAGGCTGTACTCGCTGGGATTATACCTATTCGATGCTGATCAACCCAAAACTTGGCTACTACGACGTAGATTATGCCATCCGCCGAGAATTTTCACAGCATCGTTGGGATGTCAACAAATGTGACCGGCACACCTTCTTGATTGGTAGTATGGCAGTTCCCCTTAAGGGTATGCACCGTGCATTGGAGGCGTTGGCGCTTTTAGTGAAGAAATACCCGGATGCTAAACTCCGTGTCGTTGGCGGCAATACATTTGCATCGCGTTTCCGCGTCGGATATGCACATTGGCTTTATAAAAAAGCAAAAAAACTCGGTGTACTGGATCATATTGAACTGTTGGGACCGCAAGACACACGCGGGATGGTGAATACGATGTTGCGTACTCACTCCTTTGCGCTTTCCTCTTGCATTGAAAACGGCCCAAATATGATGATGGAAGCGATGTATCTCGGTATGCCTTGCGTGTGTTCTTACGTAGGCGGGGCAATGCAGTTTGCTAAGGAAGGCGACGAAGCGCTGTTTTACCGCTTTGAGGAGCCGGAAATTCTGGCGTATGAACTGGATCGCATTTGGCAGGATGATGATTTTGCCACTTCGCTTTCAGAAAAAGCCGCCCGTCGGGCGGCCGCTTTCGAGGATTTTAACGATGTTTCTTTGCATTACAAAGACATTTATGCCGATATGATTAAAAAATACACGAAGGAATGAAAATAATGAGCAACACACTTGCTCCGGTCATATTGTTTGTGTATGACCGGCCCGATCATGCTAAACAGACGCTGGATGCGTTGGCGGCAAACGAGTTGGCCGAACAAAGCGAACTGTTCGTTTTTTGCGATGGACCGAAAAAAGAATCGGTAATCGAGCGTAACCGCCAGGTGGTCGAGTTGATTACCGCCGAAAAGGAACGGGGGCGTTTCGCTTCGGTGACGCTCACGGTATCGCCTGTCAATAAAGGGTTGGCCGCCTCCATTATTGGCGGCGTGACCGACATTATCCATCGCTATGGCAAGTGTATCGTGGTGGAAGATGACGTAGTTACATCACCGAATTTCTTAAGTTTCATGAATCGTTGCCTTGACTATTATTCGGATAAGCAGAACGTATTCTCTATTTCCGGCTTCACCTATCCGTTGAAGGCACTGGAAAAATACAAATATGATGTATATCTCAGCTATCGTGCCTGCAGTCAGTGTTGGGCGTGCTGGGAAGACCGTTGGGATACGATCGACTGGGATGTCAAAGATTTCGCTGAACTGAGCCGCTCGTTTATTAAACGCTATCGGTTCAACCGAGGTGGCAACGACCTTTATCGTATGTTGCGCCATCAAATGCGTGGGGAACGGAATTCGTGGGCAATCCGCTTTTGCTATGCACAGTCTAAACAAAATCGGTACACTGTTTATCCGCGCCAGTCTCTCACTCGAAATACCGGATATGATGGTAGCGGAACGAATTGCGAAAATAACGCAGAGAAACGCCAAGTTGAAACGGCGTTTGTTTCAAATGAGTTTGTTTTGTGCGACCCACTTCCCAATAAAAGAGTCTTGCGTGATTTTAAGAATCAATATCGTGTTACTTTTTTTGAAGCGATCGCATGGGCGTGGAAAAAGGTGTTTAAGAATTCATGACTAATGAAAACAATCTAAAAAAATCAGTAATTTCCGGCGTAATCTGGAAATTTATTGAAGTACTGACAACAGATGGTATTTCATTTGTTGTTTCCGTGGTACTCGCCCGTTTGCTCTCGCCGGATGATTATGGTGAAATCGCTCTGGTGAATGTCTTTATTGTGATCGCCAACGTTTTTGTTGTCAATGGTCTCGGCACGGCGTTGATTCAGAAAAAAGAAGCGGATTCACTGGACTTTTCGTCTGTATTTTACTTTAATTTTGCCTTCTCATTGACGCTATATGGCATTATTTTCCTGACGGCACCTGCTCTGGCTCGGTTTTATGAAACGCCACACTTGGTGATCGTTTTGCGCGTGCTCGCCTTACGTATTCCGATCGCTTCGATCAACTCCGTACAAAGCGCTTACGTTTCGCGTCAGATGGCCTTTAAGAAGGTCTTTTGGGCTTCTCTTATTGGCACCGTTTTATCAGGCGCAGTCGGCATCGCTATGGCGCTTGCCGGTTATGGCGTGTGGGCATTGGTCGGACAAGTGCTTTTTGGCGCTTTGATCAATACAATAGTTATGTTTGTGGTTATTTCTTGGCGTCCCACACTGGAATTTTCTTGGAAACGTCTTAAGAGTCTGGTGGATTACGGTTGGAAAATCTTGGCCTCAAGCCTAATTAAAGTTGGTTATGAGCAACTATCAAGCCTGATTATCGGAAAACTATATACAACCGAAAACCTAGCACACTACACCAAGGGGAAGCACTATCCTGAACTGGTTGTGTCCGGTGTTAATTCTTCAATCAGTTCAGTACTATTTCCGGCTTTTTCCAAAAAACAAACCGATCTCAACGAACTCAAGCAAATGGTCAGGCGTTCAATGCATATGGGGACCTACGTTTTGATGCCGCTGCTTTTTGGACTTGCCGCGCTTGCCAAACCGTTTATCTCTTTTCTTCTGACTGACAAATGGCTTCCATGTGCTATCTTTCTTCAGATCAGTTGTATATACTATGCCTTTCAGCCTGTTCAGACTGCCAATCTGCAGGCGATTCGTGCTATCGGAAGAAGTGATGTCATTTTAATTCTTGACATCATCAAACGAGGCGTCGGCTTACTGTTTTTGTTGGCCTTTATGCATCAAGGTGTTTTAGCGGTTGCTATAGCACCGCTTGTGGTATCCTTTGTGGCTATGATTGCTAATGCCATTCCAAATCGCAAGTTTATTAAATACCGTTTTTGTGAGCAGTTATCCGATCTGCTTCCTAACTTGTTTTTATCACTACTGATGGCAATAGCGGTTTACTTTCTGTCGCAATTACTACACCAATTAGGAATGTCAAACTTTTTAATCTTACTGGTGAGCTTTTTTGCCGGTGTAGTTATTTATGTGTTAGAGTCAATACTGACTCGCAACAAAAGTTTCTTCTATATCTTACGAACCATAAAAGAGTACCTTCCCGGCAACCGGAAATAACATTGAAAGGAGCGTGAACATCATCGTTAATGCGATCACCCAAAAAGCAAAGCATAAGCCCTCTTTGCTGACCATTGAACGACTGTGTGCGCTATACGTCGTATTATGGATCTTCGTTCCGCCCATTCAGATAGGTGCATTATATCGCTTGATTGCGGTTGCCTGTGCGACAGTTTGGTTTATACTGGTTTCCGTTCAAAACAGTGAGAAAACCGGGAAGATGGCTGATTTTTTACGAATCGCTCTTCCGTGTTTGTTTTTGTTGATTATTCAAGCCTTCCCGCGTTTTGGCTTTCCTGGAGTAATTATTCGAAATCTACAGTTCATCATTGTTCTGATCTGTGCGCTGATAGGTATTTATTATTCTGTCAATGAGCCTGAGTTTCTTAAAAAAATAATTTGCATTTCCATGTTGGTTATGGTGATATTTTCAATCACCACCATCCAAGGCCTGATCAACGACCCCTATGCATCGCGTGTTGCAAACGTCCAGTCGATGGAAGATCGCTTTGAGGGAATCAAGAACGTCGGCTTATATGGCTATATTTATATGGGCGTTATGTTGGCACCACTCTTGCTGTTTAAGATCATAAACCGGATCTCTTTCGGGAAATTCTTTGACTTTGTTTCTGTGATTCTGTTTCTGCTGTTTTCGGTTATGACAATTCTATCCGGCTATATGATTGCCAATTTCTGTTTTATTCTTGGCTGTAGTCTGATTTTGATTTTTAATAACCCTAAAAACTTTTCACTGAAACTGGTGCTTTTGATCGTGTGTGCGATCCTGTTTCTACTTCTGTACAAAGCAATATTATCAGCGGCTTTTGAATGGTTGATGGATGTTTTTCAAGATAATCCCGTTTACTATTCCAAACTTATTGATTTCCGTGCCTTATTTCTTAGTGGCGACGCGTCCGGTTCCAACGTTGAAGGTCGCTTTTCCAGTTATGTTAGAAGTATCGAAAACGCACTCCACTACCCGCTTATTGGTTCTTATCTGTTTGGTAAAGATCACGGCGGCGGACATTCGGACGTAATTGATACGATCGGACGTTATGGCTGGTTGGTTGCGTATCTGAAATTTAAGATCTATTGGCACTTACCTTATCAAACATATAAAGCAACATACAAGCATTTCTCCTTGAACGCATTGGTTGTTGTCTTTATCTTGTTTGGCATCTTTGATCCGTATTCCCAGGAATTCTGCATTGCGCTTTACTTATTTTTACCGTACATATTGCGTTGTGCGGATGGCTTGGCAAGCCAGAATGATGCCTATCTCAAGTATTTACGGAGGGAGAATACGCAATGAAGCGTTGCATCTTCGTCTGCCCATATTACGGCAAGTGGCCTGAGACGTTTCGCGAATGGGTTTATACTGCAGGTTATTTGAAAGAGCAAAACGTGGATTTTTTATTGATCACCGATTTAACGATTGATTTTGAACTACCTTCGAATTTTCGTGTACTCCCGTTGTCTTTTTCTGAATTGCAGGCCCGTTATCAGCAAATTCACGATTTCGATATATCACTCAATTCTCCTTATAAACTTTGCGACTTCAGACCGACAATGGGGCAGGTGTTTAACAAAGAACTGGAAGGCTATGATTTTTGGGGACACTGCGACTGCGATTTGGTCTGGGGCGATTTTCGGGCTATGTTACCGGATGAAGTGTTCGAAAAATACGATAGAATTCAATATCTTGGACACTGTATTTTATACAGAAACACGCCGATGATGAATCAAGCGTATAGTCTTCCCGGTGATTATTACAGCCACCGCAAGGTTTATTCTTCGCCACTATATTATTCGTTTGATGAACATCCCGGTATGCTGAATGTCGTTCTCAAGAATAAGATCACGAACTATATCGGTGACGTGGTGGCTGATATCTCGCCTATGTATAGCCGTATGCGGATTTCTCGCCGTAACAATTATCGGCATCAGATTGTATACTGGCATAATGGCCGTGTTTTCCGAACCGGTGTGGACGAGCAGGACGAATTGCACACAGATGAGTTTTTGTACTGCCACTTCCAACAAAAGCATCCAACAGCACTTGATTGTTGGGAAGAAGACAAAGAGCCGGTGGCTTTTATTTTGTATGCCGATCACTTGGAGGAGTTTGATCCTAAAGAGATAACGGCTCAATTCGTAAAAGCGCATTCTGATTTTGTATCGGAAGAGCAAGATAAAACGGATCGTCGAAACTATTTAATTAAGAAAATCAAACTTTTTCTGAAAATGCCCTTAAAAGAAAAACTTGTTTGGATCCGGTTACGTTCGGCAACTAAGCGGGCAACGAAACGCCTGCCACTATTGATGGGAACCTTTGATCCGAAGTAGGGGGTGTTTGATACGCATATTCTATATCTTGGTTATTACTGTCCGGACGAGTTGTTCGAGGAGTTATACCGACAGGATAAAGACGTTTCGGTGGCGGCTCATAAACTCGAAAAACAACTTATATCACACTTGAAAGAACACAAGGACGTCAACCTTACGGTACTTTCCAGTATCGCAATGGAAGAGCGGGCCGGTGTGGCAGAAAAAAAAGGATGGTGCGAGGATTCTATTCAATACGTCTGGCGGAAGCGTGGATCCGGCATCGCCCTTAGCAATCTCAGAAAAGTTTATAAATCCGTGCAAAATTGGCTGAATCAAACCGAAGGTCAGCAACGAGTTGTGCTTGCCTATGCAATCAATCCAACGCTTTTGTGGCCGCTTTTTGTCGGACGCCGCTCTGTGAAGGTTGTTACGATCTGCACGGAGATTCCGCGCTTTCGGATCATTCCGGGAAAAGCCTGGGCTGTTTCCATCAAGAAGTACATAAGTGAATGGTTTAACAGCCGTATGGATGGTTACGTGTTTCTTTCAAAGCAAATGAACGACGTCACCAATCCAAAAGAAAATCCTTATATCGTCATTGAAGGATTTCCGGATATTCCGATGGAACCCGTGTTTCCAGAAAACGATAGCACGCGTCCGGAGAAGCTGTTTTATGCCGGATATTTGCATAAAGATAACGGCGTCGACGTGCTATTGGATGGTTTTTCGCGTCTTTCGCGAAACGACGTCTCCTTAGTTTTGTGCGGGACCGGTGATCTTGTGCCGGAAATTCAACGCCTTAGCGAGACCGACTCCCGTATTTGCTATTTGGGGAGCGTAACAAACGACCGCGTTCTTAAACTGGAACGGGAAGCCACTCTTTTGATCAATCCGCGCAAGCCGGATCATCCGCTTACCCGCTATTCTTTTCCATCTAAGACCTTCGAGTATTTCACCTCCGGGACACCCACGATGATGTCTCGACTTGACGGAATTCCTGAAGAGTACTATCAGTACTGTTATACTTGTGACGTCACTTCTGCAGATGCATTTTTGGCTGATCTCGAGCAAGTTCTCTCAATTTCGGGTGCGGAACGCGACAAAAATGCCAAGTCCGCCTTTGAATTTGTGGTGACAAAGAAGTCGTCTGCTATGCAGGTGGGACACCTGTTGGAGTATTTAGAGCGATTGGTATAAAGGACATAAGGAGTATCGAATGAACTTTCTTTACTATTATAGTAAATTGAATATCGGCGGGGCGGAACGTTCCACAGTTCGTCTTCTTAACTTGTTGGCGGAACACGGTCATTCTGTTACTCTGCTCCTGCGGTGGAGTGGTGGTACGCTGGAAAACGAACTATCATCCAAGGTGCGGGTCATTCATCTTAAACAAGCCGGAAATGGCTCGAAACTACATTTTATAGCCGAGACAGTCAAGTCGTTTTACCGTGCGAGAACGCTTCGGCGCGAACACTATGATGTAGCCATCAGCGGGTTGTTTGGATATGATCCCGGTTTTCTCTTTAAAAACATTCGCTCCAAGCAGTATTATCAACTGCTGCGAAATGATGTGGAAAAAACCGGTGATTTTGGGAAAACGGCGGAATATATGCAGAAATATGGTAATCGGTTTGATGCGTATATCGGCGTCTCTGAATATACGACCGAGTCATTTCGCCGGTGTTATCCAAACCATGCTGACCGCGCGCATACGATCTACAATATTTTACCTACCGTCGACGTAGATGCTGCATATAAGGCTCCCGATCCAATTGCGGAGGGGAGAGGCCGTTTTCGCATTGTGACGATTTGTCGCTTGGCAGATCAAGCCAAGGGTTTATTTCGTATGGTCGACGTTTGCACGTCATTATATAAAGAATTCGGAGATACTTTCATCTGGTATATCGTAGGTAAAGGCCCGGATGAGAGCGAACTTCGCCGCCGCATTACGGAATCCGGTTTAGATAGCGTGATGAAGCTGTGTGGCGAGACACAAGACCCCTTTCCTTACTATGCCAACGCCGATTTGGTGGCGGTGCTCTCCTATAACGAAGGGCTTTGCGGTGTGGTGAATGAGGCGAAGATTATGTGCCGACCGGTGATCGCCACACGCTTTTCGGGAATTGGTGAGCAGATTACCGATGGCAAAAATGGATTTATTGTTGAGAATAATGGATCGGCTATTTTAGAGAAACTGCGCGCTATCTTAGCGGATCCGACTTTGCTATGCGATATGCAAATCAACGGAATGCCTGCCGTTTTGCTGGACAATGATCGGAAGATCGCACAGTACGAAGAACTTTTTCAATCTATCGAAAAGAAGGAAGATCGATTATGAAGGATGGTCAAATTGCCGTTAGCATCATCGTTCCTGTCTATAACGTTGAGGCCTACCTCAAGCAATGCTTGGATTCGGTGGTAAACCAAACTCTGAAAAATGTTGAAATTATACTGGTCAACGATGGATCGACCGATAAGTCTGAGGAGATCTGCAAGCAATATCTTAGCGATGAGCGGGTCATTTTGCTCAACCAAAGTAATTCCGGTCTGGCGGCAGCTAGGCAAGCTGGGATGAACATTGCCAAAGGCGAGTACATCGGCTTTGTTGATTCGGACGATTGGTTGGAACTGACGATGTATGAGGAGTTGTACGCGGCGGCCAAGCAAAACGATGCCGATATCGTTTTTTGTAACGTCTATCGCAACGAAGACAAAAAGGAACAGATTTATTTCCCGCCCGGATTCTACGACCGTACCGGTATAGAAAAAACTATTTTTCCGCAATTATTAGCGGCATTTAATGCCGATCAGGATGAGTGCACCATCCGTTGGTGCAACTGGTTGCGCATTTATCGTCGCACGTTAATCGAAGAGAATCAGATCTGCTTTGATCCGAGATTCCGTCGCTGCCAAGACCTTCCGTTTACCTTTGAGTGTACGATCCATGCGGAAAAATATTACTATTTAGGGGATCGATATCTCTACCACAATCGTATGAACTTTGAATCGCTTTCTAAAGGTTATACGAAAAATATGTGGGAATTATTAAAACCGTTAGTCGCACACCTCCAAAGGGTTGTAACAAATTATACTCGCTATGATTTTACCGCACAGATGCATTTGCGCGCCATGTTAACGGCGTTTGAGTGTGCCGATAACGAGTCCAAACCCAACAACACTCGCCGTCTTCGTGAACGTATATCGACCATTCGAACGATCATGAAGGAAGCCAATGCTTTTGGCTATCTGCCGAGTACTCAACCGTCGGGAATGCGTAGAATCTACAAACTTAACTATTTTTGTTTCCGTCATCGCTTGCCGTTGTTGTACTATCTGCTCTCTCGCAAACGTTATGCGTCGCGGCAAAAAGAATATAATGTATCATTTAAACGTAAATGATGATAGGGAGGAATTTAGTTGTATTCGGATATTAAAAGCGTACAGCTATTGGTTGCGCTGTTAAAGCAGTACAGCATAAGTAAAGTGGTTGTTTCCCCAGGGAACCGCAACGTACCGATTGTTCATTCTCTGGAACAGGATCCGTTTTTTACCACGTATTCGGTGGTGGATGAGCGTAGTGCCGGCTTCTTTGGCATCGGGTTAATTCAACGTTATCGTGAGCCAGTAGCGATTTGTTGCACATCGGGAACGGCGGTCTGTAACTATTATTCCGCCATCGCCGAGGCCTATTATCAGAAATTACCGCTTTTGGTGATCAGCGCCGATCGAAATCCTTATTATTTGAACCAAGACGAAGAGCAGATGGTTCCTCAAACCGAAGGTTTTACAAAAGTAACAAAAGCAATCGTGAATCTACCAATGTGCCGAGATACAGCCGATGAACGTGTGTGCTACCGGAAAATTTGCGAAGCAATATTAGAACTCAATCATCATGGCTGCGGCCCGGTTCAGATTAATGTGCCAATGGAAACACAAATCAGTTCTTTCCATACGCCCGAACTTCCGGATATTCGGGCGATTCAACGACATCACCTCGATGAAGATTGGTCGGCACTGGCGGATATGCTCCGTGCTCATAAAGTATTGGTTCTTTATGGTCAGGCGTCACCACTATCCGCAGAAGATACATCGCTCGTTGAAGAATTCGCACGTAAAACCGGTGCCGTAATCGCAGTAGACGTTCTATCAAATTTACAATGTGCTGGCACAATTCCAACCTTCCATCTTTCCAGAGTCATAACGGAAGAATTCTTTATTCAAAACCTAAAGCCGGATATTGTTATCACCCTGAATAGTGGTTATATTACCTATATTCGCCGGTATCTGAAATGCAGCAAGGCGACTATGGCACATTGGGCGGTGAATGAAAACGGAAACATCACCGATACGTTCCAATGTATCTCCGATGTGTTTGAGGCCTCACCTCTGGAATTTATGAAAAAAATTGCCGAGACTATTGTCGAAAAAATCCCAGAAGAAAACGACTATTACTTAACTTGGAAGGAGCAGGTAAACAAGTTGGACGCGGATACGGCGGCTATTCCATATTCCAATTTGCTTCTTGCGCGTGAATTTTGCGGAGTTCTTCCTAAACATTCTAAGTTGCACGTTGCAAACAGTTCTAGCGTACGCATGATCGCCCATTTCGACTTGGATCCTTCCGTTGAGGTCTTTTGCAATCGTGGTACCAACGGTATTGACGGTTCGGTGTCGGCGTATGTTGCCATGGCTGCCACTTCCGACGTTCCGGCTTATCTGCTGGTGGGGGATCTTAGCTTTTTCTACGATATGAACGCCTTGTGGAATAACTATATTTCACCCAATATGCGTATTGTTTTGAATAACAATGCTGGAGCCACGCTGTTTCACTATACAGTCGGCAAGGAGAACGTTCCAACGCTAAACCAAAACATCGCGGCAGAGCACAACGCCACCGCTAAAGGGTGGGTGGAATCCCGTGGGTTTGATTATCTTGCGGTGAATTGTGAGTCGGAATTAAAGACGGCGATGGATGAATTGTCTAAATCAACGCGTGATAAACCGCTATTTGTTGAGGTGTTTACCGATAAGGAGTCCGATGCCTGCGTTTTGAGAAAATTCTACGAAGGTGATACCAGAAAAGCGCCGAAAGACGTTGGCAAGGCGATACTAAAATCCATTTTTTCGAGGTGAGTTATGTTTGGTTTTCTGAAAAAGCCAAGAATCGTGGTTAAGACGAAAACGGAATACGTCTATGTTGATCCCACAAAACGACTAACCGATAAAATTGCTTTGGTTACCGGCGCTTCCGGTTCGATTGGCAGTGCCATTTCATACCGATTAGCACTCGAGGGCGCAACCGTAATCCTTGCCGGTCGTTCTGCGGATAAATTAAATGCATTGGCTCAACAACTCAAACACGACAACCTAATGGCTGATGTAATTATCATGGATGTAACTGACGAGACTTCCGTTTCATGCGCAATGCGTAAGGTCGCGGAGAAATACGGTCGTATTGATATTTTGATCAATAACGCCGGCTTCAGTGCACGTTCCGCCAAAAAAATGTTACATGATCAGGATATTCAACATATCGACGAGTTGCTTTCTACCAACCTACGCGGACCGTTGCTTACAAGCCGCGAAGTGATTCCTTATATGCAAAAGTCAGATTTCGGACGAATCATTCACGTGTCTTCTATTGTTGGCTTGCAGGGAAAAGCATGTCACGCAGAATATGCTGCAGCCAAAGCCGGACTGTTTGGTCTGATGAAATCACAAGCAATTGAGGTTGGGTGTTACGGCATTACGGTAAACTGTGTTTCTCCCGGTCTCGTTCCAAGAAAGGATGCTTCTGAGGAGAAACTCGCTAAGTTTCAAGAAACCAATTGCCTTAACCGTATTTGCAGCCCTGAAGATATTGCGCATACCTGTGCTTTTCTGGCTTCGAACGAGGCTTGCTTTATTACAGGTCAGAATATTGTTGTTGATGGTGGCCGTAGCCTCGGATTACGCGGCGACTAGACTTTAATTATCACGAATTAACCAAACAGTCAAAGGATATTGAAGTATGAAAATTGCGATTCTTACTTTTTTTGAATCGGATAATTATGGCACGGTGTTACAGGCGTACGCGTTACAGCATTACTTGAATCTGCAAGGACATCAGGCGGAACTGTTGTATATTAAACGCGATATTTACTGTAAATCGACTCACTATGCCGTTTCGGTTGCGGACGAAACGATTTTTGAGCGCGCTTTACAGAAGTTTGTTGCGCTTTATCATCGCAAAGATAATGCGCGAAAAGCAGAGCGTTTTCAATCTTTTCGAGAGCACCACCTTCACATTGGCGATTTTTGTGATACAGATGAAGTGTTGTTTGCACAACTGGAGAAGTACGATCTTTTCCTAAACGGCGGAGATCAAATTTGGAATCCGTATCACAAATCCTTTTCTTATCGCTATATGTTTGATTTTCTTCCGGAAGCGAGCCGTCGTGCGGCATACGGTTCCAGTTTTGGCATCAAACAAATCGACGATCCGCAGATCAAGAGCTCCATGGCAGAATTGTTGTCAAAATACAACGCTGTATCTGTTCGCGATGAAAGCGGTGTTCGGATACTGGCAGATATGGGAATATCAGCGAATTATGTACTGGATCCCGTTTTCTTACTTTCTGCAGAAACTTGGAAGGCGCTGACGGGTGATCGTCTCTGTAAAAAACGCTATTGTCTGGTCTATGCATTGAGTGATTATGACAAAGCAGAGGAGAATCAAATTCGCCACTTCGCCAAAGAACATAACCTTGAAGTGATCGTTATGCCGGAAAATCGCCGTAACCGCACCAATCATTTTCATAAAGCATTTGATACGTCACCGCAGGACTTTATCAATTTAATTTATCACGCCGATTATGTTTTTACCAATTCCTTTCACGGTATGGCGTTTTCAATACTTTTTCAAAAACAGTTCTTTCTTCTTCAAAGCACTTCGTCAGAGGCGAAGGATAAATACATCCGTCTGACCGATTTGCTGGAGATTCTTGGGATCAGCGAACGCAATTTCTCAAAAAACACACAAGAAATTGATTACAGTGAAATCCAACAAAAGCTAAACGCTTACCGTCAAGACTCATTAAACTACTTAAATAATATTGTTTTAGAATAACAGAGGGATAAATTATGAAATGCAGTGAGGTATTTTTAAAAACCTACAACCGCGATCCGGAGGGGATTGCGTTCTGCCCGTATCGTATTTGCCCTCTTGGGGCGCATTCCGATCATCAGTTCGGAAAAATCACCGGTTTGGCAATTGACAAGGGCATTCATATCGCCTATTCGGCAAAACAAAACGGCGTCATTGAACTTACCTCGCTACAGTTTGATAAGCGAGCACAGTTTCATATCCGTTCGGTGCCGGCTGAGCGGCAGTACGATTGGGCGGATTATCTGCGTGGTGCGACGATTGCACTCGCTGAAAAGTATCCGCTACACGTCGGCTTTTGCGGCGTCATTGAGGGGAGTTTGCCGATCGGCGGTTTGTCTTCCTCGGCGGCTGTGATTATTGCATTCTTATCCGCACTATGCCGCGTGAATGATATTCATCTGACCGAATCCGAAATGATCATGACGGCGTTGAAAGCCGAAAATGAATACGTCGGCGTTTCTTGCGGCAAGTTAGACCAATCATGCGAGGTTTATTCCCGTAAAGGCAAACTGCTTTACTTGGATACGAAAGACGATTCGTATGAGTTGATTAACACCCATCCGGATATGAAGCCGTATAAGATTGCCATCTTCTTCTCTGGTGTGGAACGTACCTTGGCCGGTTCGAAATTCAATATGCGTGTAGATGAATGCCGCTCGGCGGCCTACGCTTTGAAAGCGTATTCGGGGGTAGAATACGGTAAATTTTCCGAAACGTATCTGCGTGACGTGCCGTTGGAGGTGTTTGAGCAGTATAAGGACAGGCTACCGGACACGTGGCGCCGCCGTGCAGAGCATTGGTACAGTGAATACGCCCGTGTGGAAAAAGGCGCAGAAGCGTGGCGAAACGGCGATATTGATACTTTTGGAAAATTGTCGTTTGAAAGCGGTCATTCTTCGATCTATAGTTGGGAAACCGGTTCACCGGAACTCAAAGAACTGTATGAGATCATGACCAAAACCGACGGTATCTACGGAGGGCGCTTTTCCGGCGCCGGCTTTAAGGGTTGTTGCATGGCGTTGATCGATCCGTCTTTTGAGGCGTCGATCACGCGTTCCGTGACGGATGATTACTTGAAGGCATTTCCCGAATTAAAGGGGAAATTCTCTGTACATATTTGCGAAAGCGCAGATGGGGTGATATTATGAAATGTCTGATCTTAGCGGCCGGTTATGCTACCCGCCTATATCCATTGACCGAAAATTTTCCGAAACCACTTTTGTGTGTGCGCGAAAAAACCATCCTCGATTGGCTGATCGAGGATATCGATTCCGCCCATCTGGTGGACGAGTACGTCGTAATTTCCAACCATAAATTCGCACATCATTTTGAGGCTTGGGCAAAGGACAAGCCGTATCGTATCACAGTTGTGGATGATGGCACCGAGTCTAACGAAACTCGCCTTGGCGCGGTTATGGACATTCAGTTTGCTATTGACAAACTTCAGATCGACGATGAAATGTTGGTGATCGCCGGTGATAATCTGTTGGATTTCAGTTTGACAGCATTTATTCGCTATGCAAAAGAGAAAAGCGCTTCCTGCATTATGCGGTATTACGAACCGTCGGAAGCGCGTTTGTCAAAGTGTGGTGTAATAGAGATCGACGAGCACGACAGAGTGCTTTCTATGGTCGAAAAGCCGGCAGAGCCGAAATCACACTGGTGTGTCCCTCCGTTTTACTTTTATACCCGTCAGGACTCTCGATTGGTGAAGGCGGGCATTGCGGCCGGTTGCGGCACAGATGCGCCCGGAAGTTATGCGGCGTGGCTTTGCGGCCAAACGCCGGTTTTTGCGATGGAAATGCCCGGTCATCGCTATGATATCGGCAACTTGGAAAGTTATGAGAAAGTGCAGGAGGAGTATCAAGGCGTATGCTAACACCAAACGTTTTTCTTGAAAATAAAACGGTACTTATCACCGGCGCCGCCGGCTTTATCGGATCCAATCTGGTGCTGGAACTGGTTAGGAACGTTCCGCAAATTCACATTGTCGGCATTGACAATATGAACGATTATTACGACCCGTCTCTGAAAGAATACCGTTTAAGCCGGATTGAAGAGGCAGTGGCGGCATCTGATGGCGCAAAATGGGATTTTGTTTATGGTAATATCGCCGACCGCGAACTGATGGATGCTCTGTTTGATGAGTATCGTTTCGATGTGGTTGTCAATTTGGCCGCACAAGCCGGCGTGCGGTATTCTATCGAAAATCCGGATGTGTATATCGAATCGAACCTGATCGGATTTTACAACATTTTAGAGGCGTGCCGGCGCTATCCCGTTTCGCATCTTGTGTATGCGTCCAGTTCCTCGGTATACGGTTCAAATAAGAAGATTCCGTACTCAACCGACGATAAGGTAGACAATCCCGTGAGCCTCTATGCTGCGACCAAAAAATCCAATGAGTTGATGGCGCACGCCTATTCCAAGTTATACAACATTCCGTCTACCGGTTTGCGCTTTTTTACGGTGTACGGGCCTGCCGGTCGACCGGATATGGCGTATTTTGGCTTTACCAATAAACTCCTTAACGGCGAAACCATCAAGATCTTTAATTATGGCAATTGCAGACGCGATTTCACCTACGTCGATGATATCGTAGAGGGCGTGAAGCGAGTGATGACCTGCGCCCCTGAGAAGGCAGAAGGGGAAGACGGTTTGCCGATTCCGCCGTATCGCGTCTATAACATCGGCAACAATCATCCGGAAAATCTGTTGGATTTTGTGGATATCCTGCAGCAGGAACTGATTCGAGCCGAAGTCTTACCGCCGGATTACGACTTTGAAGCACACAAAGAGTTGGTGCCAATGCAACCCGGCGATGTTCCGGTAACCTATGCGGACACTACCGCATTGGAACGCGATTTCGGCTTTAAACCCTCAACCAGTTTACAGAGCGGTCTGCGGAAGTTTGCAGAATGGTATAAACAGTATTATCAGTAAGGAGATGCTTGTTTTGAATAAAACGATAATTGCCGTTGCCGGCACCGGTTACGTAGGATTGAGTCTGGCGGTGCTTCTGGCGCAACACAACAAAGTCTACGCGGTTGATATCGTTCCCGAAAAAGTGGATATGATCAACCGCCGACAATCCCCGATCCAAGATAAAGAAATCGAAGAATATCTGGCAACTAAGGAACTGGATCTGACGGCAACTTTAGATGCAAAAACGGCGTATTCGGAAGCGGATTTTGTTGTAATCGCCGCCCCGACCAACTACGACCCCAAAAAGAACTATTTTGACACCTCGGCGGTAGAAACGGTCATCTCATTGGTGCAGGAGTGCAATCCCAATGCAATTATGATCATCAAGTCTACTGTTCCGGTCGGATTTACGGCTTCTGTCAGAGAGAAATTCGGGAGTCGGAACATTTTGTTCAGTCCGGAGTTTTTGCGCGAAAGCCGTGCGTTATACGACAATCTGTATCCAAGCCGCATTATTGTGGGGACGGATACGGAGGATGCGCGTTTGACGGCAGCGGCAACGACCTTTGCCAACCTATTACAACAAGGCGCACTTAAAGCGTCCATCGATACGTTGCTGATGGGCTTTACGGAGGCTGAAGCGGTCAAGTTGTTCGCTAACACCTATTTGGCTCTGCGTGTTTCCTATTTCAATGAACTGGATACCTATGCAGAAATGAAAGGATTAGACACCCAGAAGATCATTGACGGCGTTTGTCTGGATCCGCGCATCGGTTCTCATTATAATAATCCCTCCTTCGGCTATGGTGGGTATTGTTTACCGAAGGATACGAAACAACTGTTAGCCAACTACGAGGACGTTCCCGAAAATCTCATCCAGGCGATCGTAGAATCCAACCGCACACGTAAGGATTTTATAGCCGATCGTGTATTGGGAATGGCGGGATATTACGATGCTAACAGTTCGTGGGATGCCAACAAGGAACGCTCGGTTACCATTGGTGTATATCGCTTGACGATGAAGAGCAACAGCGATAATTTCCGCCAAAGCAGTGTTCAGGGTGTGATGAAGCGCATTAAGGCCAAGGGTGCAACCGTAATTATCTATGAGCCGACGTTAAAAGATGGAGAAATGTTTTTCGGTAGCCGCGTCGTTAACGATTTGGAGCGCTTTAAGGCGGAATGTGACGCGATCATTGCCAACCGATATGATAGCTGTCTGGATGATGTTTCGGAAAAAGTTTATACGCGGGATGTATTCCGCAGAGATTAAGGAGTGTTGAGGATGGGTCTGTTTACTGGTAGAACCTTGCTGATCACCGGTGGCACCGGAAGTTTTGGCCACGCGGTATTAAATCGGTTTTTGAAGACAGATATCGGCGAGATCCGCGTGTTTTCTCGTGACGAAAAAAAGCAGGACGATATGCGTCATGAATTCCAGTCCACGATGCCGGAAGTGGCGGAAAAGATCAAATTTTACATCGGAGACGTGCGAGATATTTCTTCGGTGAGAAATGCTATGCATGGGGTGGATTATATTTTCCATGCTGCCGCCTTAAAGCAAGTGCCATCGTGTGAATTTTTTCCGATAGAAGCAGTCAAGACCAACGTTCTCGGTACCGAGAACGTTCTCACCGCTGCGATCGAAACCGGTGTTAAGTCGGTGATTTGTTTATCCACCGACAAGGCGGCCTATCCGGTCAACGCGATGGGCACCTCCAAGGCGATGATGGAAAAGGTGGTCGTGGCGAAGTCGCGCACCGTATCTCCCGAAAAGACTAAGATCTGTTGTACACGCTACGGCAACGTAATGTGTAGCCGTGGATCGGTCATCCCGCTTTGGATCGATCAGATTCGTGCCGGCAAACCGATCACCTTGACCGACCCGAACATGACACGCTTTGTTATGTCGCTTGATGAAGCGGTTGATCTGGTGCTGTTTGCGTTCGAGAATGGACAAAGCGGTGATATTTTGGTTCAGAAGGCTCCGGCTTGTACCATTCAGACGCAGGCAGAGGCCGTCTGCCAGTTGTTTAACGGTGATACGAACAACATCAAGGTGATCGGTATTCGCCATGGTGAAAAGATGTATGAAACACTGCTCACCAACGAAGAATGCGCCAATGCCATCGATATGGGGAATTTCTACCGTGTACCTTGCGACAAGCGCGGCCTAAACTATGATAAGTATTTCAATGACGGTGACGTCAAGCGGAACACCTTGTCAGAGTTCAATTCCAATAACACGGAACTTTTGAATGTCGATCAGGTGGCAGAAAAAATGCTCGCGTTGGATTATATTCAAGATGAACTTGCAAAATGAGGAGGAAAAATCCATGTCATTGTACGAAAAGTTGCTCGGAAAACAAGAAAGCCTTTCCCTTGTCGGTCTCGGTTACGTTGGCATGCCGATTGCGGTTGCGTTTGCAAACGAAGGTGTGAACGTTATCGGTTTTGATACCAATAAAGCCAAGATCGATCTGTACAAGTCCGGTGTCGATCCCACGCATGAAGTGGGGGATGAGGCAATTAAAAGTTCTACGGTAAAGTTTACTTCGGACGAAACAGAACTGCGGCAGGCGAAATTCCATATCGTCGCCGTACCGACGCCTGTCAACCAAGATCACACCCCCAATCTGGCGCCGGTCATCGGTGCCAGCGAGGTGGTCGGCCGTAACCTTGTGAAAGGGGCAATCGTTGTTTATGAGTCGACGGTTTATCCCGGCGTAACGGAAGATATCTGCATCCCGATTCTTGAGAAGGAATCCGGTTTGGTTTGCGGGAAAGACTTCAAGGTCGGTTATTCGCCGGAACGTATCAATCCCGGCGACAAAGTGCATCGTCTTGAAAACATTCACAAGATCGTGTCGGGTATGGATGCGGAATCGCTGGAAGAAATTCAGAAGGTATACGATCTGGTCATCAAAGTCGGTACCCATCCGGTATCCACCATCAAGACGGCAGAGGCTGTCAAAGTGGTAGAGAACAGCCAGCGTGACATTAACATCGCTTTCATGAACGAGTTGGCGATGGTGTTTGACCGTATGGGCATTGATACCAACGAAGTGGTAGACGGTATGAATACCAAATGGAACGCCCTAGGCTTCCGCCCCGGCTTGGTCGGCGGTCATTGCATCGGCGTCGATCCCTATTATTTCACCTATGAGGCGGAAAAACTCGGCTACCACAGCCAGATCATTCTGGCCGGCCGCAAAGTCAACGACGGTATGGGGCAATTTGTAGCGGATGCTACCATTAAACAGTTGGTGTTAGCCGGTAAGGCTCCTGCACAGTGCAAAGTGGTTATCTTCGGTTTGACTTTCAAGGAGAACTGCCCGGATACGCGTAACTCAAAAGTGGAGGATATTATCATTCGTTTAAAGGAGTACGGCATTGAACCGGTCGTTGTGGATCCGTGGGCTGACGAAAAAGATGCTCTGCATGAATACGGTGTAGAGTTGCAACCGATCGAAGCCGCCGACGGTGCCGATTGTATTATTTTTGCAGTTGCCCATGAGCAATTCCGCGCGATGACGCTGGCAGATATCAATGCCCTGTATAAGAGCGAAGATAACGACAAGAAGGTTTTAATCGACGTGAAAGGCCTCTTTACTATTGAGGATGTAAACGATTACGGTTTCCGCTACTGGCGCCTGTAATCTAGGGAGTGAAAATATGCGAATTTTAGTGACCGGCGCAAGCGGCTTTGTTGGGCGGAATTTAGTGGCCGCTCTGCGTAACATTCAAACGGGCAAGGACCGCACTCGTGCTGTGTCTGTCTCGGCAATTTATGAGTACGATATCGATACCGATCCGGCGTTGCTGAATGTGTATTGTGCGGATACGGATTTTGTTTTCAATTTAGCCGGCGTTAATCGTCCAAAAGATCCCGCCGAATTTATGACCGGAAACTTTGGTTTTGGCTCGCAACTTTTAGATGCTTTGAAACAGACAGGGAATGCCTGTCCGGTCATGCTGGCATCCTCGTTGCAGGCGACGCTTATCGGTCGTTACGCAGATGGCGATTACGGTAAAAGCAAAAAAGCGGGTGAAGATCTGTTCTTTGCTTATGAACAGGAGACCGGCACCAACGTATACATCTATCGTTTCCCGAATTTATTTGGTAAATGGTGCCGGCCCAATTATAATTCGGCTGTTGCCACCTTCTGTCATAACGTTGCCAACGATCTCCCGATCACGGTAAGCGATCCGTCTGTTGAACTGGAATTGCTGTATATTGATGATCTGATCGAGGAGATGCTGTGTTGCCTAAGTGGGAAGCCACATCGTTGTAACTACGATGGCTTGCATCCATGTGCTGATGATCACGGGGCGTTTTGCTATGCGCCGATAACGCATAAGGTTACGTTGGGCGAGATCGTCGAACTCTTAGAAACCTTTAAAGCCCAACCGACAACGTTGCTTCTGCCGGAGATCGCGCCAAATTCGTTTGCAAAGAAACTATATTCTACCTATCTTTCGTATTTGCCGAAAGAAAAGGTTTCGTTCCCGCTAAAAATGAACTGCGACGCTCGCGGCAGTTTTACCGAACTTTTAAAAACGCAGAATTTCGGGCAGGTGAGTGTCAATATTTCCAAACCGGGAATCACAAAAGGGCAACACTGGCATCACAGCAAATGGGAATTTTTTATTGTCGTTTCCGGTCACGGTTTGATACAGGAACGACGCATTGGTTCGGACGAAGTTATTGAATTTGAAGTCTCCGGTGACAAGATCGAAGCGATCCATATGTTACCCGGTTATACCCACAACATCATCAATTTGTCCGATTCGGAGGATCTGGTGACAGTGATGTGGGCTAACGAATTGTTTGATCCGAATAAACCGGATACATTCGGCGAGGAGGTTTAATTGATGAAACTGGATTACAGTGATACGGCGTTTCGTAATAACGGTAAATTAAAGTTGTTGATCATTGTTGGCACGCGTCCGGAAATCATACGTTTGGCTGCGGTTATCAATAAATGCCGCACCTATTTTGATTGCTTGCTGGCGCACACCGGACAGAACTACGACTATAACTTAAACGGCGTGTTTTTCAAAGATCTGAAGTTGGCTGATCCGGACGTATATATGGATGCGGTCGGTGATGATTTAGGGGCTACGGTTGGCAATATCATTAACTGTTCTTATAAGTTGATGACACAGATGCAGCCGGATGCGTTACTGATTTTGGGAGATACTAACTCCTGCCTGTCCGCCATTGCCGCCAAGCGTCTGCACATCCCGATCTTCCACATGGAAGCCGGCAACCGTTGCAAGGACGAATGCTTGCCGGAGGAAACCAATCGGCGTATTGTGGATATCATTTCGGACGTAAACCTCGCATATTCCGAACATGCGCGCCGTTATCTTGCAGAATGCGGTCTTCCGAAAGAACGAACCTACGTTACCGGTTCGCCGATGGCGGAGGTGCTTGCGGAGAATCTGTCGGATATTGAAGCATCGGATATTCTGACGCGCTTAAACCTACAGCCTAAGAAATACATCTTGTTATCCGCACATCGCGAAGAAAATATTGATACGGAAAAGAATTTCTTGTCGCTTTTCAATGCCGTCAATAAGATGGCAGAAAAGTATGATATGCCGATTTTGTATTCCTGCCATCCGCGTTCCAAGAAACGTTTGGAAAGCACCGGTTTCGTTTTAGATCCTCGCGTCATCCGACACGAACCGCTCGGCTTCCACGATTATAACCATCTGCAGATGAATGCGTTTGCGGTTGTTTCGGATAGCGGCACTTTGCCGGAAGAGTCCAGCTATTTTACCTCTATCGGAAAACCGATTCCGGCAGTTTGTATTCGGACTTCGACCGAACGACCGGAAGCATTGGATAAAGCGTGCTTTATCCTCGCCGGTATCGATGAGGTTTCTTTACTGCAGGCCGTCGACACGGCTGTTGCATTGACTGAAAATGCTCACCACGGCATTCCGGTACCGGATTATGTGGAGGAAATCGTATCCACCAAAGTGGTCAAGATCATCCAGTCGTATACCGGCGTAGTCAATAAAATGGTGTGGCGCAAAGATTAACCGAAAGGAGGGCGAATGGTGATGGAGAAACTGTTTTTCGCATTATTGCGGTGTTCCATCACAGGGGAGGAAATTCCATCCGAATTGCGTGCGCGGTTAGACCTTCCTTGTATTAAAGCGGTACTCTCGTTGGCGAGAAAACACGATTTGTCTCACCTTGTTGCCAAAGCCCTCATTGATAACGATTGTGCTTCGGATGAGCAAACAAAAGAAGATTTCTTGTCTTATCAAATGTCCGCTTTGATCCGCAGAGAGCAGGCGAATTACGATTTTAAAACATTGAAAGATTTCTTTGAAAAGGAGCATATAACGTATATTCCGTTAAAAGGTGCCGTTATTTGTCAATATTATCCCGAAGCATGGATGCGCACCAGTTGCGACATCGACATTCTGGTAAGAGAAGAGGCGGTTGAACATATTGCCGGTTTAATGGTAGAACACCTGGCATATTCCCGTAAGACAACCACCTACCATGACATTTCATTACAGTCCCCATACGGTACACACGTCGAACTTCATTTTCATATTAAAGAAAATGAAGACGGGATCGATCGATTGCTCTCAAAAGCGTGGGATCACGCCAACCCCCTTGGCGCAACGGTCACGGAATGGTTCTTTACCAACGAATATTTCCTATTCCATCTCTATGCTCACATGGCTTATCATTTTCTACATGGCGGTTGTGGAGTGCGCCCCTTTCTAGATCTTTGGATCTTACGAGCAAAGATGACATATTCCGAAGAAAAACTGGTATCTATGTGTCAAGAAACGGATATACATTGCTTCTATCAAAGCGTTAACGCGGCTTTAGAAGTCTGGTTTAACGGGAAAGAAGAAACTGAACTGGTAGCGGCGATGCGGGAATACGTATTGAACGGCGGTGTATATGGAACGGTGGAAAACCGTATTGCCGTACAGCGAAGTAAGCTTGGAACAAAAAGTTTTATTTGGTCTCGCTTGTGGCTTTCTCGCGAAGAACTTCGCACTTCCTATCCTGTTTTGGATAAACATCCGTTCCTGCTTCCGCTATGCCAGATAGGACGGTGGTATCACGCTTTGATCAGTGGGCGCGCCAAGCGTTCAAAGAC
Source organism: Clostridia bacterium (assembly GCA_017410585.1). Classification (GTDB taxonomy): domain Bacteria; phylum Bacillota; class Clostridia; order Oscillospirales; family Acutalibacteraceae; genus RGIG426. Next base: position 47,123 of record JAFQQM010000023.1, read on the forward strand.
CGAAATGCGTGTCAATCAAAGTCTGTCGGAAGAGTGTGTCCACAATACTGCAAAACTCCTTCAATCTCTCGGATTATCATAATAGAAAAAAGTCTCCCGATATTTATCGGGAGACTTTTTAATTACAGTTGATTGTAAAAGTTTTGTGGTTTTTCACATAGTTTCTTAAGAAAAGAATCGACTTTAATCCACTTGAATAGTGCGGTTTGTGCGATATCTATTAGACTGCAAACTGTATAAATTACAAGAGCTGTCCCTAAAATCGCGCCAATCATTCCTATTGATGAATAGGAAGTATATTTTGCAAATTGCCCCTGCATAAAAGTATGCTTCAAAAAAGGTTGGCAATTGATCAAATAAACACCGAAGGTTGATACTGAAACAGTGAATAGTAGGCGATTACCTTTCTGGTATTTGTCAGGAAGACGAACGAAGAAACCTAACAATGCGACGGAAAATACGATCATAGTCGGTGAAATGTAGGATAACAAGAAACCGCCACCGGCTACTGTGTTCAGGGTTTTATACGTAACAAATTCAATTGCAAATTTACTTAGTGCTGTCACGCCAAAGGCTGCAAGTGCAAGAAGCAGATACTGGTACAAACGTAGTTTTTCGAAAAGCCGATATTGACGGAAATAGGCACCAATCAGATATAGCACAGCAAGCCAGAGGAACGAATAGCCATCTCCCACATCAAAGGGGTCAGAATGCCGGAGAGTCGGCAACAGGGAAAACAAGATGAGAATCACCGCTATTAGCAAGGTCGCAGTCTGTTGGTTGAGCATCTTAAACAGACGATTCAAAAACGGTGTGATAAAGAACAAGGCAAAATATGCAGAAAAATACCAATAAGTTCCGCTCGTTGCGGGTGTTAATGCCGTCACCCAATCCATCAAAGAAACTGTATGCGGGCAACAAATCGCGAAGCATGCAGTTGCCGTCAAAGTATAGAACACGACTTTAAGCCATAGTGAAGGTAAGCGATAGAATCGAAAGGACGATTCTATTCCGAGATAACCACTGATCAGCGCGTAGCAATTGACTGCTCCATAGCAAAAAGTCATAAGCGTCCAGCCGAGATAGTAATTGGGCGTAAATGGCTGAAGTTGGCTGAGTATGCCGCCTTGTGTGCAAACATGCGTAACCGTTATCATAAGCATGGATAAAATCCGTAGATATTCTATTCCGGCGCGGCGGGTGCTGCGCTCTGATTTTAGTGACATAACTGCCCTCCGTTATGTAAAATAATACTTATAGAATAACGCATAGCAGTTAAAAAGTCAAGTATTACGCCGCCAATCACTAATGGTTATCGTTTTAGAAATCAGATACAATACAACAGTGATACTAATAAATATCAAACTCCCGCCAACTGCTTGTATCAAGGTTGAAGTGAGCCTTAGAATCGGCAGGAACAATAGCGCCCTAACTATAGCACCGCCCAGAACCGTACAGCCAAGTGGGCGGAGGAGCCAGTGGGTGAGGTCGACAGGGAGATGTGTGACGCGGCAGAGGCGGCCGGTATTCAGCAGGCAGGTAAGCAGGTTACTGAGAACCATAATATACAAGAATCCGCGCATACCGAATCGTGGCACCACCAAGGCGATCAAAACGATTCGCAAGGCGGAGTCGATCAGGCTGTATTTCAGTGACTTTGCCTGTTGATTTAAGCCCTTTAAAATGCCATCCACGACGCTTTCCAGATACATCAACGGCACAAGTGGCGCCAACACGCGGATATAAAATCCAACCTCTTTACTGCCATAAAACAGTTCTCCGAGTGGATAACCGAGCAGCCAGAAACAGCCGGCGCATAGCCAAGCACCCGCCATCGTGATACGAATGGTGGTATCAGCAATATGACGTACACGAAGATGCTGATCTAACGCCAGCGCCTCCGACATCTCGGGTATCAGCAACGTCGAAAAAGCCGACAGCAACGAAGACGGAAAGAAGATCAAGGGCATTGCCATGCCTTTGAGATTTCCAAAGGCGGTCAATCCGAGTTCGTTGGAGCCCGAAAACACCGCAAGACAACGGGGGACTTGAATATTTTCAATCGTGCGTAAAATGGTATTCAAATAACGTCCGGCGGTAATCGGCGCGGCTATCCCAATCAATCGGCGCGTGACGCGCAGGGGAGGACGATTTCCTCTTGGCGGCTGTACTTTGTCACGCTCGAAGGCGTAGCAACAGGCGGAAAAACCGGCGGATAGTGCCTCGGATAGTACGTCACTCAACATAATGGCAAAACAGTAGGATGCGATGCTGGCGTCTGTCTGTAAAAATAACCATACAGTGATGCCGATCCGAGTTAACTGCTCGAAAATCTGTGCCATAGACGGCAGTTCGGCGCGACGTCGAGCGATGAAATAACCTTTAAGCGTGGCGGAAATGCCCATAAACGGAAATCCGAATACTAAAATGCGCAATGCCGGTATCGCTCGGTTGTCGCCGATCCACAAAGAGCCAATCAGAGGTGCGGCCAAATAAAAGAGAACGGTTGACAGCACAGATAGACCGACAGCCAACAACAGCGCCTGACGCAAAATTCGGGGAATATCACGCTCGTTTTTGGTAGCCGAGGCTTCGGTGACCAGCCGCGTGACCGCCGTCGACAATCCGGTGGTTGCAACTGTTGACCCCAGAATATAAATGGAAAAGATCAGTTGATACAATCCCATCCCTTCGCCGCCGATCTGATTGGAAAGCCAAATACGGAAGAACATACCGATTGCCTTTAGTAACAAAGACGTTCCGGACATAACGGCGGCATTTTGTACAAACAATTTCTTTTTCATGAGGTGTAAACGGCATAGAGCCGTACCAAGAGTTGCAGGATCTCTTCGCGTGAAACACGATCCCTGTCGATCTGTACCAAATCGGCAAAATCTCCTAAAACTCTGTCAAGTGCGGTCTGTTCCGCATGAGCAGGAAGATTAGTGAACACTCGCGATAACGCCGTAAACATTGTTTCAACGGTGCGAACGGTCTCGTTTTCACTGTCAAGGGGAACGGCTTTATCCAACATGTTGATCGAGGCTTTGTTTCGAATGCCGTTCCGACGTACCGCAAACAGCCACATCCAAGTTTCATAGTCCACAATTCCGGTCGCTTCGCGTCCGGCAAGACGTTGAGCCGCTAATATGACCTCAGTGGTTTCCGGCCCAAAGATGCCATCAATGTTGATCAACGGAATCTCATTCGGATAAAGAAAATGAATATCTCGAAGAGCCGACTGGAGTTCGCGAATATAGAGCGGTGTATCGTATCGGATATCGTTTGCCAGCATATCATTCCACTCCTTCCTCGGTTAATACGCTACCGGGGTACTGCTCTTCAACCTTTTCAAAGCCCATCATTAGATCGGAATATTCGCTGACAAGTTCATTCCACGTAACGGCGCCGACGATGCCGTTCGGTTCTAATCCTTCCAGTTCTTGAAAAGCGATGACAGCCGCTTGCGTTTGGTTACCGAATACACCGTTAACGGGAACGACCGGAATTTGCGTGAACGTTTCACCGATCGCATTTAAGTATTGTTGTACCTGCGTGACATTCTCGCCACGGCTACCGATACGAAGGACCTCACCCGGAAAAAGCGGATATCCGCCCTGCAGTTGTGGGACCGTATCAATGATGCCGTAATAAGCGCGTGTGATGGTGTTCCAAGTGACAACGTCGACCACGCCGGTGACCGGCAAATTGGCGAGCAATTGAAATGCTTCGACCGATTCTTCGGTCATGGTATCAAACTCGCCACTGATGTTGACCGGCGGGATTTGATTGTAGAACAAATTCAAAACCGCCAGATAATATTGCAATTCGCGGACACCGGCACCGTTGCTTCCGCGGCGAAGATCTTCCACAAACTGTCGGCTTACCTCCTCTAAACTCAAACCCTCGGAATCCAGTTCGGATAGGCGCTTGACAGCAGAATAGATGTAACCGATGCGGTACCACGTTGCTTTACCGATAATACCGTCCGGCTCTAATCCGAAAATGGATTGAAACGCTTTGACCGCATCCTCGGTTTCGGTTCCGAAAAATCCGTCAACAGTCGGGATCTTCGGAATAGCGGGGTAGTTTCTGGAAATTCGGTTGAGTTGTATTTGCTTACGTAATACCTCATTACCGCTTTGACCGCGACGAAAACTGACACCGGGATAGGATGGGGTTGCCAGATCAACGGGGGCGTTTTCCACCAGATTGATATCCGTTCCGTAAAAGCGGGTGAGAATATCGTAAGGTCCCAACCCTTCTTCCGCCAATGGCACAGTACCCCATTGAGACAAGCCGTCGCAAGTAACGGTGGTGCCGTTGCAGTACTGCGTAAAGTACGGCTCAATGCCGTTTCCGCGCACCACATAGTCATTAAACAACTCATCTACGAGCGCACTGATGTTTTCATAGATCGGACGACCGTGGATATAAGCCTGGTCGAAGGCAGTTGAGTTGGTAATATCGAAGTTATAGCCTTGATTTCGGTAAAATTCGGTATAGATCCGATTGAGCGCAAAAGAAACCTCCGCATAAATGTTGGCACGCAAAGCGGCTTCCGGCCACGTGGGATAGATCTCGCTGGATGCGACGTTCTTAATGTAGTCGGGGAAAGGGACGGTTACGTTCTCGGCATCCGAGTCGGGACGTCCGAGATGAACGGTGATGTTTTGAGGAATAAACGGTGTATCTGCCGGTGGCATAATCAGCACTCCTCTCTATTGTAGATCGACCGGCGCACCGGTAGTGAAAATGTATTCAAGGTCGGACACGGCCTCGGGTAAGGGAATCAGGTTGACTTCCTGCATCGATTTCACAGAACCATATAGAGGAACTTGTCGATTTAAGACCGAGGCATAGCCATCGGCATATACAGCGACCGAATAAAAAGCCGGCAAAGCGGTCGGATCGGGACGCTCGAAATCCAGCGGATCGGGTGCCGGCAAGGTCCACAGATCCGAGAGTCCGCTTTGGTCGGTTTCACCCAAAGCGACCAGTCGGTCACCGGCAGTCACCACGACCAGTGCACCGGCGACCGGAACCGACATCTCCGCCGCTGTAGTTTGAACCTGCAAATACCCTACCGAGGAAAACTCCGGAACAACGGTATTGACAGGCGGCGTTGGCTTGGGGGAGGGCGGTTTCGGTGTTTCGGCTACCGGAGGTTTTTCTGCTTCCGGCGGGCGATTTTGCCGATATAAATTCAGTAGTTCAGCGCTACTGGCGGCGATACGGTCGGAAAAGTCCGAAAATTCATTCATAGTCATAACTCCTTTCGGCAACTCTGCTTAATATCTATGTTCCCAATCTCCAAAACATTCTTGCGAACTTTTGATAAGCATGATATAATAAAGCAAAAGGAGGGGAGAGATTTGCGCAGACGAATAATCAAAACGTCTATTCTGTGGGCACTGACCGCCGTCTGGATGGTGTTCATTTTTTTAATGTCAGCACAAACCGGCGAATCTTCTTCCGCATTGTCCGGCTCGCTTACACAAGCGTTGGTTTCATTATTGACGCCGGATTTTCATTCACTGACGGTTGCTGAACAAACCGCCTTGGTGGAGAATTGGCATTTCGTCATCCGTAAATTAGGGCATTTTACAGAATACGCCGTACTGGGGATTTTATGGTTTTCCAGTTTGTGCGTCTCTCGCGTCCCTCAGAAACTCTCTTTACCGATCGCTTTCGGCGTTTCTGTTTTGTATGCCATTGGAGATGAATGGCATCAATCGTTTGTTGGCGGTCGAGGACCATCGGTTGTCGACGTTGGTATTGACACTGTCGGAATTTTAGCCGGCATCGCGGCCGCTCTCTTGGCGGGTACGATTATTCGCCGCCGCAGAAGAAAAGAAAAATCTTGAATTTTTTCTTTTTGCTACTTGACTTTTTGCGGATATTCATATATAATGGGCTGGTGCCAAAACGACTCATTAGCTCAGTTGGCAGAGCACTTGACTTTTAATCAAGGTGTCCGGGGTTCGAATCCCCGATGGGTCACCAAAAAGCCTGACGTTTTTGCGTCAGGCTTTTTTCTTAAAAGAGAGGAGGACGCCGATGGATAAACTGACTTTTACCGTGTCACCGGATGATAACGGATTGACACTCGGAACATTCTTGCGCAAACGTTGCGGTTTATCTGCCCGCGTCGTTAACAGTTTGAAACGTCAGCCGGATGGATTGATCGTTGACGGAGATCGTCTATGGACCATTCATACGTTGCTGGCAGGGCAGCAGGTAACGGTTACCTTACCGACCGATGATCCGGTCATTGAGGGCGTAGCGATGCCGCTGGATATTATCTATGAAGACGAGCATCTGCTGGTTATAAATAAACCACCGTATCTGGCCGTCCATCCTTCGGCAGGTAAGCCGGAGCCGACGCTTGCAAACGGTGTTGTGGCTTACTTCGAGAGCCAAGGCATACCGCGGTCCTTTCGCCCTACCAATCGTTTGGATCGCAATACCTCAGGGTTGCTGCTTGCTGCCAAGCATCAGCCGGCCGCCTTCGCGCTGAATGGTCGTGTCAATAAGGAATATCGCGCCATAGCGCTGGGACGCTTGACCGGATCCGGCACGATCGATGCGCCGTTGCGCATCAAAGACGGTTGCGCCATCAGCCGCGAAGTCGGCATGGGCGGCAAGCGTAGCATAACGCATTGGGAAGCGTTGCGGGGAAACGACCGTTTCACCGAACTGCGTGTGATCATTGAAACCGGTCGGACTCACCAGATTCGTGCACATCTTGCGTGGCTTGGCCATCCGCTGGCAGGGGACACGATGTACGGCACGGATGATGTGATGATGCCACGCCATGCGTTGCATTGTGAACGAATGGTTATCCACCATCCCTTCACAGGCGAAACGCTGGATCTGTCGGCACCCTTGCCGGAGGATATGCAATCAGCCATCAAAAAGCACGGGCTTACTCGTTAAGCCCGTGCTTTTTGTGAAAAAATTGCTTGATTTCGTTGGGAAAGCCCTTGTAATTTACTAAAATATATTATATAATAAATAAGATTAAAATCCCGTAGTAGGACTTTCGGCGTTTTGATATGAAGGGGAGTTGTCGTATGATCAAAAGTATGACCGGTTTCGGCCGCCATCAAGCCACCGTCAACGGCTTGGATATTCAGGTGGAGATCCGTTCGGTCAATCACCGTTACTGTGAAGTTTCCACCCGTGTGCCGCATGCGTACGGTTACCTTGACAACAAGTTAAAAACGTTTATGCAGGGCAAGATCGCCCGTGGCAAAGTAGACGTTAACGTCTGGATCACCGCTACCGAGACAGACGGATGCGAAGTGACGGTCAACCGCCCGTTGGCATTGGCTTACTACAACGCGCTTTCCGAGGTACGTTCCCTGATTGCTGAAAACGACGAGGGATTTCGCAACGACATTTCGGTGGTTTCGGTTGCCAAAATGCCGGACGTGCTGACGGTGCATTCGGTTGAATTGGACGAAGAAAGCGTCTGGGAAAGCGTTCGTACGGTTGCCGAAGTGGCAGTGGAAAAATTCATTGCCATGCGCGAAGTGGAGGGGGCGCGTCTCCGCGATGACGTGTTAGCCAGAGCAGATGCGATCTTAGAATTTGTTTCCTTCGTTGAATTGCGCGCTCCGCAGACCGTAAAGGAGCGTATGGAGAAAATCGAAGCCCGCATGCGCGAACTGCTTGACGGTGTGGCCGTCGATGAATCGCGTTTGCTGACCGAAGCCGGTCTGTTGGCAGATCGGTTGGCGGTGGACGAGGAGACCGTCCGTTTGCGCAGCCATATTGCGCAACTCCGCCAAATGGTCAATTCGGATGAAGCGATCGGTCGCAAACTGGATTTTCTGGTGCAGGAGATCAACCGCGAAACCAACACCATCGCCTCCAAGTCGCAAGACGTGGATCTGGCAAAAACCGCGGTCAATATGAAATCGGAGATCGAAAAGATCCGCGAACAGATCCAAAACATCGAGTAAGGAAGTGCTGTTATGAAGCTTATCAATATTGGCTTCGGCAATATGGTTTCGGATGCCCGTTTAATTGCGATCGCCAGTCCGGAATCAATGCCCATTAAGCGCATTATTCAAGATTCCAAAGAGCGCGGCACACTGATCGATGCGACCTTCGGACGAAAGACACGCGCCGTGCTGGTGATGGATAGTGATCACGTGGTCTTATCAGCGCTACAACCCGAAAAGATCGCGGCACGAATGGCAGGGGAGAGCGAAGCGGAGGAGACGGACGATGAGTAAACGCGGACTTTTGATCATTTATACCGGCCCGTCCGGATGCGGCAAAGGTACCGTGATGGCCAAGTTCCTTCCCAAAAATCCGGAAACACGTATGTCGGTTTCCTGCACCACGCGTGCACCGAGGCAGGGCGAGATCGACGGTGTGCATTATTTCTACATCACACGGGAAAAGTTTGAGGCGATGATCGCCGAAAACGCATTTCTTGAGTATGCAGAGTATGCCGGAAACTACTACGGCACACCGAAAGCGTGGGTTGATGAACAACTCGAGCAGGGAAACAACGTGGTTTTGGAGATTGAGGTGCAAGGTGCACTCAACGTGATGAAACAACGTCCCGATGCACTTTCGGTATTCCTGTTGCCGCCGTGCTGGGAGGAATTGGAACGCCGTCTGCGCGGACGCGGTACGGAAGCGGAAGAAGTGATTCTTCGGCGTTTAGAGGCCGCCAAGTGGGAGTTGCAACAAAAGGATCATTATCGTTTCCAACTGATCAACGATGACGTCGATGAGACCGTTGCGGCGTTGGAACGTTTAATTGAAGATGAAAAAAGTAAAATCAATTAAGGAGGATATACATTATGTTAAGACCGATGGATATTGAACAATTGAAGGGCAACAAAAGCCGTTACGCGATCGTGATCGGCGTTGCCAAGCGCGCCCGCGAGATCACCGACAAAGCCAATGACGAGAGCACCATTCTTATCGAAAAACCGGTGAGTCTGGCGATTACCGATCTGCTTTCGGGCGATTATAAGATCATGATGGGCAGCGAAGACTGATCGCCCTAAATACGAAATCGAGGAGGGAATTCCGTGCTGTTACCGCTGACCGTGAAAATCGCCGTGGAACAGGCGGAATTTCACTACGATAAACTCTATAGTTACGCGTGGCCGTCTCGCTTAAAAGAGCCGGTGCGCGGTCTGCGGGTGCTGGTGCCGTTTGGCGGCGGAAACCGTAGACGTCAAGGCGTTATTATGGAAATCTGCAAAACGGCGGATTTCGACAAATGCAAGCCGGTCTACGATTGTCTGGACGATCAACCGCTGTATACCGACGAGATGTTAAAACTCGCGCAATGGATGAAAGAGCGTTGCTTCTGTACGCTGTTTGACGCCTTGCGTTCGATGATCCCGCCCGGATTATATATGCAGTTGAAGCCGTCTTACCGCGTGGCTACGGATTTCAAGGGCAAGTTGACCGAAACGGAACGGTTATTGTTTGAAGAAGTGGCCTTGCACGCTGACGGCGTGGATTTGGAAACATTGCAGAAACTCCTTGGCAAAGACGTTGCAGAGCGCGAGACATTAGATGCCTTGGTGAAAAGATCCGCATTGATCCGCGCCGACGAGGTTGAGCAGAAAGGCTCGACCGCAACGGTGCGGATGGTGCGTTCGGTGTATTCGGCAGAGGAATTGCTGGCTATGCCGGAAGCGGAAAAACTGACGCCCAAGCAAAAGAAAGTGCTGTCGATCCTTCACGAATGCGGCAGCGCGACGTTTAAGGAGGTCTGTCAGTACGCATCGGTCACCAATGCGGTAGTCAACACACTGCATAAACGGGGATACGTCGAGTTTTATGACCGCGAAGTGTTGCGTTCTCCAACCGCCGTGACCGAGATCGCAGAAGCGGCTTCGCCGATTTCTTTAAATGAAGAACAGCAAGCCGCGTTTGATACGTTGTTCAATCAAATGACTGCCGGACGACCGTCCGCCGCGTTGCTCTATGGCGTCACCGGCAGTGGCAAAACGCAGGTTTATCTGCGGCTGATCGATGCGGCGTTAGAACAAGGCAAGCAGGCGCTGGTGTTGGTTCCGGAGATATCCTTAACTCCGCAATCGGTCCGCTTATTCATCGGTCGCTTCGGTTCCCGTGTGGCGGTACTGCACAGCGGCTTGTCGGTCGGTGAGCGAATGGATGAATGGAAACGGATTCGCGCCGGCGATGCCGACGTTGTGATCGGAACCCGTTCGGCGGTCTTTGCGCCCCTGAACAAGTTGGGACTGATCGTCATAGACGAGGAACAGGAGCATACCTATAAATCGGAGAGTTCTCCGCGTTTCCACGCCCGTGATATCGCCAAGTTCCGTTGCAACGAGCACAAAGCCTTGTTGCTTCTCGCTTCGGCTACGCCGTCGATGGAGACCTACCATCTCGCGCTCAACGGAAAATATACCCTTTGCCGCTTAAATGCCCGATTTGGCAAATCGGTACTACCGACCGTTACCACGGTGGATATGCGGCAGGATGCCGGCAGTAACTTAACGGTAGGGAACACGTTGCGTAGCGCGATGGAACAATGTCTGGAAGCGGGACAGCAGGTCATTTTGCTGCTCAACCGTCGCGGTTTCAACACGTTTTTATCCTGTCATTCCTGCGGCAGTGTGCTGATGTGTCCGTCTTGCAGTATCTCACTGACCTATCACAGTGCCAGCGAACAACTGGTCTGTCATTATTGCGGTTATACCACGATACCGCCGCGTATCTGTCCGACCTGCGGCGAAAAGAAGATCCGCTATGCCGGCACCGGAACACAAAAGGCGGAACGCGAACTGCAAGAAATGTTTCCGGAATACCGCATTTTGCGTATGGATGCCGATACCACGGTATCGCGCTATGCCTATGATGAAAAATTTAAAGCGTTTGCCGAAGGCGAATACCAGATTATGATCGGTACACAAATGGTAGCGAAAGGTCTGGATTTCCCAAAGGTCGGTTTGGTTGGTGTCATCAACGCCGATCAGGCACTGTACAACGATGATTTTCGCGCCTACGAAACGGCCTTCTCGTTGCTGACGCAAGTGATCGGTCGCGCCGGAAGACGGGATACACCGAGCCGAGCGATCATCCAGACCTTCACGCCGGATAATCCGGTCATCCAACTGGCAACCGAACAAAATTACGATGGCTTTTATGAAACGGAGATTGCCGCTCGGCGGCTGATGCATTATCCGCCGTATTCCAGCCTTTATCAGTTTGGCTTTGTCGGACGGGATGAAGAGGAGGTTCGTCGCGTGGCGCATATCTTCCTCAAAGCCCTCAAGGAACAAGTTACCGCTGAGGGGATTCCGGTGATCGCTTTGGACGTTTCGCCGGCGATGGTACTCCGCATTTCCGGAAAGTACCGCTATAAATTACTGATCAAAACACGCAACACCGTCGCCACGCGGCGGGTGGTAGCCGATCTGCTGTGTGAATTCGGGCGCAGCAGTCGATATAAGAACGTAACCGTCTATGCGGATATCGATCCGGCGGTTATGATGTAAGGAGTTTCATTATGGCAATTCGTACGATTCTTAACGAAAGCGATGAGCAGTTGCACAAGATCTGCCGACCGGTAACGGAATTCGGCGAGCGCCTTTGGCAACAACTGGATGATATGGCAGAAACGATGGAACAGGCCAATGGCGTGGGCCTAGCCGCTCCGCAGGTCGGTATTCTGCGTCGGTTCTTCGTGATGGATGTCGGCGATGGCCTCGTTGAGGCGATCAATCCGATGATCATTGCGAAGAAAGGGACGCAGGAAGGTACCGAAGGTTGCCTTTCCAGCCCCGGTAAATGGGGAATTGTCGAACGCCCCAAAAAAGTTATCCTAAAAGCGCAAGATCGCTATGGCAAGGAGTTTACCTTGTCAGCTGAAGATCTGGCCGCTCGTTGTATTTGTCACGAATCCGACCATCTCGACGGCATTCTGTTCACGCAAAAAGCAAGCAGTATGCTGGAACCGGATGACCGATAATCGGGGGAGAGTATCATGCGCATTATCTTTATGGGAACACCCTCCTTTGCCGTCCCATCCCTGCGCCGCCTCGTTGAGGACGGACATGAGGTCGTTTTGGCCGTTTCCCAGCCGGATAAACCGGTCGGGCGTAAACAGATCCTAACGCCAACCCCCGTAAAGGCCGAAGCCTTGTCGCACGGTATTGAGGTGTTTCAGCCACCGTTCTTGAAAACCGACGAGGTTTATGAGAAATTGGCATCCTATAACGCCGAACTGATGGTGGTTGCCGCCTACGGACGTATTCTTTCGCAACGTTTGCTGGATCTGCCGAAATATGGATGCATCAACGTCCATGCATCGTTATTGCCGAAATACCGCGGCGCCGCTCCGATTCAATGGTCGGTTATCAACGGCGATGCCGAGACCGGTGTGACGACGATGCAAATGAGTGCCGGATTGGATACCGGCGATATTTTGCAAACAGTCAAGCGTACCATTCCGCTGGATATCACCTCCGGTGAATTGTACGATCTGTTGGCGGAGGACGGGGCAGAGGTGCTTTCTTCGACGCTGACAGCCTTGGAAAACGGTACGATCACACGGACACCGCAACCGGAGGAAGGCGTCTGCTATGCGCCGATGCTGGATAAAACGCTCAGCCCTTTGGATTGGAACAAGCCCGCAGAGGTACTGCATAATCAAGTCCGCGGTTTAAATCCATGGCCGGTCGCAACCTGCAACTGGAATGGCATGCGCTTAAAAGTATGGCGTTCCGAAATTGGCGGACCAACAGACCAAGCGGCCGGAACGCTGGTATCGTTGCAACCGTTGACGGTTGCTTGCGGTGACGGCAACACACTGAAATTGCTACAGGTGCAGGCAGAGAACAGCAAGGCGATGGCGGCGACTGATTTCGTGCGCGGACACGCCCTGCCGATCGGTACGATTTTACAATAAAGGACGGTCATTATGGCGGAAAACGCTCGTATTGAAGCGGTCAAGATCCTGCAAAAATTGCATCTTTCGCACAGTTACTCGCATATTGCATTGGATAACCTGCTTCGCAAAGAACGGTTTTCCGATGCGGAGCGCGCCTTACTTTCTCGCCTTGTCTACGGCGTCGAGGAACGCCGCTTGACGTTGGATCATATGCTGGCTTGCTGTTGCACGCGTTCGCTCGCGCGGTTGCATCCAACCGTGTTGGAAATCCTGCGTGTCGGCGCCTATCAACTGCTGTTTATGGATCGTATTCCGGTTTCGGCCGCGGTCAATGAAGCCGTAAAGGCGACCCGCAGTTTGAAGCAAGGAGCGGCATCTGGCTTTGTTAATGGCGTTTTGCGCGCGCTTGACCGAAAAAAAGCGGAACTTTGGGATACGCTGGGTAACGATATTGCCGGTCTATCCATCCGTTATTCCTGCCCGCGGGAGACGATTTCTCTTTGGATGGACAGTTACGGCGAGGAACGTACCCTTGATCTGCTGAAATTTATCAATGAAACACCTCCTACAGTGCTTCGGTTGAATTCACTGCGCACAACGCCGGCGGAATGGCGAGCGTTTGCATTGCAAGAAGAAATAGCCTACCACACGCTTCCGTCGCTGGAAAACAGCGTGGTGATCGAAGGCGGTATCGCCCGTCGGATTTTAGATAAATTCGGCGACCGCTATTATTATCAAGACGGTGCGTCGCAGTATTGCGTAGCGGCGCTGTCACCACAGATCGGCGAGCGCCTAGCGGACGTTTGTGCCGCACCGGGCGGTAAAAGTTTCACCGCCGCGCAAGAGATGCAAAACGATGGATACATCCTTTGCGGCGATATTCACGGAGAGAAGTGCGATACCATCATCCGGCGTGCCAGAGAATTAGGCATCACGATCGTCGATGCGGTTGCGCGGGATGCTTCGAAAGAATGCCCTCGCCCGTTACATGGTCGGTTTGACCGCGTCATCTGTGACGTTCCGTGCTCCGGATTGGGGGTCATCCGCCGTAAGCCGGAAATCCGCTATAAGTCTCTCTCCGAGTTCGCGGAGTTACCTAAACTTCAGTATCAGATTTTAGAACAGGCATCGCGGATGGTGCGACCGGGCGGAGTTTTACAGTATTCCACCTGCACCTTAAATCCGGCTGAAAACGAAATGGTCGTTCGCCGTTTTGCGGCTGAACACCCCGAGTTTACTCCCCGTATCCTGCCAATCACCGATTGCTTCACTGCGCTTGGGATCGAACCGGATTGGTACATCACCCTGTTTCCGCCGGTGCATGGCACCGATGGCTTCTTTATCGCCGGTTTCACACGAAATGAGGACCCGCAATGAGTAAGATGGATATCAAATCGATGCATGACGGGGAACTGTCAGCGATATTCAAAGAGTGGGGGATGCCCGCATTCCGCACCAAGCAGATCCGTAACTGGCTGGATAACGGCGCCACGTCGTTTGATCAAATGAATAACCTGCCGGCAACCTTGCGACAGCAACTTTCGGAACATTTTCGCATTCCGTCGGTTAAGATCCTGCGGCGATTGGTTTCCCAGATCGACGATACCACCAAGTATCTGTTCGAACTGGAAGACGGTCAAACGGTCGAATCGGTTTTGATGAAATACAAGCACGGTTGGTCGCAATGCCTGTCCACTCAGGTCGGTTGCCGGATGGGGTGCAGTTTCTGTGCCACCGGTATTGACGGATTGGCGCGCGACTTGTTACCGTCAGAAATGATTGCTCAGATCGAAGCCGCCGAAGCGGATCGCGGTATTCGCGTTTCTTCGGTCGTTTTAATGGGAATGGGCGAACCGCTGGATAATTACGAGAACGTTCTCCGTTTTTTGGAGATGCTTGAGACCGAAGGCGGTGTGCACATAGGAATGCGCCACGTCTCGCTTTCCACCTGCGGGTTGGTTGACCGTATTTATGATCTGATGGAGAAGGATCTGCAGATCACGCTGTCTATTTCGCTTCACGCACCGAATGACGAACTGCGCCGCCGGTTGATGCCGGTTGCCAGAAAGTGGAGTGTCGACGAATTGCTGGCCGCTTGCAAGGCTTACACCGACCGCACCGGCCGCCGTATTTCGTATGAATATGCCATGATCGACGGTGTCAACGACACCGATGCCTGTGCGTTGGAACTGGTCAAGCGCTTACGCGGTACGCTTTGCCACATCAATCTGATCCCCGCTAACGCCGTGGAAGGAAAAACACAACGCCGTAGCAGTAAAGCGCGGTTGCAACGTTTTACCGAAATTCTGACAAACGGCGGGTTAAACGCCACCGTGCGCCGAACGCTCGGATCGGATATCAACGCATCCTGCGGACAGTTGCGCCGCAGTCAGGAACAAGGAATTGAGCAGCAATTTGCTGATTAAGGAGGAACTTACCTATGCAAGTTTACGGACGCACAGACAAGGGACGTGTTCGCCAAAATAACCAAGACGCGTTTGTTACCGGCAAATTGTCGGATTCCGTTCACTTTGCGGTCGTCTGCGACGGTATGGGCGGTGCCAATGGCGGAAACGTTGCCAGTTCTTTGGCGGTCAAAGTAATTACGAATCGCATTGTCGAAGGCTATCGCGAGAATATGTCGCTTCAATCCATACATTATATGTTAGAAAGCGCGATCGCCGCCGCCAACGTCTTGGTGTACGATACTGCGGTAAGCGATCCGGATCTTCACGGTATGGGAACGACCGTCGTGGCGGTCATCGTCAGCGGGCAGGATGCGGTCATCGCCCACATCGGCGACAGCCGCGCTTATATGATCGCCGACGATATTCGCCAACTGACCCGTGACCACAGTGTGGTCTGGGAGATGGTGGAAAAAGGCGAGATCACCGAAGCAGAAGCCCGCATTCATCCCAACAAGAATTTCATCACCCGTGCGCTGGGCGTCGAAGAGCAAGTCGAATGTGAAATTACCGACGCGGAAATTCCCGAAAACGGGATGTTGCTTGTCTGCACCGACGGTTTGACCAACATGGTGGAGAATAGCGAGATCGCCCGTATCCTAAAGAAACTGTCACCGCAGGATGCTGTTGAAAAATTGATCGTTTCTGCCAATATGTCCGGCGGCAGCGACAACATCACCGCCTGCTTATTCGCTTGAACTGGAAAGGAGAAGGATTTATGGACAAGTATATCGGCAAACGCCTGCAGGGCCGTTACGAGATCGAAGAACTGATCGGTGTTGGCGGTATGGCCTTTGTGTATAAGGCAAAGGACACCATCGAAGAACGACCCGTGGCCGTTAAGATCCTGAAGGATGAATTTCTGACCAACGAGGAGTTTACCCGTCGGTTCAAGAACGAATCGAAGGCGATCGCGATTATGTCGCACCCGAATATCGTGAAGGTGTACGACGTGAATTTCGGTGAACGCCAGCAGTATATCGTGATGGAATATATCGACGGTATCACCTTAAAAGAATACATCGATCAACAACGCATCTCGTGGAAAGAAGCGGTGCATTTCACCGTGCAGATCCTGCGCGCACTGCAACACGCTCATGACAAGGGTATTGTCCATCGTGATATCAAGCCGCAAAACATTATGTTGCTTGCTGATGGCACCATCAAGGTAACCGATTTTGGTATTGCACACTTTTCGCATAACACGATGCGTACCGGCCTCGGTGACCGTGCTATCGGCTCTGTCCACTATATCAGTCCGGAGCAGGCCCGCGGCGGTCTGACCGACGAGAAAGCGGATCTCTATTCGGTGGGCATTATGATGTATGAGATGCTGACCGGCAAACTGCCGTTTGAGGCGGACAACGCCGTTTCGGTAGCGATCATGCAGTTGCAATCGCAGGCGAAAAAACCGACCGCACTCAACCCCGATATTCCGGAGGGCTTGGAAGAGATCACCTTAAAAGCGATGCAAAAGGATCCGGAACACCGTTACCAGTCGGCGGCTGAAATGCTTAAGGATATCAACGATTTTAAGCAAAATCCCGGCATCCGTTTTGAGTATAAGTATTTCGTCGACGATACTCCTACCCGTTACGTGGATGTGATCACATCCCTGCGTGCCGGTGACAATAAGCCGACCCCCAAGGAAGAGGAAGAGGAAAAACCGTCTGTGCCGCTTATTCCGATTTTGATCGGTGTTGTGGCCGCCATCGCCATTATCGCTATCATTGTGCTGTGGCAGACCGGTGTGTTCTCCAAAATTTTCCTCGGTGGAGCCATTGATGACGGAGAATCCATTACCGTGCCTCAATTTATCGGTTATATGTACGATGACGATTGGGACAAGCTCAAACCGTTTGCCGGCTACGTAGAACTGGAATATCAATTCTCAGACGAGCCGGAGGGCAAGGTCATCGACCAGAACTATCCGTCCGGCAAGAGCATCAAACTCAACGATAACCACAAGTTGGTGCTGACCATCAGCAAAGGCGCCGAGACGATCGAGGTTCCCGATACCATCAAGGTCGGTTCGACCAACAAATCGCAATGCGAGCGTATGATCACCGGCGTTGGCCTCACCGTCAAATTTGAAGAACTCAGCAGTGAGACCATCAGAGAAGGCTACGTTATCAAAACCTTCCCTGCACCGGGTGAGAAGTGCTCGGTAACCAAAGCGGTCATCGTCTATATCAGTACCGGCCCGAATATGCAACAAGAGGAATTTGTACCGAATACGGTCGGTGCACCTTTGCAGGATGCCATTGATGCGTTCACGGATGCCGGCTTTAAAGTGGATATGGAAAAAGGCGTCGTGTACGTCAATAACAGTGACTATGCAGCCGGCATCGTCGTTGAGCAAACGCCCGAAGGTGACAAAAAAGCCAAACGTGACACGCAGGTCATTTTGAAAGTTTCCTCCGGCTTTAAGGATGTGACCGCCAGTTTCGATCTCGGTGATCTGGCCGGTTACGTCGATATCAAACTGACCGCCAACGGCAAGACCAACGTCTTGGCCAATCAGCAAGCATCGACGCTTGCTTCGCCGTATCAGGTGACGTTCAGCGAGACGGTGGCAAACTATACCATCGAAATCGTGGTTACGCAGAGCGGCACGGACACCGTATTGGCTCACATCATTTGCGACGCGGATGCTACTACCGGTCTGGCCGGTAACTATCAGAGCCAGATCGAACCGTTGCCGGACAATCCGGACGTTGAGGACGAACCGAGTCTGGATGACATTCTCGGCGGTCTCTGGTAACGTTACTTTAAATTCTACTTCCGATTGAAGGGGGACATCGTTTGTCGCTATTGGAAGGACGCCTGTTGCAAGGCATTGGCGGTTTCTATTACGTGGAGACGGCAGAAGGCGTTTTCGAGTGTAAAGCACGCGGTATTTTCCGCAAAAAGGGCGAAACGCCGCTTGCGGGCGATCTGGTCAGCATCACGGTCGGTGACGACGGAAAAGGCGTTTTAGAGGCCATTTTACCGCGTAAGAATCACCTGATCCGTCCGCCGGTCGCCAATTTGGATTGTCTCGTTATGGTGACCGCCACCAAAGATCCCGAACCGAACCTGCCGGTGCTGGATAAAATGATCGCCATCGCCGAGCATAAGGGGATCGAGCCGATCCTTGTGTTTAATAAATCCGATCTTGCGTCCCCTGAAGCACTGTTGCAACTGTACCGTACCGCCGGCTTTACGGCCTTGTCGGTTTCAGCGGAGACAGGGGAGGGCGTCGAAGAACTTCGTCGGGGTCTGTGTGGAAAGATCGCCGCTTTTTCCGGCAATTCCGGCGTCGGCAAGTCCAGCATCCTCAATCGGTTGGATGAGCGGCTCGGCTTGGAAACGGCGGAGATCAGCACCGTCTTGGGACGCGGCAAGCACACCACCCGTTCCTCGGTGCTGTATGCGCAACCGGGCGGCGGATACTTTGTCGATACCCCTGGGTTTTCCTCTCTGGATATGGAACGGTTGGAATGGATTCATAAAGACGATCTGCCATACTGTTTCCGTGATTTTACACCGTATATCGGGGCGTGTAAGTTCACCTCCTGCCGCCATTTAAAAGAAGCCGGCTGTGCGGTTTTGCAAGCCGCCAACGAGGGAAAGATTGCACCCTCGCGGTTACAAACGTATCGGTCGATGATGGAGGAAGCGATGTCCCGCAAGGATTGGGAATTGCGATAACGCAAAGCGTCGTGTCGGTTGACACGACGCTTTTTTTGTAACCGCATAGCGAGAGCAAGCATAGAATGTAACGAAAACGCGGCTTCAGCCGGAAAAGGAGTGGGTTACATTGTGTCGTTCCTCTTGTCTTGGCGGTTACTGTGCTGCCTTTGGAGTGGGGTTGTTGGTGGCGAATCTGTTGCCATCCCGATTGCTTTTGTTTGTGCTGGCTGCGGTTTTCATTTTCTTAGGCCTATCCATTTCCCGACGCTGAAAGGAGAATGCTCATGAAGATCGTTTTGGTGAAAAGCCCCCGTTTTATCAGCGGAATCTTGCGGACGCTGTTCGGTATTCGCGGCTCTGAAAAGGTTTGAGCGACAGGGGATGTCTATTTTGCCGCGGTGTTGCATAGATTGGTAGCAAACCGATCAAAAGGAGCGATAATCTATGGAATGTGTGATGAAGCAACAGACCGTCCGCAACGCCCGCAAACTATTGGATACCTTTGACGAAAAGCCGTTTGACGGCGATTTTGTGTTGCCGGAATACCTGCCGGAAATGGCCGCCATTCTTTCCTGCCGGCTGGAACCGGTCATTGAAAACCGTCAACTTGGCAACGGCCGTCTGATCGTCGACGGGCACGTTCGCGTCCAAGTGATGTACGTTGACAACAGCCGCAGTCGTCTGTTTACTTATGAAGCCACTCAACCTTTTACCTCCACGTTTAATGCGGACGGGTTGAGCGATCCGGCGATCAGTTCGTTGAACACGGTCGTTTCATACGTCAACTACCGTGCGATCGGGCCGCGTCGGCTGGATGTTCGGGGCGCTTTCCGGGTCTATGCCGTTGTGTACGATACCGTTTCCGCCGAGTTGCCAAGCCGCAGTGACCGCAAGGACTTGTGCCTCCTACGCTGTACAGCGGAGCATAGTCTCCCTGCCCAATGCACCGGTAAGGTTTTTACGGTTAACGAAGTTTTGGATGCAGGCGGAGATACAGCCACCAAGGTGATCTCCTGCCGTGCGATTGCTTCGGTCAGTGAGTGTAAGGTTTTGTCAGAACGTGCCATCATCAAGGGCGAGATCCGCGTACACAGTTTGTACGAAACAGCAGGCGGAAGCGAAGAAATGCCGGAATACGGCGCTTGCGATCACACGCTGTTGTACAGTCAAGTCATTGACGCCAAAGGATTAGCGGACGAACTGCAGACCGATTGTTCTGTTTCGGTTCTTTCCTGTGACGTCCGTGCCGAAAGAGAAGAGGGGACCGGCCGAAACGTTCTTTTAGCCAACCTGCAACTCTCTGCTACCCTTTGCGCATGGGAACACACGGTTACGCCATATCTTGCCGATGCTTACAGCACCGCCTGCCCGACCGAAACAATGCTGACCGATTGCACCGGCTATCGATACGGGGGGTGTGCTATTCGGCGATTACCTCTACGGCAGGAGTTGGAGTTACCGGAGGGGATCGCCGACGTGGTCGATCTTTGGTGTGACTGCCTCTCCGTCAATCACTCTGACGGCATAGCAACACACCGGTTGTCGGTACATTTACTGGCTTCGGATGAGTCCGGCATACTGAGTTGCTACGAGCGGACGGTGGATTTTGAGACACCGCTAAACGTTAGCGGCGATCTGCCTCAATATCGTCTGCAGATCCTCGAGTGCGATTACCGCCGAAAGGATACCGATACGTTGGAATTGGCCGTAGTGACCGAATTACTGGTCACCGATATGGCAAGTAAGAGTTTTCGAGCGGTCAGTAGTGTCTCAACGGACGATACGCATCCGTATACCTTCGGTAATGCCGCCGTGCGGATGATCTTTGCGGAAAGCGGGGAATCGGTCTGGCAGATCTCCAAAAATTGCCATACCGACGTCGACACGGTACTTTGCGCCAATAAATTAAAAGAAGACGTCTTAACAGATAAGCAGGTATTGCTCATTCCTTTGAAATAAGCCGTAATAACACTCTGTGGCCAAACCGCCGCGGAGTGTTATTACTTTTTTAGAATTTGTATTGACAAATAAAAAAAGATGGGTATACTTAAATTAAAGACAACACTCGGTAGGTGAGGTTACCGCGGGGATATGGACTGCTGCCGCAAAATGGTGGAGACACTATGAGATGGTTAGCAGGGAACATCGAAAACAAGGTGTTCTCTAATGCAGTTTCAATGGCGCTTTTGCGCCCGCCCCGCGATGCCAAAGCTCGGACGGTCGTGTTTTGTCCCTGCTGAAATCAGCGGGGGTATTCGGTACACAACCCTTGTCCGCATCTGCCGATGCGAGCAAGGGTTTTATTATTACCAATCGGAAAGGGAGGGGATCTGTATGACAGAGGAAATGGAGATCTTTGAACGCATAGAAACGGCGCTTCTGCGACGAAATTTCCAAGCATTGAAGGCAATGACCGCCGAGATGAATCCGGCTGACATCGCGGCTGTTATGACCGATCTCCGACCGGAACAATTGCTGTTGTTTTTCCGTCTGTTGCCAAAGGACTCGGCGGCAGAAGCGTTTGTTGAGGTGGACGGCGACGTACAGGTCGAACTCATCAAGGGTTTTACCGATGCGGAACTGAAATCGGTCATGGACGAGTTGTTTGTCGATGATGCCGTTGACTTGATCGAAGAGATGCCCGCAAACGTCGTGCGTCGTATTTTGCGGTATACACCGGCCGATATCCGCCGCACCATCAATGAATTGCTGGCTTATCCGGAAGATAGTGCCGGTAGCGTGATGACGGTCGAATATGTTGATTTGAAGCCGGAGATGACCGTCCGGCAGGCGTTTGCGCATATCCGCAAGACCGGTGTAGATAAGGAGACGATCTACACCTGCTATGTGGTGGATAAAAACCGCAAACTGATCGGTCTGCTCTCTGTCAAGGATCTGCTGTTTGCGGACCATGAAGACACCGTGGCCGATATTATGGAGACCAACGTCATCAGTGTGGATACGCTGGAAGACAAAGAGGTCGTTGCGCAGGCGTTTAGCAAATACAATTTCATCGCTTTGCCGGTCGTTGACAAAGAACAGCGGTTAGTCGGTATCGTCACCTTCGACGACGCTATGGATGTTATTGAAGAGGAGGTCACCGAGGACATTGAGAAAATGGCCGCTATCGTTTCCTCCGGTGATAACGCACCCTACCTGCGTACCGGTGTATTCACCTTTTTCAAACAGCGTATCGTGTGGTTGATGCTGCTGATGGTCTCATCCACCTTCACCAGCCTGATCATCAACGGTTTTGAGAATAGTTTGTCCACCTGTTTGGTGCTGACCGCTTTCATCCCGATGCTGATGGGTACCGGCGGTAACGCCGGCAGTCAGGCTTCGGTCACCGTCATCCGTAGTCTGTCGCTCGGCGAACTGCGGTTTAACGATGCCTTCCGTGTTATCTGGAAAGAGATCCGCATTTCGGTGCTTTGCGGCCTCGCTTTATCGCTGGTCAATTTCGGGAAAATGTTGCTGGTCGATCAGTTGCTTTTCAAAAATCCCGACGTTACCTGGACGGTCGCATTGGTCGTCTCGCTGTCCATTATCCTGACCGTTTTGGTAGCGAAGTTCGTGGGTGGTCTGCTTCCCATTCTCGCCGACCGCGTCGGCATCGATCCGGCCGTCATGGCCAGTCCGCTGATCACCACTACCGTCGACGTGCTATCGCTTCTGATCTATCTGTCGATCGCTACCGCGGTTTTAGGTCTCTAAAGAAAACAGAGTCACAAAATGTTGTGGCTCTGTTTTTTTGTAAAAGATTTGCAAACATTTGTCTTTTCTATTGCAAGGCGGCATAAAATATGGTATAGTATTTTAGAATTAGTATAAGGGGGAGAGGGCGTTTATGCAAAAGTTCATCCAGATCGATCCTTCGGAATGGAACGACAACCTCTTTGACCGCATCGGCAAAGAATGGATGTTGATCTCCGCCGGTGACCGACAAGCGACCAATATGATGACCGCGAGTTGGGGCGGTGTCGGGATGCTTTGGAACGTTCCCGTTGCAACCGCTTACGTTCGCCCACAGCGGTATACGTACGAATTTATGGAACGTGAGCCGTATTTTGCTTTGTCTTTCCTCGGAAAAGGCTTTAAACAGGCGTTGCAATTGTGCGGAACCAAGTCCGGTCGCGATATCGACAAGATCGCCGAATCGGGGCTGACACCGCGTTTTGATCTGCCGGCGCCGTACTTTGGAGAGGCGGAGATCGTGCTTATCTGCCGCAAAATGTACGTTCAGGATCTCGATCCCGCCGGATTTATTGATGCAACCATTGCATCCCACTACGCCAAGCAGGATTATCACCGTATGTATATCGGTGAGATCGTCAAGGTCTTACAAAAAGTTCGTTAAAAAGGTGGTGCTTTCACCGTGAAGTTTAAATGGGATCGTAAATATCTCTATGCCGGCGTTACGGCGTTTTGCGTTATCGCCGCCTCCGGACTGCTGGTATGGTTATTATTCAACTGGCCGACCGTCGGAGGCTTCGTACGCGGCTTCTTTTCCGCTATCGCACCGATCGTTTACGGCTTTGTGATCGCTTATCTGCTGACACCGGTGTGTAATTTTGCCGAGCGACGCATCTTCCGTCCGCTCTGTATCCGCAATTCGGTTAAACATCCGAAGAAGGCAATTCGTCGGGCACGGTATTGGAGTGTGACCTTTTCGGTCGTGTTCCTGTTGCTGTTTATTGCTGGCCTACTGTGGTTAGTTCTTCCGCAGGTGATCGACAGTTTAAAGCAGTTAGTGCAAAACGTACCGGTCTATTTCAACGGCCTGATCGCGTGGGCAGAGAAAATGCTGGCTGATTATCCCGATCTGCAGGCCAGCGTGTTGGATCTGTTCTCGGATTTCTCCGCCAACATCGTCAATATTATTTCCGGTTATTTGGTGCCGGAACTTTCTGCACTGGTTACTAACCTGACCAGTGGCGTCATCGCAGTCCTCGGCACAGTCTTTAACATTATTGTCGGTATTGTAGTGGCGGTGTATTTCCTCAGCCGTAAGGAGATGTTTATCGCACAGGTTAAGAAATTGGTATACGCGGTGATGCCGCTCGCCGGTGCCAATTCGCTGTTGCATAATGCCCAATTGACTCACAAGAAATTCGGCGGTTTCTTTACCGCCAAGATCATCAACTCGTTGCTTATCGGCATCGTGGCGTATCCTTGTTTGTTGGTGCTGGGAATGCCGTATCCGGAATTGATGGCGGTCATTATGTGCGTGACCGATATCATCCCGATCTTCGGCCCGTTTATCGGTGCAGTTCCCTGCGCGTTACTCGCTTTGATGGACGGTCCGATCGATTTCATTATCGTTATCGTCTTTATCATCGTACTGCAACAAATTGACGGCAACATCATTGGTCCGCGATTGCTTGGCGAGAATACCGGCCTCAACAGCGTTTGGGTCATCGCCGCTTTGGCGCTCGGCAAATGGCTGTTTGGCTTTGTCGGTATGATCATCGGCGTGCCGCTGTTGGCGGTGTTGTACACCATCATCGCCACCTTCTGCGACCGCCGCCTTCGTGAAAAAGAACTCCCGAACGAAACGATGGCTTTTCACAATTTGACCGACATCGACCCAATCACAAACGAAGCACATTATCAAAAGGAATCAGAGAAGGAATCGGCGTTCACCGGCGGTATCATTAAACGCTGGTTAGCCAAACTGAAGAAGAAATAATCTTTGACAGACGGTTGATACGTTCAACCGTCTGTCTTGAGTTTACCTAAAGGAGGAATATCTATGAAGCGATGGGGCAAATACATCAAACCGTATCTTAAATATTTCATCTGCGGCCCCGTCTGTATGATCATCGAAGTTATCGGAGAAATTCTGATGCCCACCTTTTTGGCGCTGATCATCAACGCTTGGAGGGATGGAACGTTAACGGTCGGCAGCAGCATCGGCTACGCCGCTTTAATGATCCTCACCGCCCTTATGATGATGGCTGGTGGTGTCGGCGGTTCGTATTTCGGCGCCAAAGCATCGGTGAATTTCGCCGCTGATCTTCGGTCGGATATGTTCGCCAAGGTGCAATCCTTCTCCTTTGCCAACATCGACCGCTTTTCCACCGGCTCACTGGTCACCCGCCTTACCAACGACGTAACACAGATGCAGAATATGGTGAATATGTGCCTGCGTATGTTGTTGCGTTCGCCCGGTATGCTCATCGGTGCATTGATCATGGCTATTCGTCTCAATCCCTCGCTGTCGCTGGTGTTGGCGGTGACCATCCCGCTGATGCTGATTACCATTGGCCTCATTGTCGTTTTCGGCTTCTCGCGTTTCGGCAAGGTACAGGCCAAGATCGACGCGCTCAATAACACCACACAGGAGAACATCACCAACGTCCGCGTGGTAAAATCCTTTGTTCGTGAGCAATTTGAGGTGGACAAGTTCAACCGCGCCAACCTCGATCTGAAATCCACCGCGATGCAGGCGATGAACGTCGTCATCTTTATGGGTCCGGTCATTTCGCTGTTTATGTATTTTACCACGCTCGCAGTGCTACTGTTTGGCAGTAAGACGGTATTGGCTTTTGAAATGCCGGTTGGCGACCTTTCGTCATTCGTTACCTATGTATCGCAGATCATGTTCTCTCTGATGATGGTAACCATGATGCTGATGATGTTATCCCGTGCGATGGCCTCTGCAAAGCGTATCCGCGAGGTGTTGGATGAGACCAGCGATATTTTGGATATCTATGCGGCTCAGCCCGAAAAAACCGTGGAAAATGGCGCCATCGAATTCCGCAACGTTTCTTTCCGCTATTATAAAAACAGCGAGGAAGAGGTACTGAAGAAGATCGATCTTTCTATTTTACCCGGACAGACGGTTGGCATCATCGGTTCGACCGGCTGTGGAAAAACCACTCTGGTCTCGCTGATTCCACGGCTTTATGACACCGATGAGGGTGAAGTGCTGGTCGACGGCGTCAACGTCAAGGATTATTCACTGAAAAACCTGCGTGACGGCGTGGCAATGGTATTGCAAAAGAACGTTCTTTTCTCCGGCACGATCGAGGATAATCTACGCTGGGGCGATCCAAACGCCACCGACGCGGAACTGCAATATTTTGCCGAAAAATCGCAAGCACATAAGTTTATCGAAAGTTTCCCCGACGGCTATCAAACCGAGTTGGAACAAGGGGGCACCAACGTCTCCGGCGGTCAAAAGCAACGCCTTTGCATTGCGCGTGCCTTGTTGGCACGCCCGAAGATTCTGATTCTCGATGATTCCACGTCGGCAGTGGATACCGCAACAGAAGCGATGATCCGCAAAGCGTTCCGCGAGGATATTCCGGATTCCACTAAGATCATCATTGCCCAACGCATTTCCTCGGTAGAAACCGCCGACGTCATCGTTGTGATGGATAACGGCAGCATTTCCGGCATCGGTACGCACGAACAGTTGCTGGATAGCAACGAGACCTACCAAGAGATTTACGAGTCCCAGACAGGGAAGAAAAGGGGGGCGTGACCGATGGCAAGAAGTTTAGAAGAACTGCAAAAGCAGTACCGCCATGCAGCCGCTCCCGGCAAGGGTGGGCCCGGTGGCGGACCCCGTCCGGGCGGACGCGGTGGCGTTCGAATGTCCGGCAAACCGAAAAACACCCGCCAGACGATCGCCCGCCTGCTTGGTTATGTAGGCAAGTACAAATGGCGTTTAGTTGTCGTCTTTATCTGCATGGCGCTAACGACGGTGACGTCATTGCTTGCGTCGTATATGCTAGCCCCGATCATCAACCGCTTAACGCTCGCGGTGATGCCGGAAGCCACCATCGATCCCAGCCCGCTCGAGCGATTGGCTGACCGTATTATCTGCTCGTTCCTTGGCACAAGCGACGCCGATGCGTGGGTGTATATCGTTATGGCTTTGAGCATCCTCCTTGCCGTCTACTTGATTGGTGTGACCTCCTCGTATCTACAGTCCAAGTTGATGCTTTCGGTATCGCAAAATTCCATCTCCGCTTTACGCACCGATCTGTTTGCTAAATTGCAAAAATTGCCGGTTCGCTACTTTGACAGCAACGCCACCGGTGACGTGATGTCCCGCTTTACGAACGATATCGACAACATCGACGTGATGCTGAATAACGCGCTGACTTCAACCGTCTCCGGCTTGATCACGTTGGTGGGGACCTTTATCTTTATGCTGTCGACAAACTGGATCTTGACCCTCATTACCGTCATCTTTATTCCCATCTTTGCGCTGGGTGGCGGTAC
The DNA here is from genome assembly GCA_017410585.1 of Clostridia bacterium. Taxonomy (GTDB): domain Bacteria; phylum Bacillota; class Clostridia; order Oscillospirales; family Acutalibacteraceae; genus RGIG426. The sequence continues at coordinate 74,402 of JAFQQM010000023.1, forward strand.
CATCGCCAAACTGTCCTCCAAGCACTATTCCGGTCAGCAATACGCTCTCGGCGCCGTAAACGGCTACGTGGAAGAGATGGTGACCGGTCAGAAGGTCGTTAAAGTCTTCAACCATGAGGATGTCTGCCAAGAGGAATTTGATACACTCAACAACGATCTGCGTGACAAGCAGTTCAAAGCGCAGTTCTTTGGCGGTATCATGGGACCGATCATGGGGAATACCTCTCAGATCTCCTATGGCGTCACGATCGGTGTCGGTGGTATTTTAATGTGCACGGCCGGTTTTACTCCCGGTGGATTAACGGTGTTTGCAGGCTACTCGAAACAGTTCTCGATGCCTATTAACCAGATCTCGCAACAGATGTCTACCATCTTTGCGGCTTTGGCCGGTGCGGAACGTGTTTTTGCGGTGATGGACGCCGATCCGGAAACCGATCGGGAGTCTGCCACACAGGTGTTTCCGATCCACGGTGACGTCCGCTTGGAAAACGTCACCTTCGGCTACGATGAAAACAAGACGGTGTTGCACGATATTTCGTTGTACGCCCATCCCGGTCAAAAGATTGCGTTTGTCGGCTCGACCGGTGCCGGTAAAACGACCATTACCAACCTGCTCAACCGTTTTTACGATATTCAAGAAGGCCGCATTACCATTGATGGCGTGGACATTCGGGATATCCCGCGTTCGCATTTGCGCGAAAACATCGCCGTTGTGTTGCAAGACACCCATCTCTTCTCGGGGACGGTAATGGAAAACATCCGTTACGGTCGTCTGGATGCTACGGATGAAGAGGTTATCGAGGCCGCTAAATTGGCCAGTGCGCATTCCTTCATTATGCGGTTGGAAAACGGCTACGATACGGTACTGACCGGCGATGGTGCCAACCTCTCGCAAGGCCAGCGACAGTTGCTCAATATTGCGCGTGCGGCGGTCAGCAAAGCGCCGATTCTGGTATTGGATGAGGCAACCAGTTCGGTGGATACCCGCACCGAGCGTCATATTGAACACGGTATGGATCGCCTGATGAAAAACCGCACAACCTTCGTGATCGCACACCGTCTATCGACCGTCCGTAACTCCAACGCCATTATGGTATTGGAACAAGGGCGCATCATCGAGCGCGGTGACCACGATGAATTGTTGGCGATGAAAGGTCGCTATTATCAGTTGTATACCGGTGCCATTGAATTGGCATAACAAAAAGCCTTGGGTGATTTCGCCCAAGGCTTTTTTGTTTCGTCCGGCCCGTCCGCGTCATATTCCGTAATAAGGAGGGGAGAGGTATGGAAATTTCGGAATGGCGCTTGTTGTTTGCTATCATCGGTCTCTACGTGGCGGCGGTCATTGTGGTGCAACTGGTCACGCGTTATCTGTATCCATCACATCAGCGAGTGTGGGCGGTGGTACCGCTACGCGGGCGTATCGATAATCCCGAAGCCCTACTTCGCAGCAGCACGGTCAGCCGATTGTATGAGCGTGGATTTTGCTCGATTTGGTTTGTGGATTCCGGTATGGATACCGACTCAAAAGAACGGTGCCGACGGCTCTCGGAAAGCGGACGATTTCCTGCCGTTTTAACGGTAGAGGAATTTAGCAAAGTGTTGCTTTTTTTGTCAGAATAGAGTATACTAATACTGAATAGGCAGGTGAGCGGTCATGGAGCAATATCAAACATCCGAAACCATTGAATTAACAGGCAAGGTGACCGCCGTCACCTACCACAACGACATCAGTTTGTGGACGGTCTTTACTGTTGACGCAGACGGTCAGTCCATTCAAGCCGTTGGCATTATGTCCAAGCCAAACGTCGGTGAGATCGTTGTGATGCAGGGCGAGTACGTGGAACATCCAACCTACGGAACACAGTTTTATGCCGAGACAGCAGAGCGGCATCTGCCGGAGCGCGCCGAAGATATATTAGACTATTTGATGTCCGGTGCCATCAAAGGGATCGGGCGTGCGACCGCCACCGCCATCATTCGGAAATTTGGCGATAACGCCTTGAAGATCTTTGAAAACGACCCGCTTCGCTTGGCGGAGATCAAAGGAATCTCGCTGGCAAAAGCACGCCAGTTAGGAGAGGAGTTTCGCAAACAATTCGGTATGCGCGAAGCGATCCTTGCCTGCACCGATTTTGGATTGTCTCCTGCCGAAGCCATGCGTTGTTGGCGCTTGTGGGGGCAAAGCGTTGTTGATCGCATTTCCAAAGCGCCATACGATTTTTGCACCCCTGATCTGCAGATCGGTTTTGACCGTATCGACGATATCTGCCTAAAAAACGGCACCGACCGTGAGGACCGCTCTCGCGTACGCGCCGGCATCCGCCACGTGCTGACCCACAATCTCAACAACGGACACACCTGTATTCCGCTGGACAAGTTATTGCCGACCTCGGCAGGCCTGTTGCAAGTGGAACAGCAACTCGCGGCCAACACGCTGACCGAAATGGTGGAAGAAGGGCAGTTATCCCTTACTACGCTAAAGGAAAAACCGTTTGTGTTCTTGCCGGATCTGTACGACGCCGAACGCTATATTGCCAAGGAATTGGCGTTTCGCGCCGATATTCTCCTATTTCAACACAATAATACCGAAGAACTGATCCGGCAGATCGAAGAGCATAATCAAATAACGTACGATTCCGAGCAAAAACGCGCCATCGATGCCGCTATAAACCGCGGCGTGTTGGTGTTAACGGGTGGACCGGGTACAGGCAAGACCACCACTTTACGCGCTGTGTTGATGCTATTGGAAGCCGAAGGCGAAAACGTCGTTTTAGCCGCACCGACCGGCCGCGCCGCACAACGGCTTGCCGACCTGACCGGCTGTGAGGCCAAGACGATCCACCGATTGCTGAAAGCACAATGGAACGGCCAAGCACAGGAATTCTTCCACAACGAACAAAATCCGTTGGATGCAACCACGGTGATCGTTGATGAGATGTCGATGGTGGATGTCTTGTTGTTTGATCGATTGATTCGGGCACTGAAACCAAACTGCCGTTTGATCTTGGTAGGGGACACCGATCAACTTCCGGCGGTTGGTGCCGGTAACGTTCTTGGTGATATGATCGACAGCGGTCGTATTCCGGTCGTTCAGCTGAAAAAGGTGTTCCGACAAGCGATGACCAGCGAGATCGTAACCAATGCACACCGCATCGTCGCCGGAGAATTTCCAAAGTGGAGCGGCCGCGACGGGGATTGTTTCTTTATCCGCAAAGGCAATTATACCGCTGTGACCGAAACGGTGGTAGATCTGTGTTGCCGCCGTTTGCCGGACAGTTACGGCAAATCGGTACGACACGATATACAGGTTTTGTGTCCCGGACGCAAAGGAGAGATCGGGTCGATCTCGCTCAATCAAAAACTCCAAGAACGCGCGAATCCGTTTTCGTATGACACGCCGAACGTTAGTCTGCACGGGCAATTATTCCGTGTCGGTGACAAGGTTATGCAGGTTCGAAACAACTACGATCTGTCTTGGATCAAAGAGGACGGAAGCATCGGCTATGGCATCTTCAACGGCGAGATCGGTATTTTGAAGAAGATTCAGGCGCGTGAGCAAGAATTCGAAGTGGACTTCGATGGGCGCGTCGTGACCTATACTTACCAAGAAGTACAGGATCTGGAATTGGCGTATGCCATCACCATTCACAAAAGCCAAGGCAGTGAGTTTGATATCGTGGTGTTACCGATTTACCGCACACAACCAAAACTCGCTTATCGAAACCTGTTGTATACGGCGGTAACGCGCGCAAAGACGTTGCTTATCATTGTCGGCACCGAAGAGGCTATCGGTCAAATGATCGATAACGTCCGCAAATCCAAGCGTTATACAGCGCTTAAAACGTTTTTAGATGAGGGAATATCTCATGGAGAACGCATTTCTCGGATGGATGAAGAAATATTTGGCTGAGCCACTCTTGCTGGCGATGTTTCCGGATTGCTGTACCTTCTGCAACAAGATCATCCGCGTGAACACCTTTATCTGTGAGGAATGCGCAAACGCGGTCAAACGTCAGGCTGAACCGATCTGCCACAAATGCGGTCGGTCGAAGGAATATTGCAGTTGTAAACAAGACGGAAAACGCGTTTGGGACGGCGCCACCGCTCCGTTTATCTATGATGACGGTATCACCGGCTCTTGTATCCGTCGTTTGAAGGAATCGGGATACGAGCGAAACGCCACCTATTTGGGTACAGAAATTGCCAAACAAGTGCGCAAAACCTTTCCGCTGACGGTATTCGATTGCGTGATGCCGGTTCCGATGCACCCGCAAGACGAATTCGAGCGTGGATACGCACAATGCGTTTGGCTCGCAAAATCGGTCGCCAAGGAACTTGGCATACCGTATGAAAATCGATTGCGGAAGATTCGTCGCACAACACCGCAAAAGAAACTTTCCGGTGAGGAGCGTCGCGTTAATCTGCGCGGTGCATTTGACGTGGATGAAATGTTCGACACGCCGGGAAAAACGATATTATTGGTAGACGATCTGTTGACGACCGGTTCCACGTTGGAAGAATGTGCGACAATGCTGAAAATCTACGGTGCGGAAGCGGTTTACGTCGCTACCGTATGCATTACCCGTAAGGAAGGAAAAAAAGATGGCAGGAGCAAGACTAGGAATTGATCTCGGTACTTCCAAGGTCGCAATCTATATCGACGGCCACGGCGTTGTTTTGCGTGAGCCGGCAGTTATCGCGGTCAACCGCGAGACCGATAAACTGATTTGCGGCGGGCAGGAAGCGTGGAATATGATCGGCCGTGAACCGCCCAGCATCAAAGTCGTGATGCCGCTGTCGCACGGTACGATCTCCGATTACGATTATGCCGAACGGATGATCAAATTGTTTGTCCGCCGCGTATGCTCGTACAAAATGATCAAGCCGCGTGCCGCCGTCAGCGTGCCGACGTCGGTGACCGAAGTGGAAACACGCTCGGTGATGCAGGCAGTGACTGCCGCCGGCATCCGGCAGACTGTCCTCATCGAAGAACACGTAGCAGCCGCTATCGGCGCTGGGTTGGATATCAGCCAACCGCGAGCCAGTATGGTGGTGGATTTCGGTGCCGGCACGACCGATATCGCTATTTTATCGGTTGGCGGTGTGGCGGTTGAGTCCTCCATCCGTAGTGGCGGAATGGATCTGGATGACGCCATCTTGCGGCTGATGCGCACCGAATATGCTTTGGTAATCGGCAAGCCGACGGCAGAACTAATTAAAAAGAGCATCGGCTATGCCGCCGATGCTCCGGAAGAAGTAACGATGAACGTACCCGGTCGGGATGCTGTCACCGGCTTGCCGGTGGTACGTGCGGTTTCCGCGACAAGTATTTGTAAAGCCATTGATGAAACGCTGATTTCTTGGGAAATGGCCATCCATGACGTTTTGGAGGATTGTCCGCCCGATCTGGTCAGCGATATCTATACCGATGGCATTGTGCTGACGGGCGGAGGTGCACTTCTGAAAGGGCTGGACAAGCGTCTGTCCAACTATATCGGCACGCCGTGCCGCGTAGCGGATGCACCTGCCGATTGTGTCGCTATCGGTACCGGTATTGCTCTGCGCCGTGCCAAGGGAAATTCCGCTTATAACGTCAACGAATTCGAATACGATTTTGCGGAATGGTCGACCGATCATTGATCTTCACTCTTGTTCTGCTTTTTATCGAATTTCACGTGAGCAAGCGGGTTGCTTTCAGCGGCTTCGCGAATCTGCTTTGAAGATAAATGGGTATAGATTTCCGTTGTCCCAAGGTTTTCGTGACCTAAAATGTCCTTTAAAACACGAATATCCGTCCCGCCTTGCTGATACATCAGCGTGGCGGCGGTGTGTCGCAGTTTGTGAGTCGACATAGACTCAGCACCCGGAATCCTGCTCAAATACTGCTTGACGACGTAGTGAACGCCCTGAAGCGAAATACGTTGCTTTCTGGCGCTTAAAAACAATGCTTCCTTGTCGTGTACGCCGTCGATCGGGCGCACTTCGAGATAGGCTTGGATCGCGCTCCAGCAAGCATCGTTTAAGTACAACTGACGCTCTTTGTTGCCTTTTCCGAGCACACGCAGGGTACGTTCCGAGGAAATATCCGATAGATTGAGTCCAGCCAACTCGGCGCGACGAAGCCCACAGTTGAGAAACAACGTCAGCATACAATAATCGCGCTGCGCAAATTCACCGGTGGGTGCTTTCAGCAATTCCAAACTTTGCTCCATCGTGAGATACTTCGGAAGCGATTTCTTGGATTTCGGGGTATCCAATCCTTGAATCGGATTGTGGTCCAGACGGTGGCTGATATCGGTCAGATACTTAAAAAACATACGCAACGACGTGGTCTTGCGCGCCCGCGTCGTACTGATATTGTCGCGTTCATTCTTGGTGTAATTGAAATATTCATAGGCATCCAAAAGGGTTACACCACGCAACAGATCCACGTCGATATCCAAAATATCGATTTCCTCATCCGGCAGGGAAGAGGGGACAAGCCCCTTCATTCGCTTGTAATGGCGGAAAAAGGTGCGTAAATCGATAAAATACTCGTTAACCGTACCGGCAGATCGCCCTTTAACGACTTCCATATAACCCAGAAACTCGCGGAGGATCGGCGAACATTGCGCCAAGTATTCCTTTTTCATAGTTGCACTCCTTCCGTGAAACAGTTTCACGTTAGTTTGATTGTTTAAGGGGAAATAACGGCGGACGCTGTTTTCGTTTCTGCGGCATAGTGACCGCCAAGGAAACGGTAAACGTACCAACACGGGCGAGGACTACGAACTTTTCCAAACATCCCAAGGAATCGGTCCTGATCTATTACCGGTACGTTTACTTGCTGAATGTTGCTCAAACCATCAGCAATTACGCATTTTTCTGCCAATTTCCTTAATTTGGCCGATTTCTCAAAAAACGGTATCGAACAGAAATTTTCCGCACAGAGACAACATCGTTCGGAAAATTTCTATCGTCTCCAGAGCAGAGTTGTTTTTCGCGATTTCTCAAAGAAACACCGCATCAAGGCTAATAAATAAAAAAATGATCAACGACCGAAGAAATGATCCATCAAACAGAAAAAGATTACGGTGAGAAACGCAAACCGATGCAACGTTCGGCGTCTTGCTGAAAGTCGCACGATCCGGCACAAAATTCACAGATGGATAGAGGCGGTCTCAAAACACCAAAATACCGCCATTTGAGCCCCAAACCATCGATTTCGCCGTTATTTCCTCCCCCGAACTATAGAAAATATTTATTTTGTATAGTAACCTGTGTTTTTATTATAGCACCTCTCCCGCGAAATTGCAAGAGATTTTTGCAATTTCAAGAGATTTTTACGATTTTACAATTGATCGTTTTATATTCTTTTATGTTTGTCATTCGGAGGTTTTTGATGAAGTGCGTGTTTTGTTCCATTGTTGCAGGTGAACTTCCCTGCAGAAAAATTTTTGAGGACGATAAAACGTTGGCGATACTGGATATTGCCGATGATGTTGACGGCCATATGTTGGTACTTCCGAAAACCCACGTAGAAAGCGTTTTGGATTGCGACAGTAAAACATTGGATGCCGTGATGCGCACCGTACAGGCCGTTTCTAAACACGTAACCTCGGTCGGCTATGATGGCGTAAACATCTTAAACGCCAGCGGCAAGGCCGCCGATCAGTCTGTCCCCCACCTCCACTTCCATTTGATTCCCCGACGTTTTGGCGATAATCTGAATACGTGGCCAACGTTGCCGGGTGCTATACCATAAGCGAACCGAACCCCGCATCGCCGCCGCTATGTCTTTTGGGCGCTTTTCCCGTTTTCTCCTTTGAAAGGCGCCAGCCTATCGGCAGTCGAAAACACGAAAATCATCCCAAAATCCATAAAACCGGCGGTGCAAAGCAGTTTTTTGAAAAGAAAACGGTCAGCGAGACAACGATGATTGCGAGCGCATACTGGCGTATGACGAGCAATCAGAGGACGCAACGCGCCGTTTTCTTTCTAAAAACCGTTGCGAGTTCGGCTCGCTTATGGTATAACCGATATCGACGAATTGCACAGTCAACTTTCCATGCTTTAAGAAAGGTTTCTACTATGTCTAAAACTCCGTTGACCGAAGAGCAACGCCTCTTGCGCAAACGCCGCTTGATCGGCATTGCTGTTCTGATCCCGCTGTCGGCTCTGCTTGTTTGGATCGTTATTATTGCTTGGAACTTTATGAATCAATTTGAGGTTTCGGGACTTCCTCAGCCGCACACGGTGCAGGAATATCTGGACGTCTCTGCTGTCAAGGTGCAAGCCTTTGCTGATTATCTCGATCAATTCGGCGGTTTTTCGTGGATCATTATGATTTTGATCGAGATGTTGCAGATCGTTGTAGCGGTCGTTCCGGGCGGCATCACCGAGACCGCCGCCGGTTTCTTATTCGGCCCGATCGGCGGTGTGGTGATCTCTTGGATAGCCATCTTTTTGGCATACACACTCGTCTTCTTTCTTGTCAAGAAATTCGGCATCAAGTTGGTCGCACTGTTTATTGATCCGCGCAAGATCGACGAACTCAAATTTATCAACAGCGAAGGGCGTCTCAAACGCACCGTTTTCATTTTGTATTTGATTCCGGCATTACCGAAGGACGCATTCACCTATTTCTTCGGATTGACCCGCATCCGCTGGCGGGATTTTATTCTACTGTCACTGATCGGACGCACCCCCACGCTGATCGCAACCATTTGCTTTGGTTGGCAACTTTCGGCCGGCCAGTTTTGGGTGGCGATCATTATCGTTGCGGCGATTTTTCTCTGCAGTGCTCTTGGTACGCTTTGGTATACCCGATATACGAAAACAAAACGATCGGATGAATAATTTGAAACGGTCCTCGCATACTAAATAAGCCAGCCGGTTTTCGGCTGTAAATCTTTTGTGCGAGGTGTCTTTGAAAATGACGAGACTGAAATGCGATGTAACCTCCTGCGCCAGCAATGCCAACGGCGGCTGTATGCGCAACGGAATCACCGTAGGCGGCGATTGCGCTGTCGGTGCTTGCGAGACGCGTTGCTGTTCCTTCTCCCTCGATCCCAGCGGCTCGATGAAGAACGCTTGCGGCGTGCCGGCAGAGGCTCACCATCATATGCCAATCAGTTGCAATGCGAAAACCTGTATGTATAACAACGCAGGTTGTTGCACCGCCACCGAAGTACACGTCGGCGGTTCGGGTGCTTACGCAGAGGCGCAGACCTGCTGCAATACTTTCCGCGCCCGCAACTAAATCGTCATAAATAAAAAGCAGCCGGAATCATTCGGCTGCTTTTTATTCATTGGGAGGAAATGATATTTTATGCGTAAAACTGTTTCACATACCTTTTCGCCCTTCATTCCGAAGGGCGCCGTTATATTGATATTGGGAACGATGCCTTCCCCTCGCTCGCGCCATATCGGATTTTACTACGGGCATCCGCAAAACCGCTTCTGGAAGGCGCTTGCCGGCGTTTTCGATGAAGCGGTCCCTGTGACCATTGACGAGCAAAAATCGTTTTTGACACGCCATAAAATTGCCTTATGGGATACCTTGGCTTCGTGTGAGATCGACGGCGCCGACGATAGCAGTATACGGCATCCGGTACCGAATGACATCGCCGCCGTTTTGAAACAGTACCCCATACGCGCCGTGTTTACGACCGGCACGAAGGCGACGGAATTCTACCGACGCTTGATTCAGCCGGAGACCGGTATTGAGGCGTTGCCTCTCCCCTCTCCCAGTCCCGCCAATTGCCGTTATTATACCCTCGAAACACTCACCGAGGCGTATCGTATCATCCGAAACTATACCGAATTATAAACCGACAATAAACCATTCCCGCACGATCGCCAGCAGTTCACGAACGTAATAGGTCGGTAGCAGTCCCCATTTGGACGGCGCCGGTAAAGCGTATGCTTCAAAGCCAAGTTTACCGGCAATATGAATGGCACGGTATTCGTGAAATTCGTTGGTGACCAACAGCAAATCGCGGTTTAGGCCGTGTTCTGCGATGATCTCTTCCGCAAATAGCAGATTTTCGTAGGTCGAGGTGGAACGTTCCTCTTTATACAACCGTTCGGCGGCGATTCCTTTTTCGGTCAAATAGCGGTACATACATTCCGCCTCACTGATGGCATCCTGCGGGTCGTGACCACCGGCCAGAACCGCCACCGCATCAGGATGCTCGACCAAATAGTCGTAAGCCGTATCTAACCGCGATGCCAGCATCGCACTGGGATGATCGTAATTGACCGCACAGCCAAGGACAATAACCGTCGGATCGCCGACCGGTTTTTTGAGCGCTCCTCCGACCATCAAAGCGGTCAAGAGTATCGCTAGCACCACCAGCAACGAGCCGATCACCGCGGCAATCGAAAGTAACACGCGGCCGAGTTTTTTCTTCCACCAACGCTTCAAAAGCGACGATAACTTTTCAAAGAAAAGCACGACCGCCATCAACAGCAAGCACAGCAACAGCCCCACAATATTGCCGACGTTGATGACATTGACGGCTACAGGCGCCACAAACGCCACAACACCCATAAACAGCAACAGCATCAGTAATATCCGCGCGATTATTTTAATTGGCTTTTTGCACATCATATATCGTCTCCGTTTCTGTAATCCAGTATAACACGCCGCGCGGATTTTGACAAGTACTGTCGGTTTCAAAGCCGTCACAATTCTTGACTTTTCACCGTGTTCGTAGTATAGTTATACTAATAAAAAGGAAGGTGGAAAGTATGAAAACGTTGGCGGCGATCCTCGCCGGTGGTAGCGGTTCGCGCTTTGCCGGCAATCAACCAAAGCAATTCGTTTTACTCGGTGGCAAGCCGGTGCTTTGCCATTCGGTCGACGTTTTCGAGCAAAGCGACCGCATCGATGCCTTTCTCATCATTTCCCACACAGACGGTATCGATCACATCCGCTTTCTAGCCGAACAATACGGCTGGAAAAAGTTTTGCGGTGTGCTTCCCGGCGGTGCCACCCGTTCCGGTTCGTCGCAAGCGGCACTCGCGTATGCGGCCGCCAACGGATTCGATCGCTTACTGATCCATGACGCCGCCCGACCGCTTATTAACGAGGCTATGTTAGATCGGCTGTGTGACGGCTTAGAAGTTTACGATGCCGTTGTGGCGGCCGTTCCTGTCACCGATACCATTTCCGTCTCTGCTGACGGAAAAACCGTTGCCGAAACGCCGAAGCGCGAGTCGTTGTGGTCGATACAAACACCGCAAGGCTTTTCCGTGCCGGTCCTGCAACACGCCTATCGCTTGTTTAATGAAGATGCCGGCGCTGTCGCCACCGATGACGGTGGCGTTGTTCGCCGCTATTTGCCCAATATTCCCGTTGGATTGATTCTCGGCAGCCGACGCGCGGCCAAACTCACCTATCCGGAGGATCTGTCCATTTTGGAGACGCTACTTTCCGAATGAAAGGAGGCATACCGTGAAGGAACTGATTAAAACAGCCGGTAGTTTTGGTATCCGCACCGCTATGCGACTGTTTCACTTACTGCCGATCAAGAAAAAGCAGGTGTTCTTTTCCGCTTATTCCGGCCATCAATACACCTGCAATCCCAAATATATCAGTGAATATTTAAGCAAGACTTACCCCGAACTGCAACTCGTTTGGTGCTACCGTGATAAACCGTTTGACGCCGCACCGGCGCAATCACTCGTCCGGTACGGCTCGTTTTCCTATTATCGCGCAATATTGACCTCCGGCGTTGTCGTAATGAACGACCTTCAAAATTGTTCCTATATCCCCTTCCGCAAGAAGCAAACAGTCATTCAAACGTGGCACGGAAGCGGTCTCTATAAGAAAGTCGGCCGAGACGTTCCCAATAACACGTTTTGGAACGATCGTCGCCTCCGCTGGACGACCAAACGCATTGCCTACTTCATTTCCGGTGCCGCCGCCTTTACCGAAACGGTCATACGTGGCGCTTTTGGGTATGATGGCGAAGTGAAATCCTGCGGTCTGCCGCGCAATGATATCCTGTTAAATGCCGCGTGTCGCGATGAAATTGCCAAAAAGGTTCGCACTCGCCTCGGTTTAAAAGAGGATGCACACGTCATTTTATACGCTCCAACCTTCCGTGGCAGTGGGGATCCCAGCCAGCAGGAATTAGAGGCAGAGCGCGTACTTGCCGCCTGCCGGACTCGCTTTGGAAAAGAATGCGTTTTGCTGGTACGTTCCCATCACACGCTGACCGATCGTCGTGGACAGACCGCCGCCGACACCGTTGACGTATCGCAATATCCCGATATGCAAGAACTGATCTGCGCCGCCGATTCTATGATCTCGGACTACTCGTCCTGCATCTGGGACTTTTCCTTGACCGGCAAACCCTGCTTTATTTTTGCGGCCGATCTCACTGCCTATCGGGTCGACCGTGATTTCTATATGGACGTGTTCCGTTGGCCCTTCCCCATCGCACTTAGCAACGATGAATTGGAGACCGCTATTTTACAGTTTGACACCAACACATACGCCGAAAACCTAAAAAGACATTTTAATGAACTCGGTTGCTGTGAGAGCGGTCACGCCTCGCAAACCGTCGGCGAGGATATCGCCCGACGCTGTGGTCTATAACAAAAAATCCCGCTTACTGTAAGGTAAGCGGGATTTTTATATAATTTACGCTTCTTCGTCCAGCGTGATCTTGCCGGTCATCAGGTCAACAAAGGTCGTTTCGTCGACCTTTTCGTTACGGATAAGGTATTCCGCCACCAGTTTCAACTGATCGGCGTGTTCCTTCAGAATGCCTTCAGCGGCGGCATACGCACCGTGAATAATGGCGCTGACTTCCGCATCGATCTCTGCGGCAATTGCCTCGGAATAATTGCGGTTTTGACCGAAACTGCGGCCGAGGAATACACCGTTATCCGCCGAGTCGCCAAACAGGATCGGGCCGAGTTTTTCGCTCATACCGTACTTGGTGACCATCTTCCGCGCGATGTCGCTGGCGCGCTCGATGTCGTTGGAAGCACCGGTGCAGATATCCTCCTGCGTCAATGCTTCTGCCGCACGACCGCCCAATAAAACCTGAATCTTCTCAAGCATCTTACCGCGAGACAGATGTTCGTCATCCGTCTTCGGCAGGTTGAGCGTGTAGCCGGCCGCCATACCGCGCGGAATGATCGAGATCTCATGAACGGGATCTTGCGTCGGGCAGTAATAGGTAACGACCGCATGGCCGGCCTCATGGTACGCCGTGATACGCTTATCGCGCTCGGTGACCTTGTGGCTGGTCTTTTCGGTACCGCAGATCACCTTTACGGTCGCATCCTCGATCTCACGCATGGTGATGGAATGCAGATTGCGGCGAGCCGCCAACAACGCGGCCTCATTTAACAGATTTTCCAGATCGGCGCCCGTAAAGCCCACCGTTGTCTTGGCGATGACCGCCAGTTCCACATCCGGCGCCAGCGGTTTGCCTTTAGCGTGGACCTTAAGGATCTCTTCGCGCCCTTTAACGTCAGGATAATGCACCACGATCTGACGGTCAAAACGGCCGGGACGAGTCAAGGCGGGATCCAGAATATCGGGACGGTTGGTAGCGGCGATCATAATGATGCCCTCATTGGCGCCAAAACCGTCCATCTCCACCAACAACTGATTCAACGTCTGTTCGCGTTCATCGTGACCGCCGCCTAAACCGGCGCCACGCTCGCGTCCGACCGCGTCGATCTCATCGACAAAGATGATGCAGGGTGCGCTCTTCTTGGCCGTATCAAACAGATCACGTACACGAGAAGCACCGACACCGACGTACATTTCCACGAAGTCCGAGCCGGAAATGGAAAAGAACGGCACACCGGCCTCACCCGCAACAGCGCGCGCCAATAGCGTTTTACCGGTACCGGGAGGGCCAACGAGCAGTACGCCCTTCGGCACACGGGCACCAAGTTCCTTGTATTTTTTCGGCGACTTGAGGAAGTCGACGATCTCTTGCAGTTCCGCCTTTTCTTCATCGGCGCCGGCGACATGATCAAAGGTCACTTTACGCTTATCATCGGTCGGCTTCTTGGTGCGGGCTTTGGCGAAACCGCCCATTTTGCCATCGCCGCCCATCGACTGGTTAAGGCGACGCATCATAAACCAGAACAGCGCCACCGTAGCGGCGATCATCAGCAGCGTAGGAAGCATGCTGATGAGCCACGAGACCTGCTTTTCCGGCTCAAAGTCATAGATGATATCGTTTGTGGCATCTTCATCCGTATTGACGGTTTCTAACGTCTCACTGATATCCTCATAGAATAAGCTGATGCTTGCCAACTTGTAGGTGAAGACGTCCTTCTCGGTGATCTTGCCGTCCTTATCCGTGTCTTGCCGCACGTCTTCGCGCAGTAACACCTTGACAGTACCGGTGTCGAAACTGAGATCAAACTCCTGCACTTGACCGGCGTGGAAATAACCGATCAGTTCGGAATACTTCATTTCCGATTTGTTGCCACTGCCTCCAAAGAAAAGCAGAAAGGCAATGATCACCACCGGGATCAGCAGTAAAAACAGCCAACCGCGAGAGCGGTGTTCGGGCTGCGGTTGATTTTGAGGGTCCATAGAGAACTCCTTTCCGGGTTACACTTAGATTTCTTCGTAGATTTCGGGACGAAGCACACCGATATACGGTAGGTTGCGGTACTTTTGGGCAAAGTCCAAACCGTAACCCACAATAAATTGATCTTCAACCTCTGCGCCGACATAGTCCGGCTTGATCGCCACACGGCGACGGGCCGGCTTATCCAGCAACGTGCAAAGGCGGATACTGCGCGGATGACGCGCCGAAAGCGTCTCCAACAGGAAGGAAAGGGTGATGCCGGAATCGAGAATATCTTCCACAACCAGCAGATCTTTATCCTGCAACGGACCGTCCAGATCCTTGATAATGCGGACTTCCCCCGAAGACGTAGTTCCATTTCCGTAACTGGAGACGGAGAGAAAATCGATCTCACAGGGAACGTCAATATAGCGGATCAGATCCGCCATAAACATCAGCGAACCTTTCAGCACGCCAACTACACAGAGATTTTTCCCTTGGTAATCTTTGGTTATCTGCTCACCAAGGCGTCTGTTGATAGCGTCCAGTTCCTCTGCCGTGAAGAATACTTCGGCAATGTGTTCGGATAAACTCAACGGTAACATCCTTTCTATTTTTCCAAGAAATGATTATAACATACAAAGTAGAAAATGCCAATGAATGAATTGTAAACTTTTAGTATTCATTGTGTGTCCGATCCAACGAAGTAAAACTGGTGAAGCCGCCCGACCACGCCGTTTTAACGGTTTTCAGTTCACCGTGGCGATTTTTCGCCACTATGATCTCGGCAACACCGACTTCAACTGCCGTCGGGTCTTTTGCTTGGTTGATGTAATAATCCGGTCGATAGATAAACAATACCTGATCGGCGTCTTGTTCGATAGAGCCGGATTCACGCAGATCGGAAAGTTGCGGTCTGGTGGGATTGGCTTTGTCCTTTTCGCGGGATAACTGAGCGCAAACGACCACCGGCACGTCCAACTCACGCGCCATAATTTTAAGTGCGCGAGTGATCTCCGAAACCTCGTTGACACGGTTTTCGGAAGGTTTAGCGGTGTGCATCAACTGCAGATAATCGATAAAAACTACGCCGAGATTCGGCACACGGCGCAAGCGAGCCTTCATCTCCTGCACGGTGATACTGGCGGTATCGTCCAAATAAATATCCGTCTTGCACAGCGTCGAAGCCGCCATACCGATGCGGACCCATTCATCCGGCGATAACTCGCCGGTACGCAGTTTAGAACTGGTGACCATCGCCTCAGCAGACAGCAGACGGTTGACCATCTGTTCCTTGGACATTTCCAAGTTGAAGATCGCCACCGTACGTCCCTGCATTGCCACGTTGCGCGCCAAATTCAGCACAAAACTGGTCTTACCCATACCGGGGCGGGCACCAACAATGATCAAATCGGAACGGTTCAAACCGCTGATGACCTGATCCAGTTCACCCAGACCGGTGGGAATACCGACGTAACGGGACCGCTTTTCGGGATCTTGCATTTCGTCGAGCAGTTTATAGTTGGATTTTACCGTCTGCGAAATGGGGGTCAGATAACCGCGAACGCGGCTGTTGCTGATACCGTAGATCTTCTGCTCGGCCGAGTCGATGAGTTCAGAGGGATCGGCGTTAGCATCCATACATTCATCCATGATCTCACGCGCCATCTCGATCAAGCGGCGAACGTCATACTTGGAGCGGACGATCTCCGCATAATGCGATACGTTGTTGACCGACGGCACGATCTGCGCCAGTTTAAAGAGGTAGTTCTTCCCCTCTTCGCCGGCAAAAAATCCTTCTGCTTGCAACGCAGACAAAACCGTCACAAAGTCGATGGTCTGATTGGCAACACGCTTTTCCTGCATGACCCGATAGACCGCCTGATGTTCCGGCAGGTAGAAATACTCTTCGTGTGCGAGAATATCCTCTACGTTATCCATACAGCGGGAATCGATCAAAATGGATCCAAGGACGGCTTGTTCCGCCTCAAGGCTGTGCGGCATATTCAAATTATCCGAATAACGGGATCTCTTTTCTGCCATAACCGTTGTTACTCCTTCGCGGTTTCCGTTATTCGCAAACAGAAACCGTAATTTTTGCGCTGACGCCCTGCGCGAATTTAACCTCCGCCGGATACTCGCCAAACGCCTTGGCGTCATCCATCACGACCTTGCGCTTGTCCACCTCAACGCCGTGTTGCGCTTTGAGCGCTTCGGCAACTTCTTTAGAGGTGACCGAACCAAACAGTTTCCCGTTCTGGCCGGCGCGAGCGGTCACGTTGACCGTTTTTCCGTTGATCTTGGCCGCGGCCTCTTCCGCCGCTTTCTTCTCCATATCCAAATGATACTTGGCCGCCTCATCACGGTTTTTCAGTTCGTTGAGCGACTGCGCGTTTGCCGGCACAGCCAGATTCTTCGGGAACAGAAAATTGCGGGCATAACCGTCAGAAACGTTGACAAGTTGGCCCTTCTTCCCTTGGCCCTTCACATCGGCATTCAAAATCACTTTCATAATTTAGACCTCCCTATTCTCGGCTAACTGCCGATCAATTTCTGTTTTTAAACGTTCGATCGCCGACGGAATATCCGCCCCGACGATCTGTGCGGCGGCCATCGTCATATGACCGCCTCCGCCAAGCGCTTCCATGATCAACTGCACGTTGAAACGACCGTAAGAACGGGCAGAAATATTGACACGATCGCCGTCAACGAACAGTGCAAACGAGGCGTCGACGCCTTTGACGGATAACAACTCGTCTGCCGCCTGTGCCGCCGCCACGCGCACCAAAGAACTTCCCTGTACGTTGCATGTAGCAATGATCGTATTCCGAAACGGTTGGGCACTGGCAATGATATCCGATTTAACGTGATACAGTTCCATACTGCCGGACGACAGTTTCTTGACGGAAATGGTATCCGCTCCGGAACTGCGGAGATACGCCGCCGCCTCAAAAGTGCGGGTGCCGGCCTTCATAATGAAGCCCTTGGTATCCAAAATAATGCCGGCAAGCAAGGCTTCGGCATCCAACTTATCGATCGGCGCGTTATCGGTTAAGTACGGCAACAACTCCGCCACCATTTCCGATGCCGAACTGGCCGAAGGCTCATGGAAAAATATCGTTGCCTTATCAATGAAGTTGACCGTCTTACGATGGTGATCGATCACCACCACGTTTTTCGCCTCATCGTAAAGCGACGGATATTCCACCAAATTCGAGGCATGGGTATCCGTAATAATGAGCAACGAGCGGTCGGTCAGCAATTGATGCGCTTTGTCCTCGTCGACAAACAGATCTTTCTGTCCCGCCTCGTCGTATGCCGCCAGCAATTCGGGCGCCAACGTGGTCTTACGGTTGACCGCCACCACGGCCGGCTTGCCTTTAGAGCGAAGCGTGTGTGCCAGCGCAGTTCCGGAGCCAAGGCAATCCAGATCGGAGAAGCGATGCCCCATCACAATGACGTTATCGCTGTCATCCAACAATTCTCGAATGGTTTTAGCCATCACGCGGGTACGTACCTTGGTGCGGCGTTCAACGCCTTGTGATCGGCCGCCGTAGAAATCGTAGCCGGTTTCGGTCTTGACCGCCACCTGATCGCCGCCGCGTCCCAGAGCCATTTCCATCGCCTGTTGCGCCTGAAGTTCCGATTGATGCAGTGTCTCCGCCGAGCCAACGCCGATAGAAAGCGTCAAACCGGAAACGCCGTTATGCTCCACCGTACGAACGGCATTGAGAATAGAAAAGCGATCCTCTGACATTTTCTGCAGATCGCGTTGCTCGACAACAACAAAAAATCGATAGGCATCATATTTACGGATAATGCCGCTCGTCGTACCGATCCAGTCCTCTAACAGTTTTTCTACTTGACCCGAAATGCGGGCACGATCACTGTCACGGGTACTTTGGAACAGTTCTTCCATATTGTCAATAACAACCGACAGTACCACAGGACGACTAAGCGCATATTCTTCCGCAATATTTTTAAGATCGGTGTCGTCCCAATAATATAGCAAATAGGTCAACTCATCCTTATAACTGAAGGCGTCGACCGTCACCGTAAAGCAACGGCCGTTCAGTTTCAGATCAAAACGATGGTTATTGCGCATTTCCTCAAAGGACATATCCGATAAAATGCTCTCGACCGATTGTCCGAGCAGGTGATCGTGCCCCTCCATCGTTTGCGAAAACGCCTTATTAAACCAAACGATCTCACCCTTGGATGAGACGGCGGCCACCGCCAGCGGCAATGCCGCCAACGCCTTTTTGTCCGCCACGTTCAGTTGGCGCATCAATTGCCGCATCAAGCGGTTGATGATGTGTTGCCGATGCAAGATATACCACACCGCAAAGACCATTGCCACGGCCCAAGCAACCAGTTCGACCGCAAAAACGATCTTACTGTCATCCAGGAAAAAGGTGATCCCAAGAAACAGCGTTGCCACGGCCGCCAATAGGATGACCGTTGGGCGCACGTTCCATAATCTGTTTTTCACGCGGTTACCTCCTTTCGGAAGATCAGACCTCCATAATGATCGGCAGGATCATCGGGCTACGCTTGGTCTTTTGGAAGATCAAGCGGGAGAGATTATCCCGTAAATGCGATTTCATTGATGCCCAATCACGACGGCGGGAACGAAGCGAATCTTCCAACGTTTCCACGGCAGTCACGCGAAGTGCATCCATCAGCGGCTCCGCATCGCGCACATACACAAAACCGCGGGAGACGATATCCGGACCGGATACCAGCGTACCGCTGGCCGTATCCAACGTCGCCACCACAATGATCAACCCGTCTTCTGCCAAACGGCGGCGATCACGCAGGACGATGCTACCAACATCACCAACACCGATACCGTCCACCAACACGCGGCCGGCAGGTACCGTTTCGGTCACCCCCATCTTCTCCGGCGTCAGCGAGACGACCTGTCCGATATTGGCCAACAATACGTTTTCCTCTGCCATTCCCATCCGCATAGCGAGATCGGCATGCTTACGGAGATGTTTTTGTTCGCCGTGTACCGGCAGAAAATACTTCGGCTTGGTCAATCCGTGGATAATCTTAAGTTCCTCTTGGCAAGCATGACCGGAGGTATGCACGTCGTACATCTTCTCATAAATGACCTCACAGCCATGGCGAAGCAGTTCATCCACCACGCGGCCGACCGCTTTTTCGTTACCGGGAATCGGGTTAGCAGAAATGATAATGCAATCATCCGGACCAATGGTCACCTGCCGATGATCCTCAAACGCCATACGCGAAAGCGCCGACATCGGCTCTCCTTGGCTTCCGGTGGTGATCAACGTCACACGATTTTTCGGAAACTGGCGAATTTGTTCCAGTTCGATCAAGGTGTTGGCGGGAATCGAAAGATAACCAAGTTCAGTTGCGATCTGCACCAAATTGATCATACTGCGGCCGGAGACCGCCACCTTGCGCCCCTCACGGGCCGAGGCGGTAATGATCTGCTGAATGCGGTACAGATTGGAAGAGAAGGTTGCTACAATGATACGCTTGTCCTCCGCTTTGCGGAAGATCGTTTCAAAACTCTGGCCGACCGTACTTTCGCTCGGTGTATAGCCGGAACGCTCGGCGTTCGTGGAATCAGCCAACAGCGCCAATACGCCTTCCTTGCCCATTTCACCGAGGCGGGCTAGATCCATCATACCTCCGCTGATGGGCGTACAATCGATCTTAAAGTCACCGGTGTGCACCACGTAACCGTGCGGCGTTTTGATGCCAAGCGCCACCGCGTCGGGAATAGAATGATTGACGTGAATGAATTCCACGGAGAGATTTTTACCAAAACGAACAACGCCGCCGGGCGATACCTCATGAAGCGGAACCGTACCCGCCAGACCGGCCTCCTTCAGTTTGGAAGCCACCATTGCCAGCGTCAACTTGGCGCCGTAGATCGGCAGGCTGACTTCCTTTAGCAGATAGGCCAGACCGCCGATATGGTCTTCATGTCCATGGGTCAAAACGATACCGCGGATGCGGTCGGCGTTCTTGATCGCGTGAGTAAAATCCGGCAACACAACGTCGACGCCGAACATATCGTCATCCGGAAACGCCATACCGCAGTCGATGAGCAACGCGTCGTTTTCATACTCGACCATCGTCATATTTTTACCGATCTCGTTGAGACCGCCGAGGAAGGTGATCTTCACAGGCGACTTCGGCGCTTGCTGTACCTTTTCGGTGCGATGTTGACCGTTGTTTTTCGGTTGCGCCTTTTTCGGCGGTTGTTGCTTCTTTCTCTGCTGCGGCGCAGCGGATGCCGGCTTGGCGGCCGGCTGTGCCGGTTTTTGTGCTTTCGGTTGCGGTGCAGGTTTGTTTTTCGGTTCTGCCGCCTTCTTTTGCGGCTTGGAACTCTCAACGTTTTGAACAGCGTTCGCTTTCTTCTTCGTCTTTTTACGTTGCTGTTGCTGTGATTGTTTGGGTTGCTGTTTCGGTTCAGCCTTTTCCACCGGCAATACACGCTCCGCCTTCGGCGCCAACGGATCGGCAATCGGCGAAGTCGGTTGCGCTAAACTCCACTGTGCCGCTCGGCGACGCAGACTCATCCTTTCTTCCTGCTGTGCAGCAGCCGCGATATCGTCAAAACCGCTCTGCTTCTTTTTGTCATAACTCAAATGATTACCTCCTTTGCAGACAAAAACGGCTCCGATACCTGCCCGTCAGCAAGCCACCGCTCTGTCTGCGATTTATTTAATTGCGCATACGCGCTAATATATAATATTATAGCAGTTTCTATTATAGACGCAAAAGCGAAACTTGTCAACCGTTTCTGAACCTTCCGAACAAAGTATTGCCCTCTTTTTTTCGTTATAACTTGCACATTTGAAAAAATATGTTATAATATGAGCAGAAAAATGGAGGGATGCCATTTGAAGAACGTTCTTATGTTTACCGACGGAGCCTGTTCCGGCAATCCGGGACCGGGCGGTTGGGGTACCATTCTACGCTACGGTACCGCTGAGAAAGAACTGTCCGGCGGCGAAGCCGATACCACCAATAACCGGATGGAACTGTTGGCGGTCATCAATGGTTTAGCGGCACTGAAAGAACCGTGTCACGTCACCATTCAAAGCGATTCCCGCTACGTTGTGGACGGCATCGAAAAAGGCTGGGCACGATCGTGGAAACAAAACGGTTGGCGCAAAGCCGACAAGAAGCCGGCACTCAATGCCGATCTGTGGGAAAAACTGCTAACACTACTGGACATTCATCAGGTAACCTTCGTTTGGATCAAAGGGCATGCCGGACATCCGGAAAACGAACGTTGCGACCAACTTGCCGTTGCTCAGAGTCTGCAATTTAAATAAGAAAAGGGCTGTCACCGACAGCCCTTTTCTTATATTCTGATATCCAACACCATACGGTTTCGGTCATAAAATTGTTCCCACGTCCCGTTATCCATACTTTCACGAATTCGCTCCATCAGCGTATTATAGAAATGAAGGTTGTGGATCACGCAAAGGCGCATAGCCAACATCTCGTTTGCCTTAAACAGATGGCGAATATAAGCACGGGAGTGACGGCGGCAGGTAGGACAATCACATTCTTCGTCAATCGGCAGTAGATCGCGAGCGTACTTTTCGTTGTTGAGATTGCGACGGCCTTGCCAAGTAAAGACGTGTCCGTGACGCGCATTACGCGGCGGCATCACGCAGTCAAACAAGTCCACGCCGCGATGGACCGCCTCAAGGATGTTAACCGGCGTACCGACCCCCATCAAATAACGGATCTTATCACTCGGCATGTGCGGCTCGACCGCTTCGATCACCCGATACATCACGTCGGTCGGTTCACCGACCGCTAAACCGCCGATCGCATAGCCGTCAAGTCCCATCGTGGCGATTTCTTTCATATGCGCTACACGGAGGTCCTCATAGGTACAACCTTGATTGATACCAAACAGCAGTTGCTGTTTATTGATCGTTTCCGGCAACGAATTTAACCGCGCCATTTCTTTTTGGCAACGCTCAAGCCAACGCGTAGTGCGCGCGCAGGAAGCCGCCGAATAGTGATGATCGGCGGGATTTTCCACGCATTCATCAAACGCCATCGCAATCGTAGAAGCGAGATTAGACTGGATCTGCATACTCTCTTCCGGCCCGATAAACAGTTTACTGCCATCAATATGCGACGAAAAACGCACCCCTTCTTCCGTGATCTTGCGTAAGTTTGCCAGCGAAAACACTTGAAATCCGCCGCTGTCGGTGAGAATGGGTCCACGCCAGTCGGTGAACTTATGCAGACCGCCGAGGTCGTGCACCAACCGATCACCGGGGCGAAGATGCATATGGTAGGTGTTGCAGAGCATCACCTGACAGCCGACCGTGCGCAGATCCTCTGCATCCAGCCCACCCTTAATAGCGCCACAGGTCGCCACATTCATAAAAGCGGGCGTCTGCACCGTCCCGTGCACCGTTTGGAACTCACCGCGGCGGGCCGATCCGATCTTCTTAATTATCTTCATTGTACAGTATTTCCCCTTTACAGTATTGCCATCGCATCGCCGAAACTGAAAAAGCGATATTGCTCTTTAACGGCATGCTTATAGGCGTTCATTGTCGGCTGATAACCGGCAAATGCGCTGACCAGCATAATCAGCGTGCTCTCCGGCAAATGGAAATTGGTGATCAGTCCGTCCAGCACAGAGAAGGTATAGCCCGGATAGATGAAAATCTCTGTCCAGCCTTCTTTTGCCTCGATTTTTCCCTCTTTCATCCCAATGCTTTCTAACGTGCGGCAACTGGTCGTCCCAACCGCAATCACACGTTTTCCTGCCGCTTTGGTCCGATTGATCAGATCCGCCGTCTCCTCCGACAGTTCATAATGCTCCGCATGCATTTTATGGTCTGTAATGTTATCCACCTTTACAGGCCGGAAAGTGCCCAACCCGACGTGAAGGGTCACAAAACCAATGTTGACACCCTTGTTTTTCAATTTTTCGAGCAGTTCCGGCGTAAAATGCAGGCCGGCAGTCGGGGCGGCGGCCGAGCCGACCTCACGCGAGTAGACGGTTTGGTAGCGTTCCTGATTTTCTAACTTTTTCGTGATATACGGCGGTAGCGGCATCTGGCCGATTTCTTCAAGAATATTATAGAAATTTCCTTCATAAGAGAACTTGACCAGACGATTCCCCTCGTTGACGATATCCAGCACTTTGGCGGTCAATTGACCGTCACCGAAAATCAGGGTATCCCCTACCTTGGCGTGCCGCCCCGGACCGGCCAGCACTTCCCATTCATCATTGCCGGCCGTATGCAGAAGCAGCAGTTCCACTGTCGAACCACTGATCTGCCGCTTGCCGTAGATACGGGCGGGAAGTACGCGGCTATCATTCAGGATCAGGGTGTCTCCGCTTTCAAGGCAATCCGCGATATCGAAGAAACGCTTATCCTGTAATTCTCCACTCTGCTTATCCATCAATAATAGACGCGAATGGTCACGCGGTTCTATCGGTTCCTGCGCGATCAATTCGGTCGGCAGATCATAAAAATAATCGCTTGTTTTGGTCAAAGGAGTCATAGGTACCTCTTTTTCAAAAAAATGGCTATTTTCTTAAATTTCCAGACGGAAATCATTTGACATAGAGTATATTAAGTGATATGATTAGTATGTATATTATTATATACTTTTTAGTTACCAAAGGCAATAGCAGAAAGGAAGAAAATTCAATGAATTTTAACGTAGGCATTATCGGATGCACCGGTATGGTCGGTCAGCGTTTTGCAACGCTGTTGGAGAATCATCCGTGGTTTACTGTAACAGCCATGGCCGCCAGCAGCAACTCGGCCGGCAAATCATACAAAGAGGCTGTCGGCGACCGCTGGGCTATGACGACGCCGATGCCGAAAAAATACGAGGATATGCCCGTTTACGATGCAGAAAAGGACATCGATGAGATCGTTTCGAAGGTCGATTTTTGCTTCTGTGCGGTCAATATGCCGAAAGCGGAGATCCTTGCTCTCGAAGAAAAATATGCCAAAGCGGAGTGCCCCATCGTCTCCAACAATAGCGCCAACCGCTTCACCCCCGACGTGCCGATGGTCATTCCGGAGATCAATCCGGAGCATATCCATATCATCCCGTCGCAACGCAAACGCCTTGGCACCAAACGCGGCTTTATCGCCGTTAAATCCAACTGCTCGTTGCAGAGTTACGTTCCGGCGCTGTATCCGCTGTCGAAATACGGCATCAAGCGGGCACTCGTTTGCACCTATCAGGCGATCTCCGGTGCCGGCAAGACCTTTGAGCGTTGGCCGGAAATGGTGGATAACGTTATCCCCTATATCGGCGGCGAAGAAGAAAAGTCTGAGCGCGAGCCGCTGAAGATCTGGGGCAAGATCGAAGGCGACAAGATCGTTCTTGCCGAGACTCCTGCCTTTACGGCGCAGTGCCTGCGCGTGCCGGTGACCGACGGTCACTTTGCGGCTGTGTTCTGCGATTTCGAAAACAAACCGACCAAGGAACAGATCATTGAGGACTGGAACACCTTTGCCGGCCGTGCACAGGAATTGGAACTTCCCAGCGCTCCGAAGCAATTCTTGCACTATTTTACCGAAGACAATATGCCGCAGACCAAACTCCATCGCAATTTGGAAAACGGTATGGCGATCTCCATCGGTCGTTTGCGCGAAGACTCGCAGTATGACTATAAGTTCGTCGGTCTCTCGCATAACACGCTGCGCGGTGCGGCCGGCGGCGCGGTGTTACTGGCCGAACTGCTTTGCGCGGAGCATTATATCTAAAGCCGTTTGAACGGAGGTATTTTTATGAGTAAGCAAACTGTGTTTACCGGTGCCGGTGTAGCGATCATCACCCCGATGTACGCAGACGGCACGGTCAATTATGATGAATTCCGCCGTATTATCGACGATCAGATCACCCGCGGCAGCGATGCGATCATCGCCTGCGGCACCACCGGCGAGTCCCCCACACTTGATCACGAAGAGCACGTCGAAGTCATTCGCGTGGCAGTCGAGCAGACCGCCGGCCGTGTGCCGGTCATTGCCGGTACCGGCTCGAATGATACCGCCTACTGCATCCAACTTTCCAAGGATGCAGAAGCGGTCGGTGCCGATGCCTTACTGTTGGTCACACCTTACTACAACAAGACCTCGCAACGCGGTCTGATCGCCCACTACAAGGCGGTCGCCGAGGCGGTCAACCTGCCGATCATCTTGTACAACGTCCCCTCCCGTTGCGGCGTCAACATTCAGCCGGATACGGTCGTAGCGCTTTCCAAGATCCCGAATATTGTAGCGATCAAGCAGGCCAGCGGCGATTTTTCCGCGACCGCTCGTATCGCCGCGGAGTGCGATATCGATATCTATTCCGGCAACGATGACCAGATCACCCCTATTCTTGCTTTAGGCGGCAAAGGCGTCATCTCGGTGCTTTCCAACGTTATCCCGACGGAAACTCACGAGATCTGCCAGAAATGGTTTGACGGTGACATCGCCGGCAGCATTGCGATGCAACTGGAATATCTGGAACTCGCCAACTCCCTCTTCTGTGACGTCAATCCCATTCCGGTAAAAGAAGCCATGAATTTACTGGGCTGGAACGCCGGCCCGTGCCGTATGCCTCTCTATGAGATGGATGAAGCCGGAAAAGCCAAAGTGGCTAACGCACTGAAAAAGTACGGTCTCATTCAGTGAGCAACTCCGTGAAAGGAAGTTACAAATCTATGACGAGAATCATTCTGTGCGGTTGCAACGGAAAAATGGGACGTATGTTGACACAGTGCATTGCCACCCGCGATGATTGCGAAGTGGTTGCCGGTTTCGATATCAACACCGCCTCAACCGGCGGTTATCCGGTGTTTGCCTCCCCCGTTAACTGTTCGGTTCCCGCCGACGTGATCATTGATTTCTCCAGACCGGAGAGCCTTTCCGGCGTACTGCAGTACGCCGTTGAGAAACGCATTCCGGCCGTCATTTGCACGACCGGACTTTCCGACGAGGACAAAGTTAAAATGGCGAAAGCCGCTGAAAGCGTACCGGTATTTTTCAGTGCGAATATGTCCATCGGCGTCAGCCTGTTAGCGGAATTGGCCCGTAAGGCCGCCGCCGTACTGGGCGATGATTTTGACGTGGAGATTCTCGAAAAACACCACAATCAGAAGGTGGATGCCCCCTCCGGTACGGCTTTGATGCTGGCGGACGCCGTCAAAGAAGGACTTTCCTACGAGCCGACTTACGTATACGAGCGCCACTCCAAACGGGAGAAGCGCGACAAGCACGAGATCGGTATCTCCGCCATCCGTGGCGGCACCATCGTCGGAGAACATGACGTGATGTTCTGCGGACGGGATGAGGTCATTACCCTCTCCCATCACGCCGCCTCCAAGGAATTGTTCGCGGTCGGTGCAATAAATGCCGCTTTATTCTTGATCGGCAAGCCCGCCGGTCTGTACAATATGCGCGATTTTGTCAGCGCTGTCTGATTCCTAAAAAATAAAAGTCTCGGAAGAATTCTTCCGAGACTTTTATTTTTGTTTATTTAAGCGTCATCCGAGTCGGCATTGTAATCGTCCTCCGGCGTCACAATATCCGTCTCCCATTCATCCGGATCGCCGCTTGCCGTGAAGATGCAGGCAGCAGTCAGACGAAGAAGCTCCAGCTCCGGTTTCATATACATTTTCATTGACTGTTCCCTCCCATCTTACAGTTGATCCACTGCCTGTGCATACAGGATCAGTGCGATCATCATATTGCGGAAATTAACCGACTTAGTGTTGTCTTCAATAACCGTCTTCGCAACCGAACAGACACCGACGTTGCTGACCGTTAGCGTATTGCCGATCACCAGCGTATGGGTGGCATCGAGGTCAACCGCCTTGATGTTGGCGATCTCAGCGTAATAATAGCCGTTCTTGTGCGCCTTCAGGGTCTGCGCAACACCGTCGATCGTCACCTTCGTGTCAGCAGACTTGACGAAGAAACGTACGCTGGTCGTATCCTTATGAATCAGCGTGTAACCGACAAAATCGCTATTCGATCCGCTGTAATTCGCAGCGAAGCCACTCAGATCACCGACAAGTGACTGAAACGCCTCTGTCTCGCTCTTATCGAAACGATCCGCATCAACGAGCGAACTGTTAGCGAACAGCGGCGGGTTGGCAAAATCACCGCCGTCATCCGACAGGAAGTAATACTGCGCCATCGTACCGTAGTTGAGCATCGCCTTAGCGGCAGCAGCCTCCGCCGCCGTTCCGCTGGCAATTACCTCATCGGCGTTCTGCTTGACCGAGAAGTTCGGGGCTGAATAAGTTGCCGCGCCGTCATACATTACCGTGCTACGGTCACCGCCATTCAATTCCAGCTCGGCGGTGATGTTCTCTGCCATCTGCGCCGCCGGAACAGTGACCGGCACATAGTAAGTATTGGTCGTATCGTCGCTGCTGACAGCCGTTGCCGAGGCAAACGAGACCGTCTGGGTTTTACCGGCTACCGTCAAACGGATATTGGCATTTGCAAAATAGCCGCTTTCAACCAATGCTTTAGGCATCTGGAAATGATAGTTGAGATGGATCTGCTCACTCAGCGTTGCCTGCGTGCCGGTAAACTTTATCGAATTCAATTCACAGATCGCCACGTCATCAATATAGAAGGCGCCGGAGACCGCCGCACCAGTGCTGGTATCGCGGAAACCGATATATACCTTCTCATCCGCTTTCGCTTCAAAATAGCGGCATACACGCACCCATTTTCCGGTCTCGCAAGGAATCGTCTTCTGCTTCCAACCGCCAGCACCACCGCCAGAAAGGAACAGATCGGCCTTCAAATTGCTGTCCGGAACGATATAGATCCAGAACGAAATCTGGTACCACTTACCGGCAGTCAGTGCCGAAGCCGTGTGATTGGACTGAAGGTAGTCGGGGTTGGCCACACCTTCTTTGTAACCGGGGCGAATGACCGCCACGCCGCTAACAACCTCATCAACACCGATACCGGAGTTGTTACCAATGTTCCAGTAGGTAATCGAATCAAACGATCCGGCAGCCAAGAGGTTGCTATCACTCAAAGAAGACGGCATCAAATAGTCGCCACCGTGGTTAGCCGGTACATGCGAACGAACCAAAGAGAAGTTATCGAGATAGATGGTGCCGGTCGTACCGGTCGTATCATAATTTCGATAACCGATGGCAATCCATCCGGCTTTGCGGGTCGTAAACGAAATCGTTTTCTTTACCCAACCATCAGTATCCCCCGTAATCGTTTGATCCTGCCCCAGCGCATAGTCGATCCAACCGCGAAGAGTACCGCCGGAACCGGTCATATATACGTTGAAGCTTGCTTTATCGACATCGATGGCTTTCGCCCAAAAAGTCAGTGTATAAATAGCATCGCCCTCCACCGTGATCGACGGAGTCTGGATATAGGTTTTCACACCTTGCGTAACAGCCAACTGTGCCACACCGGCAGAAAGATACGCGTTACCAATCATTGTGAAACTGGTAGACGTGCCGGCGTCGCTCGATGGGTTGTAGTGCAGGTTGCCCTCGACCGTTTCGTCTTCCATACTCATATTGCCGATATGGACTAGCGACATATCGTCAATATAAGCCGCTACCTTTCCTGCAGCAGAAACGTTCACACTGAACTGAAAAATCGATACGTCTTCCTTGGCAAGAATATCAATCGAAACCAGTTTCCAATCGTTGCCGGTATTTCCTACCATATAAAGATCATACAAAGATCCTTTTGATACCCATGATCCCCCGGAAATGCTGAACTGCGTATAGGAAAGGCGGACGTTGCCGACCGTGCCCGGATTATAAACCCAATAGGAAAGGCGGTAAGTCTCTCCGGCGACGATATTATACGCCGTATACGTAGCCAATTGAGTGCTACCGTCAACCGGTGCCGGCAACAGCAACGACTGGTTGCCGGTGCGGGCATAACTTGCGGTAACTGAGCCTTTGCCGCCCCAGTTACCAATAAGGGAAGCATTTTCAAACGACGGGTCACCAATCAGTTCCTGATTAAATTTTTCCGGGCAGGACTCCACGGTCTTTCCGGCAATGCAATGGATTTCGGTCGCATCGCAGAAACCGTTGCCGTTTTCGTCGTTATGAGTATGCTTGGAGATTGTCACCTGATCGACATAGGCCGTTTCGCCGTCCGTCTGATTGATGAACTGGAACTGCACGTTGGTCATCGCGTCGCTGTCCGTTTTGAAAACGACAGAGGTCTGCGTCCATATGCCCCAAGTATTATTATACGTCACCTTCAGCGATTTTCCGCCCAAATTGGTAGTGCAAGCCGAATCATAGCCATATGCATACGCCTGCAGCGTCGTGTCTGCGGTCGTATTATACCAATAAGAAAGTACATACACCGTGTTGGGTTCTAAGGAAACCAGCTTTCGTGCATAGCAGGCTCCGGACGAACGGGCTAATTCCAAAGCGCCGGTACCACGCATCGTGTTATTAGACGAGACGCTGCTTCCGGTTCCCTCTGCGATCCAACCGTGCGTTCCCTCAAAATCGCCAATAACGATCTCGTGCGATACAACGGAAGAATCAATAACAGCTCCACAAGTCGTGTTGCGGTCACCGCCGAAAATTGCCATTGTCATATCGCAATAGTTATCGCTATTGCTATCGGTGTGCTGATGTTCACTCATTGTAACATCATCCACCCACGCAATGCCGGAGTAGCCGTTGTTGGCAACCGAAATCTTCAGTAAGTTCACGTTCTCGCTCGTCAGGAAAGAGAACGTCAGTTGCGTCCAATCACGATCACCGTCCACGTTTTGAGCCGCAACACCATAAACGCACCCGCTGCGCTCGTCAGCCATCGCGGCAGCCGCATCTGCATAGCCATCGAAATCGAAATACAACTGCGCGCCCACATTGACCTTATACCATAAACTGACGGTATACTGCGTATTCGGCATAACCGGCAAATAATAGGCACAATCATTTTCCTTGGATTGCGTAATATGTACCGAGGTCGTGTCATCCGTCGCCATTGCGGTTCGGTCCAGCTTCAGCGAAGCCGTGCCGCTATGATATACCGCATGATCAACGCTAACCTCACCGGCTGTGCCAACCTGCCATCCGGTCATGGTTTCGTCCTCAAACGAACCGATGCCCAGCAGCAGATCCTCCGTGCCAGCCACGACAGGCACAGCAATCATCGGCACGGCAACAAACAACATGGCAATCACAGAGAATAGCGCCATAACCACTTTCGAATGCTTCTTCATTTGCATTTCCATCACTCCCGATTCACGTGAAATAATGTATAGATATATAATATATCCTATATAAATCAACAGAATAAATTATAGTCTTGTGTGTGGTGATTTTCAAGTATAAAAGCACAAGAAACAACAAATTGTAATCACTTTCTTTTTGTGCAATAATAACAAAGAAAATGGTCAGAAATGTAAAAGTACCTGCCGTAAACGGCGGTACTTTTTATGGGATTATTCGTCTTGTAAAGCCAGCGAGAGCAGTTCGAGAAGTTCCTCTTTCCCCTCTCCTTTTTCCGAAGAAAACGGAATGATGGAGAGACCTTCCAAATCAGCAAACACGTCACGGAAAAACGCCAGTTGCTTTTCTCGTTCGGTCTTATTGAGTTTATCAAACTTGGTTAACACCACGACGAACGGAAAACCGCCTTCGACCAGAAAATCGATCATTTGCTCGTCTTCCTTAGTCATCTTGTGGCGGCAATCAATCAACTGCACGACCAAGCGAAGGTCACGGTCATCCGCAAAATAGCCGCTGATCAGCGATGCCCAGCGTTTCTTTTCAGCATTGGAAACTTTGGCGTAGCCATAGCCGGGAAGATCGACAAAGCGGCAATCGTCTACACGATAGAAGTTGATAGTAGCGGTCTTTCCGGGAGTAGCCGAAGTACGGGCCAATCCGCGCCGTCCTAACAAACAGTTAATCAGCGAGGACTTGCCGACATTAGAGTGGCCGGAGAAGGCAATTTCCGGCACGGTTGACTCCTTCAATTGCTCCGGCAAAGCGGCCGCCGTCTCAAAAAACGCTTTATCACCTCTCATACGTTTCTCCTTTACGTTCGATGGGTGTAGGGTTTGCGGTTTTCTTTCGGAAGAGGCATCAACGGTGTTTCGGCTTTCTCGTGGGCGGTTACCGCTTTATTCGGCAGATCCGTAAGCGCCAGCGCCATCACTTCTTCGTAATACTTAACAGGAACAAACTGCAATCCCTTCTTAACAGCCTCATCCACCTCTGCCAGATCCGGTGTGTTTTCCTCCGGAATGATCACGCGAGTCATACCGTGCGTATACGCCGCCATCGATTTCTCGCGCAGACCGCCGATCGGCAGTACATGACCGCGAAGGGAGATCTCACCGGTCATCGCCACATCATGGCGTACCGGAATACCGGTCAGTGCGGAGATGAGCGCGGTGGTCATGGCAATGCCGGCCGAGGGTCCATCCTTCGGCACCGCCCCTTCGGGAGCATGGATATGTATATCCTTGTTCTTGTAGAAGTCGGAATCGATGTTCCATTCTTTGGCATGGGCACGCGCATAACTGATGGCAATACGTGCCGATTCCTTCATCACGTCACCAAGCGAGCCGGTCAGTTCGATCTTGCCGGTGCCGTCCAGAATAGCCACTTCGATCGGCAATAACTCACCGCCGACGCTGGTCCACGCCAAACCGTTCACGACACCGATCTCATCCTTTTTATTTAGGACGTCCGGTTTGAACTTACGAGGGCCAAGCAAGGTCTCTACCGCATTGACCGTTACGCGCTTGGCAGAACCATCCACAATGCGGCAAGCCGCCTTGCGGCACAGTTTACCGATCTCACGTTCCAATTGGCGAACGCCGGCCTCACGGGTGTAACCGTCAATGATCTCGCGAAGCACGTCATCCGAAACGCGCAGTTGCGAGGGTTTGAGCCCGTTGGCCTTGATCTGCTTCGGAAGCAGGTGTTGCTTGGCAATATGCCATTTTTCCTCTGCCGTATAACTGCCGAGTTGGATGACGTCCATTCGGTCATACAGCGGACTGGGAATGTTGCCGGCATCGTTCGCCGTGGTCATAAACAGAACATCCGACAGATCAAACGGCATATCCACATAACGATCGGTGAATGCAAAATTCTGTTCCGCATCCAACACTTCCAACAACGCCGAGGCGGGATCGCCATTAAAATCGTGGGACAGTTTATCGATCTCATCGAGCAGAATGAGCGGGTTTTTCACCTTGGCGCGTTTCATCGCATTCATAATGCGCCCCATCATCGCGCCAATGTAGGTGCGGCGATGACCGCGAATCTCCGATTCATCCCGTACACCGCCAAGCGACACACGGACGTACGGCCGACCGGTCGTTTCCGCAACCGAGCGGGCGATCGAAGTCTTACCGACGCCGGGAGGGCCGACCAAGCAAACGATCTGTCCTTTGAGTTTCGGTTGCAGGTGACGCACCGCCAACATCTCGATGACTCGTTCTTTCACCTTCTGCATACCGTAGTGATCGCGGTCAAGGACTTCGCGTGCTTTTTTCAGATCCAGATTCTCTTCGCAGTAAGTATTCCAAGGGAGTTCCAAACAGGTATCCAAATACAGGCGAACGACCGTCGCCTCATGCGAACCATCCGGCATTTTTTCCAACTTGCGGCATTCCTTAAGCAGAACGTTCTTGACTTCATCCGAGGCATCCAGTTTTTCGATCTTGGCGCGGTATTCTGCCGCCTCCTGCGTGGGATCTTCACCGTTACCGAGTTCCTCGTTGATTGCTTTGATCTGCTCACGGAGATAATAATCCCGTTGATTATCGTCCACCTGATCCTGTACACGCTGGTTGATCCGGTTTTCCAGTTCCATCACACGGTATTCCCGCTCAAGCAGATTTAACAAAAATTCCGCACGTACCGAGACGGTTGCCAGCGACAGAATACGTTCCTTCTCTTCCGTTTTCAGCGGCAAAGCCGAAGCAATACGGTCGATTACCTCCGCACAGGTCAGATCATCGGTCAAGCGAATATCCGATTCTGCGTTGTGCTCTACCAATAGTTTGTCGTATTCGTAGTAACGGCTCACCAAGCGGCGGATATACGCCTCCTCGCGAAGCGGGTCAGCAACCGAGCGTTCTCTGCATTCCGTCACTTCGACGTGATAAAACGGCTCTGCCTGATTGACGTCGACCACCTTCGCGCGATAGAGACCTTCTACCAACACGCGCAAGCCGTCCCCCGGCAGTTTCAAGATCTGCCGAACAGCCGCCACCACACCAACCGGATACAACTCATCCAAGGTCGGCGCTTCGGTTTCTTCGCTTTGTTGGGTGACCAAAAACAGCATTTGATCACGGGACATCGCCGTGCGAAGCGCTTCCAGCGACTTCTTGCGGCCGACATCCAAATGGTATACTACGCCCGGAAAAACCACAAGCCCCCGCAAAGCAAGCAGGGGCAGGGCTTTATGGCGTAGAACTTTTGCATTAGCCATACTCATAATAATTACGCTTTCCTAAACTGTGGGTTATACACTGATCTTACGGTGGGCGTTCTTACGCGTGGAAGGCACGCGGATGCGAGCCGGTTTACGGTTCGCATTCCGCTCCACCAAAGGATCGGCGCCGTCCTTGATGCAAGCCTCGTTGAAATTGATCTGCTCGATCGTCGGATCAGAGGGCACCTCAAACATCCAAGGAGTCAGCAGTTCTTCTATAACCGCACGGAGGCCACGGGCACCGGTCTTTCGTTCCAGCGTCTTTTCGGCAACCGCGCGGAGCGCCTCATCATCCATCACCAAGCGTACACCGTCCAGATCAAACAGATAGGTGTACTGCTTGAGAATAGAGTTCTTGGGCTCTTTCAAAATGCGCACCAAGGCATCGGCATCCAGCGCGTGTAAAGTGGTCACGACCGGCATACGGCCGACCAATTCAGGGATCAAGCCATAGCGGATGATATCCTGCGGAACGACTTGTTGCAACAACTTCTCGCGGGAGAAATCCGCTTTGGATCTCACGTCGCCGCCAAAGCCGAGCGAACCGGTCGAGAGACGTTTTTCGATGATCTTTTCCAAACCATCGAAAGCGCCGCCCAAAATAAACAGAATGTTGGTGGTATCGATCTGCAGACAATCCATCTGCGGATGCTTCCGACCGCCGTTGGGCGGAACGTTGGCAACCGTACCCTCTAAAATCTTTAAGAGTGCCTGTTGTACGCCCTCACCGCTGACATCGCGGGTGATTGACGGGTTCTCACTGCGACGGGAAATCTTGTCAATCTCATCAATATAGATGATACCGCGCTGTGCTTTCTCAATATCACCGTCCGCCGCCTGAATCAAACGGAGCAAAATATTTTCCACGTCTTCGCCGACATAACCGGCCTCGGTCAGCGTAGTGGCGTCGGTGATAGCAAACGGCACGTCCAAAATACGCGCCAACGTCTGTGCCAAAGCCGTCTTACCCACACCGGTCGGGCCAAGTAACAACACGTTACTCTTACCGATCTCGGGATCTTCCGGCGCGCGGTAGAAGATGCGCTTGTAGTGGTTATACACTGCCACAGACAGTGCCACCTTTGCCTCATCCTGTCCGATCACGTATTCGTCCAATTGCGTCTTGAGTTCCTTCGGCGTCGGCAGGCGAGCCGGTGCATCATCCTTAGTGGACTTTGTCGGCAATTCATCCCCCTCGCGCAAAATGTTTTCGCATTGTGATACGCATTCGTTGCAGATGAACACACCCGGACCGGCCAACAGCCGATATACCTCCTCCTGCGATTTACCGCAGAAGGAACAATGGACCGAACGGGTTCCGTCGTTTTTAGGCATGGTTGTTCCTCACTTCCATCATCGTTGTTCAGGCACGCTTGTCGATCACTTTATCGACCAAACCGTACTGGCAAGCCGCATCCGCGGTCATCCAGTTATCCCGCTCGGTATCCCGCTCGATCGTCTCAAGCGGCTGACCGGTCATCTCGGACAACATACGGTTGACACGGCTACGAATGGACAGGATATGCTCGGCCTGAATCTTAATATCGCTGGCCTGACCCTGTGCGCCACCGAGCGGCTGATGGATCATGATCTCGCTGTTCGGCAGTGCCATACGCTTGCCCTTTGCACCGGCAGCCAGCAGGAACGCCCCCATACTGGCAGCCATACCGATGCAGATGGTAGACACGTCGCACTTGATAAACTGCATGGTGTCATAGATAGCCATACCGGCGGAAATGGAACCGCCGGGGCTATTGATATACAGGTGAATATCCTTGTCCGGATCCTGTCCTTCCAGATACAGCAACTGCGCCACCACCAGCGAAGCGGTCGCGTCATTCACTTCATCGCAAAGCATAATGATGCGATCGTTAAGCAGACGGGAAAAAATATCGTAGCTGCGTTCACCGCGGCTGGTCTGTTCGACCACGTAAGGAACCAAACTCATAACAAACACCTTTCTTTCTTTTGATCGTTCAAAAAATTATAGGACGAAACCGCGGATTTTATTCCTCGGTCTTCTCCTCCGCCTTCGCTTTCTTGGCGGTGGACTTCTTCGCGGTCTTCTTGGCAACCTTGGCGTTTTCCTTCACCAGAGTCATCGCCTTCTCAACCGACTTGTCCGCTTTGATGGCATCGGCATTGATGAGCGCCTTGATCTTATCGGCTTCCATATTGTACTGCTCGGCCATCTTGTCGTACTCAGCGTTGATATCTTCCTCGGTCACTTCCACGTTTTCCTTCTTGGCGATCGCCTCGAGAGCCAAACGCACCTTGGTCTGCAGTTCGGCCTGCGGACGAAAATTCTTGCGGAAATCATCCATGGTCATACCGGTGAACTGCAGGTACTGTGCCAGTTCCAGACCCTGCATACGCAGGCGCTGATCAAAGCTGTTGACCTGATCGTTGACCGCATTCTCATACATCGCTTCCGGAATCTCGCCCTGCACCAAACCGGCCAACTGCTCAGCCAGCGCAGTCTCGTAAGCGTTGTCGGCTTCCGCCGCCTTTTTCTCTTCCAACTTCTTGCGGGTATCCGCCTTCAACTCGTCAAGCGTATCAAACTCGCTGCAGTCCTTAGCCAGATCATCGTTGAGTTCCGGCACTTCGCGGTTCTTGATCTCGTGCAGTTTGCACTTGAAGACCGCCGGCTTGCCCGCCAGTTCAGCGGCGTGATACTCTTCCGGGAAGGTCACGTTGACGTCAAATTCCTCGTCGACCGACTTACCGACGATCTGCTCCTCAAAGCCCGGAATAAACTGACCGGAACCCAGTTTCAGCGAATAGTTCTCGCCTTTGCCGCCCTCGAAAGCGACACCGTCAACAAAGCCTTCAAAATCGAAGGTGACGGTATCTTCCAACTGCGCCGCACGGCCTTCCACCGTCACAAGACGCGCCTGACGGTCCTGCAGAGCCGCCAGTTCGGCATCCACATCGGCATCGGTCACAGTGGCATCCGGTTTCTCCGCCTTCAAGCCAAAGTAACCCTCAATCTCGATCTCCGGCTTGACGGTGATGACCGCTTTGAAGGTCATACCTTCCTTACCGACGGAGACAACATCCAGATCAATCTTATCTTCCACGAACTCATAACCGCTCTCTTTGATGGCGCCATCCAGCGCATCCGGATACACCGCATTCATCGCATCCTCATAGAAGACGTCCGCACCGTACAACTTTTCAATAAGCGCACGCGGAGCCTTGCCCTTGCGGAAGCCGGGAACGTTGATCTTGCCGACATTCTTGCGATAAGCGGCCTGTACCGCTTTCTCAAAGGTTTCGGCGTCGACGACGATCTCCAACTCAACGCGGTTGGCAGTTTCGGTTTTGACAGCATTTTTCAGACTCATTGTTTACATCCTCCTAGTAACTTGTGCATTGCACTTTTTCATTTTCATTATAACATAGTGCGGTAGATAATTCCACACCATATCGTGACAAAATTTGAGATTTCGGCATCACAACACCTTGAGCGGGCAGAAGCGAAGCGCGTCCGCCGACACCAGATGAAAGGTAATGCCATCGTATTCGCCGTTGACGGCGGTACGGATACCGGGGCCGTGAATATGACCGTAGTAACAATCGGTCACCGCATAATCCTTCAGCACCTGCATCAGTTCCGGACATTCCTGTCCGTTGCAGACCGGCGGATAATGAAGAAATACCAGCGGCTTGCGCCCCAACCGGATAGCGGCATTCAAAGACGCTTTCAGCCGACCGACCTCGCGGAGCAATACCTTTTTGTCAGCATCGGCTTCCGCATCAAAAAACCAACCTCGCGTTCCGCATACGGCGTATTCCTCCGAAACGGCGACCGCATCGTTATGTACGATAGTCAACGAATCAAAGCCACGCTCTGCAAAGAAGGCATCCATCTTTCGGCGGGTACACCACCAGTAATCGTGATTGCCTTTTAACAGCAACTTTCGACCGGGCAGGGAATGCAGAAAGGAAAAATCCGCTTCGGTATCCTCCAGACTCATCGCCCAAGAGATATCCCCGGGAATCACCACGATATCATCCGGTGTGATCAATTTCCGCCAGACGTTTTCCAAACGGTCGACGTAGTCTTGCCAACCTTGAAACACGTCCATCGGCTTATCGGCACCGAGCGATAAATGGAGATCCGCAATCGCGTATACCGCCATATCACTCACCGATGCCCAACGACCGCAACACGACGCGGCGCATATCTTCTTTGTCGCAGACCTCGGTAAAACGCGGGGTCTTACCCTGCAAGCCGGATAACGGAGCGGGAATTTCCGTGCCGGTCAACGCATGCAGGCGTTCGGCCTTGGTAAATTCATCCGCCGCATCATCATCGCACAAGGCGCCAAGCACGCTGGCAGGGAACTTGTACGGGTTGGCGGTCGAAGCGATGACCGTCGGGGTGGTGTCGCCCGTCTCGGCGCGATACTGCTCGTACGCATATACGCCGACGGCCGTGTGCGTATCACAAAGATAACCGTGCTTATCGTACACCGTCTTGATCGTTTCGGCGGTCTGTGCATCGTCACAGCAAGCGGCCGCAAACAGCGAAGAGATCTTTTCCTTCACCGTAGCCGGCACCATATACTTACCTTCGGTCGCCAATGCCGCCATCATCTGGGAGACCGCCGTATCGTCGCGATCACACAGATCGTACAGCAGGCGTTCCAGATTCGACGAGATCAAAATATCCATCGACGGCGAAGTCGTGGTGAAGAATTCACGGTTACGGTCGTACACGCCGGTGTTGATAAAATCGGTCAAAACGCGGTTGCGGTTGGATGCACAGATCAACTTAGCGATCGGCACGCCCATCTGTTTGGCATAGTAAGCCGCCAAAATATCACCGAAATTACCGGTCGGAACAGAGACGTTGATCGGATCGCCCATCTTCAGTTTGCCGTCTCGCAGAAGATCGCAATACGCCGAAACGTAATAGACGATCTGCGGAACCAAACGGCCCCAGTTGATAGAGTTCGCGCTGGAGAACATTTTGCCGTTCTCCGCAAGAACGTTCCCCATCTCCTTGCTGGTAAAGATGGTCTTGACGCCGCTTTGCGCATCATCGAAGTTACCGCGGATCGCGCAGACGCCGACGTTTTCGCCTTCCTGCGTCGCCATCTGCAGTTTCTGCATAGCGCTGACACCGTTTTCGGGATAGAACACCAGAATCTTGGTGTTAGGCGCATCGCGGAAACCCTCCAATGCCGCTTTACCGGTATCACCGGAGGTGGCGACCAAAATAACGATCTCCTTACCGTCCGAAGTCTTGCCGGCGGAAACGCGCATCAAGTGCGGCAAGATCTGCAACGCCATATCTTTAAAAGCACAAGTCGGGCCGTGCCACAGTTCCAACACGTACACGCCGTCTTCCAACTCGTGAAGCGGCGCGACCGCCGCCGAGCGGAACCGACCGGAAGCATACGCCATCTGCGCACATTCCGCCACCTCATCGGCGGTGAAATCCGTCAGAAACTTTCCCAAAACGCAAGTGGCGCGCTGAACGTAATCCGCCGAAACGAGCGCCCGCAGTTCCTCCGCCGACAGCGAAGGGATGCTTTCCGGAACAAACAAGCCGCCGTCTTTGGAAATACCCTGCGTGATCGCTCGCGCTGCAGACACTTTCACAGCGTTGTCTCGCGTGCTTTGATACAACAATGAAATCACTCCTTAATAACAAAAACCGATCGCGCATAACGCGCGCATAATATATAATAATATATAGAATCGCATTTGTCAAAGAAAAATTGAAAATTTTTACAAAAAATATAAAAGACATTTCGCAAAAAAGACAGCGGCGGAGTCACTTTCGCCTCCGCCGCTACGCTTCATTTTCTTTTCCGCATAATATACCACCAAAATTTTCGGTTTTCACTGTAATGGTTTATCACTTTACTTTCACTCATCTTATCAGCAAACGAGGCATTTTCTGCTACTTTTGATTCCGCAATTTATGTAAAGCCAATGAACTTTACACTTAAAATCCGAAGGAACTTCCGGCATTGTCAAATGCGTTCTCAAGATGACGGATCCCTTTGGCCTTCATCGGCGATTTCGGATCGGAATATACCTCGATCACATCAAATCGCGGTTGCCGATCGGTCGGGTGTTGTGCGATATACCCCATCGCCGCCTTGATGATCTTTTGCCGTTTGGATAACGTTACCGCCTCACGCGGTTCAAAATAGGCATTCTCTCCGCGCGTTTTCACCTCAACGAAAACCAAAAAGCGATCGATCTCGGCGATGATATCCACCTCTCCGAAGCGGGAACGGTAATTGGTTGCCAACAAACGATATCCTTTATCCAGCAAAAAACGGGCGGCAAGGATCTCCCCTGCCGC
The DNA here is from genome assembly GCA_017410585.1 of Clostridia bacterium. Lineage (GTDB taxonomy): Bacteria > Bacillota > Clostridia > Oscillospirales > Acutalibacteraceae > RGIG426. Next base: position 114,742 of record JAFQQM010000023.1, read on the forward strand.
ACCCGATGAAATCTTCGCCATCCCTTACTGCTCCTCAAAAAACTTTCTTAAAAAGGACATGCGGTGGGCAGGACACGGACCGTACTTGCGCAATGCCTCATAATGAGCGGCCGTGCCGTAGCCCTTATGCTGAGCGAAGCCGTATTCGGGATACTGTTTATCCATTTCCAACAGCAGACGGTCACGGCTTACTTTCGCCAAAATGGATGCCGCCGCGATCGAAGCGGATTTCGCATCCCCTTTGACCACCGTACGGGACGGCAGTTCCAACCCGCTCGGCGTACGATTACCGTCCACCAGCACCAATGCCGGTGTTTCGCTCAATTGACCGGCCGCGCGGCACATTGCCAGATAGGTCGCATTGAGAATATTGATCTCCTCGATCTCCTCAACCTCCGCAAAGCCAATACCGTAAGCAATCGCCCGCGAGGTAATTTGATCGAAAAGTTCTTCCCGCTTTTTCTCGGTCAGTTTTTTAGAATCGTTGATACCGGCAATCTCCAGATCCGGCGGCAAAATGACCGCGGCGGCACACACCGGCCCGCAAAGCGGACCGCGCCCTGCCTCATCAATTCCCGCAATGATCGGGTAGCCTTCCGCACGCACAGCGGCGTCAAATTCCCAAATTGTCATACATTTTCTCCGTCTTCGGGTGGAAACTCCAGCGTCAGCGCTCCCAGTTTTCCACCACGGTATTCATCCAACAGCATACGCGCCGCCCGCTCGGTATTGACTTCACCGCCGGAAACGAGCATTCCGCGCTTTCTGCCGATCTGTTGCAGAAGGTCGTATGCCTCTTCTTCCAGTTCGCCGGTCAATTTATACCGTTCGCGCAAGCGATCTTCGTATTCACGGCGAAGGACGTTGAGCAACACGCACGCCAGTTCTTCCACATCGAGAATATCATCACGCACCGCACCGGTAAACGCCAGATGAAGACCCACCGTTTGATCTTGAAACTTTGGCCACAACACGCCGGGGGTGTCCAGTAACAGAATGTCCGAAGATACCGCGTACCAGCGGTTATCGCGCGTTACGCCGGGGCGGTCTTCCGTCTTAGCGCTACTCCCCTTTTGGTTGATGCGGTTAATAAAAGAAGATTTACCAACGTTGGGAATACCGACCACCATCGCCTTGATCTGGCGGCCGCCCATCCCCTTCTTCTCCCAAGCGGCGCGTTGTTCCGCCATCACGCTCTTGATAGCAACGTTCAGCTGTTGCAGACCCTTGCCGGAGCGGCAATCCGCTTCCAGCACAGCATAGCCCTGCCGACGGAACCACGCACTCCAACGGGCATTCGCCGCCTTATCGGCAAGATCGGCTTTATTTAAAATGAGCAGGCGCGGCTTATTGGGCGCCAACGCCTGCAGATCGGGATTCCGGCTACTCATCGGGATACGGGCATCCACGATCTCAATCAGCATATCCACTTTCCCCAGATCCGCTTCCATACGGCGGCGAGCCTTGGTCATATGCCCCGGAAACCATTGAATATCCTTCGACATCGTCTCGTTCATCGTCGTTCTCCATCCGTTCATTCTATACCGCCAAACGGTGTCAACCGCCAGACAGCCTTCCCCATCACGTCGCTTGTCTTGATCAGACCGACTTCCGACCAGCGGCTGTCAAGCGATTCGTCACGATGATCTCCCATCACAAAGAGATAACCTTCCGGCACCTCGACGGTCATACCGTACGGATCGTTCGGCTGTAACATATTCTGAGAAGAATACACGTACGGCTCATCCAGCCGTTTTCCGTTGACGTACACCGCATCCGATTCCACTTGTACCGTATCGCCGCCCACGGCGATCACCCGTTTGATCAACGGCTCATCTCTTCCCAGTTCCAGATCCAGAGCAGAATAGGTCTTTTCGGCGTGATATCGATTGATGACCACAATGTCGCCACGCGACGGTTCATAAAAGAAATTGTTCAGCAACAGACGTTGACCGCTTTGCAACGTGTTTTGCATCGAATCACCGACCACCTGCGCCTGCCGAAAACCGGCGACGTACAAAAGAGTCGCAATAACCAAGGCCGTAATAGCCACTTCGACTACGTCGTAAAGACCCGCCAAAAAGCGGTTTGCTTTGTTCTCCATATCTGCCACCTCAATCCACGTCGCCGATGGCGTCAAAGGGATAAAACCGGAAGATGACTTTGCCGACCAAGTTCTCTTCGCGCACACAGCCGACACTTTCCGAACGACTGTCGGTGGAGTTGTTGCGATGATCACCCATCACAAAAACACAACCATCCGGCACGGTTACTTCCATTCCGTTGGGAACGTTCGGATAGGACCCATCCAAATACGGTTCTTCCAGCCGAAGACCGTTGACGTACACCGCATCTTCCTCTACACGGACGGTGTCTCCTTCCAGACCGATCACACGTTTGATCAGCGGAGCCGCCGTATACCGATCCACCACCACGATATCGCCTTGTTCCGGTTGGTAGCCGATCGTCCACAGAACCAAACGATCTTTGTCGTTTAGAGTCTTCAGCATCGATTCGCCATCCACCTCGACTACGCGAAACAAAAAGATGAACAGCACCACCAATACAGCCAGCGCCGTCACCAAAGCGCCCAACCAATCGAACAGCAGGTGGATAACGGTCTCCGCCAGCGACGACCGCAAATCGTTATTCGGTTTTTCACGCATACGATCGCCTCCTTTGATGGAAATAAAAACAAAAGGTTGCCTCAAAACCGGCAGCGCAACGTTCCGCTCCGTGGTTCGAGACAACCCCTTTGTTTCGAATTACTTCAGCAACTCTTTGACCTTCGCAGCCTTACCAACGCGATCACGCAGGTAGTAGAGCTTCGCACGGCGGACCTTACCATAGCGGACCACCTTCACTTCCGCAACACTCGGCGAATGGAACGGGAAAACGCGTTCCACACCGACACCGTAGGAAACACGGCGGACGGTAAAGGTCTTGGCCACGCCGGTACCGCGCATAGCGATAACCGTGCCTTCGAAGTACTGGATACGCTCGTTGTTACCTTCGCGGATCTTAACACCCACGCGGATCACATCGCCGATACCAAACTCCGGCAGCTCAGCCTTCAGGCTGTCAGCAGCAATCAGTTTCAAAGCATCCATTTTCAAATTTCCTCCTAAAATTCCAGACATTCATGCCCTACTGGCAGAGGACTATCCGCTTTAATGTAGTGACGCTTTCGCGCCTGTGCATTAAACCCCGTACAGGCGCAATACGCCCACGGTCCAATACTTGAGCATTATAACACACACTTTTCCGGATTGCAAGTGTTTTTTATAATTTTTCTCAAAAAATTTTGTTACATCACACAAAGACGCGGCGTTGCAGATCGTACAGTTCCAAACGCAAGACCGAAGCGGTGATTTCACGGCCGCAAAACGCCGATAAAGCCGACGTCAGCAAGGCCGGATTGACCGTTACGTCGTTACTGCAAGGCAACGTCACGGTCAATTCGCAACCGTTTTCGGTCGCTTGTACCGCCGCAACATCCAGATACGGTTTGATATCCAGCGTCTTGGTGCCGCCTTTTTTTGCTTTCTTTTCCACCGCGATCGTCTCCTGCGCTAAGAAAGCGGACAGTTCTTCGGCCGTACACGACAACTGCATACGATAAGCGGCAAAACCGAGAAGGCAGACTTTATGAATTGCTTCCGACGCTTTCAACGCCCGCAGACCCTCCGGCATAGAAGCATTGATACGGTCTACGATCTCCTCCATCGTCAGCGAATCGTCGGTCAGGCGGAAATCCATCCGTTCACAGAGGCTCTCACTGCCAAGGGACAGCGGCGCCGCAAAGGTGATATACGGATGACGGTTGAAGCCTTCGGTATACCACAGAGGAATACCGGCGCGACGAAGCACACGGGTCATCGTGCGATTGAGATCCAGATGAGAGATGTAGCGGGCACGACCGGTCTTGGAAAAGACCAGTCGGATGGTATAAAATCCATTAGCGACGCTCAACGCAAACACCCTCCTTCCAGCAGGCCGCGCCGCAGCCTTGGCATTGCTGTCGGCAGTTTAAGGTCGTCTGTGCGGCATATGCTTTTTTATTTTCGCGGATGAGGAACTCCTTGGTCACGCCGTAATCCAAATGATCCCACGGCAAAACTTCCTCGTACGGGCGGCGGCGATTGGCATAAAATGCCGGATCCAGACCGCATTGGGCAAAGGCCTTCATCCAGCGATCGTAATCGAAGTATTCCGACCACGCATCCAAGCGACTGCCACCGCGCCAAACTTCTTCCAGCACCGCGCAGAGGCGGCGGTCACCGCGAGCCAACACCGCTTCTATAAAACTGACCTTGTTGTCATGCGTGGATAACGAGATCTTTTTGGTGGTGACGTTGTCGCGCAGGTGTTGTTGCTTTTCCGCCAACTGCTCGGCGGTATCCTGCGGTTCCCATTGGAACGGTGTAAACGGTTTCGGCACAAAGCAGGAACAACTGATCGAAATGGTGACCCCTTTCCCCTTCGGGCGATCGGGATTCTGATAAAACGAATTGACGATCTTTTGCCCCAAGTGCGCAATTCCGGCGACGTCTTCCAACGTTTCGGTCGGAAGTCCGAGCATAAAATACAGTTTCACGGCACTCCAACCGGCAGAAAACGCCTTGCCGGTGGTGCGGAAGATCTCTTCTTCCGTGACGTTTTTGTTGATCGCATCGCGCAGACGCTGCGTTCCGGCCTCCGGTGCGAAGGTCAGTCCCGCGCGGCGAAGCACGTTCAGCCGTGCCGCCAATTCCTCCGAGAATCCATCCACGCGAAGCGACGGCAGAGAGATATTGGTGTGTTCCTTTTCACTCCATTCCAGCAACCGCGGTAGCAATTCTTCCAAGCGGGTATAGTCGCTTGTCGACAGCGAAGAAAGCGAAAATTCCTCATATCCGGTAGAAGCGCACAGATCGTGGCTTTGTTTATTGATCACTTCCGGCGATTTCTCGCGAACGGGACGATAGATGAAACCGGCCTGACAGAAGCGGCAACCACGGATGCACCCGCGGAAGATCTCGCTCTGCGCACGGTCAAAGACGATATCGCTAAACGGCACCACAAAATAATCGGGATAGTAGCAATGATCCAAGTCACGGATGATACGCTTGCGGACCACGGACGGAGCGCCATCCTTCGGCGTCACCGCCCCGATCGTACCGTCTTCGTTGTAGGTGACCTCATAGAGCGACGGAACGTAAACACCCTCGATCTGTGCCGCACGGCGCAGAAATTCCGCCTTCGTATAGCAACCGGCGCGCTTCATTTCACGGTAGAGTTCCAACACCTCAAGGTCGACTTCTTCCCCTTCACCGAGGAAGAACAGATCCACAAAATCGGCGATCGGTTCCGGATTGCAGGCACACGGACCGCCCGCCACCACGATCGGATGGCTTTCGTCGCGGTCGGCACTGCGGATCGGCAAGCCCGCCAGATCCAGCATATTGAGGATAGCGGTAAAACTCATCTCATACTGGAGCGTAAAACCGATGAAATCAAATGCCGAGAGCGGGTCACGGCTTTCGAGTCCCCACAACGGGATGTGGTTTTCGCGCATCAGCGCCTCCATATCGGTATCCGGCGCAAAAACGCGTTCGCACCACAGCCACGGTTGGTGATTGAACAAACCGTAAAGGATCTTCATACCGAGATGGGACATACCGACTTCATATAGATCGGGGAAACAGAACGCAAAACGGACGTCGACTGCCGTTTTGTCTTTCATTACGCTATTGAGTTCCCCTCCGGTATACCGAGAGGGTTTTTGTACTTTTAAAAACAATTCATCCGGATTTGCCATAACCAGAGCCTCCTATTCGGAATACTCCTATCATACCAAATCCGGATGAAAATTTCAACCTTTACCTTGATGAAACCATAAATATAAGCATACCACCGACAAACTGATATTGCCGTATACCGTTAACACCAACGACAGCAACGACAAGATCGCAAGAAAAATCGCCGAAACAAGGGTTCTGCCTCTCCCCTCCGGCAAACACTGTCCACCGTCCAGAGGATAGATGGGCAACAAATTAAAACCGCCAAGTAACAGATGGATCGCCATCCAATCGGCATTTCCGTGCAGTAGCCACAACAAACCGGCGGTCAACAGATTGACCAACGGTCCGCCAAGCGCAACCAATAGATGTTTCCCTTGCGACAGCGGAGAATCGGCCAGTTGCAGACACATACCGAAGGCAGAAAAACGGATCTCACGCGGTTTGCTTCCCAGCAGAAGAAGCATCAGCAGATGTCCGCATTCGTGCATAACTGCCGCCAGCAGACAGCGAGCGGTCATCGCACCTTGCTGGTTCGAACATAACAAGGCTAACATTGCCGGAAACAGCAAACTAAAACGGACGCGAATACCCCCTACCGTGTAACTCGGCGTCACGCCACATCCTCCGTTTGCTGACCGTCCGGCTCGCCAAACAGTTCCGTAATACCGGCGTCCACCAAGCGGTTATCCGCCATCAGCCAATTCCATCCGTTCTTCCACTCGGCGTACAGCGGACCTCCCACCAAGCGCACCAGCAGTAGCGTCAGCAAGATGACCGCCGTCACCGCACACTGCGTGATCAGCAATCCGAGCGTTCCTTTTTCTCCACTCATACGATAATGCAGATCAAACCGCTGCAACCTTCGTTGATGATGCGTTCCACCGTCTCTTTGAGTTTCATACGCGCATCCATCGGCATTCGCGCCAGTTTGTTATGCAAGCCTTCGTTGACCAAGCCATACAAGGACGTACCGAAAATATTGGATTCCCAGATCTTTTCGGGAGCATCTTCAAACTCCCGCAACAGATACGCCACCAGTTCTTCGGATTGTTTTTCGGAGCCGACGATCGGCGAGACTTCGGTCATAATGTCCGCACGCAACATATGAATGGACGGCGCCTGCGCGCGTAACCGCACGCCGTATCGGCCGGATTGCTTGATGATCTCCGGCTCATCCAACTGCATCTCTTCCAGCGTCGGCATCACAATACCATAGCCGGTCGCCTCCACCTCATCCAACGCATTCTTGAATTTCTCGTAGCGCTTGGCGGTGGCCGCCAACGTCATAACCGTATCCATCACTGCCGCCTCATCCGGCAGATCCATACCGGTCACTTCCCCGAGCAAACGATAGAACAGATCGGGTTGCAGTTGCAAAGAGATCAAGGCCGATCCCTGCCCGAGGCAGATCTCCTTAACACGACCGTTGTCGATATACTCGCAGGCAAGCAATTTATCCACCAGACCGCCGACGTCCCGCAATTTGGAAAGGCTTTCTGCCGCCTCGATCATCGCCTTGAGCAGACCGGTGCGGACAGGATGTTCTTTATCCAGCATCAGCATCCAACGCGGCATATCAAAATCCAGTTCACGCACAGGAAATTCATAAAGGATCCGCTCTAAAATGCGACGGATCTCTTCCTCGCTGACCGTCAAGCAATCCACCGGACAAACCGGCACACCGTATTCCTCCTCCAAGCGTGCGGCAAGTTGTTGAACCGAAGCGCTTTGCGGGTCGGTGGTGTTGAGCAACACCGCAAACGGCTTATTGATCGTCTGCAATTCCGACACAATGCGGCGTTCTGCCTCCGCGTATTCCTCCCGAGGAATATCTCCGATCGATCCGTCGGTAGTCACCAACAAGCCGATAGTCGAATGCTCGGTAATGACCTTTTGCGTGCCGATCTCGGCGGCGAGGTTAAACGGTACTTCTTCCTCAAACCACGGCGTTTTAACCATACGGGGGGCTTCGTTTTCGATGTAGCCGAGCGCCGACGGCACGATATACCCGACACAATCGATCAGCCGCACGTCCATACCGGCCGATTTGTCGATCGTGATATGTGCCGCCGTTTCAGGGATGAATTTCGGTTCGGTGGTCATAATGGTGCGCCCTGCCGCCGATTGCGGCAGTTCATCGACGGTACGTTCCCGTAGCGCATCGTCCTGCATATTCGGCAACACCAACGTATCCATAAACCGTTTAATGAAGGTGGATTTGCCGGTACGCACCGGCCCGACGACGCCAAGTAAGATCCCGCCACCGGTGCGGGCCGCAATATCCTGATAGATCGAAGTGGATGTCATGACTATTTCCTCCTGTCCGCTGTTTATCTTCTGTACAGTATACGGACAGACATCCGAAAATATGACAACCCACCCGACACTTTCGGTATCGGGTGGGTCAAAGTTAAAAGGTATACGGATCGGCGTTACCGTCTGACAGCAGGATATAGTAGATACCGTCCGGTCGGCAGGTGACCGTTACCGCTTCGGTATACGTTCCCTCGCAGATGACGCGGAAGCCGGATGCATCGGTCGACTCGTAGACGGTCAGATGTTTACCGTCGGCATTTTCTGCCGCGACGGTCAGCGGCCGTTCTTCGCCGTTGAAGTTACTGACAAGGCAACACAAGCCGCCGTCAAAAGCGGCCGCCAGCGCCGGTAGGTCGGCGGTGACCGCCAAGCGGTCTCCTGCCTCAAACAGCCGTGCAAATGCCGCAAAGGAATGAATGACCGGCGAAAAATCCAAGGTCCGCAGATCAACCCAGCCATTGTATTGGCTGCCGACGGACAGCACGTAATATTGCGCCATATCCACCGCATGCTCCTGCATAGCGATCATCGAAGCAGCGCAGAAGGCGGCCGCACGTTGGCTTTCCAGCATACGGAAGCCACCGCCCTCCAGACCGTAATTCCACTCGTTTAAGTGAGATTCGGTCCCCGTAAAACCGGCTTCATCCAACCCTTTTCGCACGTACTCTGCCGAAGCAACGATCTTCTCCACTTCCTCGGTGTAGATGTGCCATGAGAAGAAATCCAGCGGACAATCGTTTTGTTTAACAAATTGCAGAAAGTCGTGAAACCACGTGATAAAGGATTGATAAAACGGGGTATCGTAGCCGCCGATCGCCGCATAAAAACCGCAGCTGCCGTAGCCGCCGATCTTTAGTTGCGGGAAGCAGGATTTCAAATGTCGGCTGGCAACACGGTACAGTTCAAAGTACTGTTCCTTGGTTCCCTGCCACATCGGCGGGTTTTCGGGCTCATTCCAGATCTCCCAGTATTGGATGCCGTAGTGGAAGCCGTTTGCCCATCCCTCGTTATAATGGCGGACAATGTGTTCACAAATGACCGCCCATTTTTGGTTATCTATCGGCGGATAGCAGGTATACTTCTTAGTTCCCCATTCGATGGTCACACCAAGGCGATACACCACCTGTGCACCGTTTTGAATGAGTGTGGTAATGTATTCATCGGTGTAGTGGAATTCATACGATGCCGGATCGGTCGGGTCAGCATCAAAATTGCGGAAGATATTGGGAACATCCACGAAATAACAGCCGCCGTAGATGCCACAGGCATCGTGTAGACGCGAACGCGGAACGCGGGCGTAACCGAATATCCGCTTAACCTCCGGTTGTTCGGTCTCCCAATGCGGTGCGTACGGTGCACAGTTGACGCCGTGCAATTCGCGGATCTTACCGACCCGTTGATCGTGAATATGAACTTTCATCTCAATCCCCCTTAAAATCAGCATAAGACGATACCAGATGGACAAGTGCCTCGGTAGCGGCATCCATCTCCTCAATGCAAGCAAACTCCAGCCGGCTGTGGAAAAAATAGCCGCCGGTGCCGAGATTGGGGCACGGCAGGCCGCGGAAGGACAATTCCGCACCGTCGGTGCCGCCACGGATGGGACGGCTGACCGGCGTACCGCCGGCGGCGGTGACCGCCGCATACGCCTTCTCCATCAAATACCAATGTTCGCGGATAGGGCCGGCCATATTGCGATACGCATCCGTCAAGCGGACCTCCACCGTCCCCTCTCCGTATTGGGCGTTTAGCGTGGCGGCGATCGCCAACATCTGCGCTTTTCGCTGTTCCAACTTTTGCTCGTCGTGGTCACGGAGAATGTAACGCATCACCGTTTTGTCCACGTTGCCGTTTTGGCCGTTTAAGTGATAGAAGCCCTCGTCCCCTTCCGTGGTCTCAGGGCGCTCGGACGCGGGAATTTGTGCATCAAATTCCGATGCCACACGCAAAGCGTTGATCATACGCCCCTTGGCCGAGCCGGGGTGGCAGTTGATGCCGGAGATGACCACCTCCGCCGAAGCGGCGTTGAAAGTCTCGAACTCTACCTCACCAAAGGCGCCACCGTCGGCGGTATACGCCGCATCAGCGCCAAACAGCGGAATGTCAAACCGATCCGCACCGCGGCCGATCTCCTCATCCGGCGTAAACGCCACCGCAATGCGGCCGTGCGGCACCTCGGGATGTTCTTTGAAGTATTCCGCCATCGTCAAGATCTCGGCAATACCGGCCTTATCGTCTGCACCGAGCAGGGTGTTGCCGTCGGTTACGATCAGCCGCTTGCCGACGCATTGCGGCGGGATCTTGGATTTGGCCAGCACACTGCCGTTCTCAAGGCGGATATCCTCACCGGTGCAGGTAATGATACGCGGTCGCACCGGACTGCTCGGCACGTCAGCGACCGTGTCGAGGTGAGCGATCAAACCGATGCAGAAATCGCTGTCGGTGTTACCCGAAATCATTCCGTACAGATAACCGTTGCCGTCGATCTGCACCTTTTCAAAACCCAGTTCCCGCATTTCCGCCGCCAAAGCTTTGGCAAAGACGCGCTGTGAAGCGGTGGAGGGGCACTCCGGATTGGATTCATCCGAGGCGGTATCAAACGTCACGTAGCGCAGTAAGCGCTCATAAGCTTTCATTTTTTCTTTTCCTCCTTCAACCATTGGCGGGTGGTGGCAAACACCGCATCCTCGCCTTTTTCCGCCAACAACCGCAGCAGAATTTCCAACCGGCGGGCGGTTTCGGGATGCATCGCGTGGCGGGCGTTGCCGTTTAAGAAATAGGTCAGTGAGGATTCGTCGGTATAAGCATCCCCCTGATAGGTCTTGCTGGCCGCCATACGGTCGCACAGCATCTCCACCAAATAGCGGGTCGGCATCTCGACCGGCTCCATACGGCGGCGAACGGGATGATAATCGGTCCAATATTCAAAGTGATGCTTGTTGCGCCCCTTATGGTGCATCCACGCCTGCGAATAGCCGTTCTCTCGGCGCTCGATGTCGTTGGGACTGCGGGTGCCTTGATAATACTTTGCGCCCTGCCGAAATTCGGTCGGGGTGTATTTGGAAAGATCGTGAAACAGCCCTTGCCAGCCGAGACCGGCTTTCAGACAATGGGCAATTACTTTATGGCGGTGCTTGGTCACCGTACAAAAATGCTTCCACGCGTGTGACATAAACGAACTCCTTTTTATCGGTTGACAAAATACGCGTTTTGGTGTACATTGAAAGAAACGAATACGGGAGGAATCAACCTATGCTGAAAAACATTCCGGCGATCCTTTCACCTGAACTGCTGAAGGTTCTTTGTGAGATGGGTCACAGCGACCGTCTGGTGATCGCTGACGGCAATTTCCCCGCCGAAAGTATCGGCAAAAACGCCATCGTCATCCGTGCGGACGGTCACAGCGCGACCGCTATGCTGGATGCCATTCTGACGGTGTTCCCATTGGACACTTACGTAGAGAAACCGGTCAACCTGATGCAGGTGATGCCCGGTGATAAGGTGGAAACACCCATCTGGGATGAATACAAGGCCATCATCGCCAAGCACGACGAGCGCGGCGCCGACACGGTCGGCGATATCGAGCGTTTTGAGTTCTATCGCCAAGCACGGGAAGCCTACGCCATTATCGCCACCAGCGAGAAGGCGCTGTACGCCAACGTTATGTTACAAAAAGGCGTTATCTGAACATTCCACCAAAAGCAGTCTCACGAAACCGTGAGGCTGCTTTTATTTTTGTTCCAGTTCCATACAGACAACGTAGGTGTTGCCCTTGAAATCGTACGGTTGTTCGCCGTCGCCGGTGGCGCAAAATAGGTGGGTCGGTCTGCCGCTTTCGTCAAACAACAGCGAGGGACGTTCCAGATTGCCTTGAACGCTGGTGTGACCGTCCTGCCATTCCAGTTGACGGGAATACACCTTCGGTTGCGGCGCCACTTCAAAATGGATGCAATCGTCGCTTTCAGCATAGAAACCGGCGCCCCATTCCCCCGTCAGTCCGCTACTGCCATTTTTGCTGTCATCCTTGGCAATGAGACAGAACTTGGAGCGGGCTACATCGTACCAAATAAAGGGATCTTCTATATGCCAGTCGGGATCGGCAAACTGCAAGATCGGTTGGTCGCACAAGCGGGTGAACTCCCCGTCGGGGCGGTCTGCCACCGCGATGCCGAGTTGCAACGGCTTACCAAAACCGGCACGGGATTTGTAGATCAGATAGGTCTTGCCGTCCGGCAGGATGATGGCCGACGGGTTGGTGGTGATGGTAGAGTCCCAATAGCGGCAGTCACGCGGCTCAAGAAGCGGTGTATCACACCGAACAAATTCCGCGTCGATATCATCCGCCACCGCCAAGCCGATGCGCTTGCGGTTCCAAGTCTCCAGCGAATATGCCAACGGGATCGAATCTGCATCGGTCGGAATATCGCCGCCATAGGTAGTGCCCATATAATACAGATAATATTGACCGTTCCAATACTTGACGCAGGTGTTGTGGGTGTTCATCCCGTCGAAGTACTCTCTCCCACGGCGAGGCAATACCACCCGCTTAAAGGTATACGGACCGGCAGGCGTATCCGAGACCGCCTCGATCACTTCGCTGTTGAATACCCAGTTCCAGCCAAAACCGAAATCTTTCTTCCAACGGGAGCAGAAAAGATGATACTGCCCCTTGGCAAACACGACCGAGCAATCCCAGATATAATAGTCTTCCATCGCAAAAGCAACGGCGGCCTTGCCGCCGCGATAAGCAAAGTTTTCTGCCATCTCGTTACCCCCAAATACTGCTTTCGTGTTGCAACGGCTCGGCAATCTCTTCCGGCAATTCGATCAGCGTATATTCCACACGACCGGAACCGTCCGACAGATACGCCGAGTTGACGTAATAATACGTCGTTCGGTCGACGTTAACGAAGCGAACGGATTGCAACCAAACCAATCGGTCGGCACCGAGCAGATCCACCGTCGCCATTTCCGGCTTATCCAAAATCAACTTGACCGTATCGGCACCTTGCAGGTCGAGGCGAAGGAAATCTTCCATCGCACGGACGGCGAAATCGGCAACGTCCTCGCCATCACAGACCCACGTGCGGTCATTACCGTTATAGTAGTACTTTAAGACCACTTCTTTATATTCGGTCGGGCAAAACAAATTGCCGTAGATATCCGTGACGATCGGATAGTCCATTCGGTTATCCACTTCCAGATAGTAACTGTTGGTGCTACCCAGTGCCGTAGCAGGGATCTTATACGCAAACATCGGCTTGCCGGCAACCGACATATCGTACAGATGCAGACCGGTGGCTTCGTATACTTTCCCGTTGACGGTAAAGGCAGTATCTTGGTACGTTTTCTCTTGAATCAACGGGATGCGTTTTCCCTCGGTCGTCCAGCCGTTGCCGTTTAAGACCAGCATCGGCACCAACAGCAACGCCAAGCCGGCAACAAACGCCACCGCCATCAGGATGGTGCGTTTATTCCAGCAGAGTTTTTTGCGGTCGGTCAGTTGCCATACCAGCCAAACGATCGCCCCGAGCAGCAAAACGCCGCCAAGTACCGATAAAATGATCAAAAAAGTCTTCATAGTATTCTCCCAACTTTACGTTTTGTCTTCCGATTCATAGATATACATATCAATGTCTATTTCCGTTCTGGTTGCATGGCAAAAATCAATTATATCCAATGAAGGCGCAAGACACGGATTGCTATCGTCAATATAAATCTCCGGTACGATTGCCAAGCAAAAACGAACATCAAATTCACTTCGAATCTGATTTAACACGTCAATTTTACCAAGCAGACCCGATATCGTTTTTCTCATTTGGTTTTCAACACAAACATCATATTCATCGCATTTTCCACAAGTCCAGTTAGAAAAATCGTATAAAGAGCCGTCTTTTCTGCGATCACCCAGTTTCCAGCTATCGTTTGGAATAATTCCTAATCTATCCGAAACGATTTCGGGGTCAAAGTCACCAACAATACTGAAATATGTATAGCATCTATTTTTGGTTTCCATATTATTTCCTTTACAAATTCGTGTAACTCATTTTCGCGTCAGCGTCACGACCGTTTCGATATGTTTAGTAAACGGGAACATATCCACCGGCTGGATGTGGGTGACGCGGTAGCCGTTTTGCGTGAGATAGCGCAGGTCGCGCGCCTGCGTTTCGGGGTTGCAGGAAATATACACCACCCGCTTAGGCGAGAGTGCCGTCAGTGATTCCAGAAACTCCCTGCTGCAACCGGCACGGGGCGGATCGGTAAACACCACGTCCGCCGTCTCCCCTGCCTCCGCCAGTTTCCGCATAAACACGCCGGCGTCGCCTTGTAACACACGGACGTTCTCCGCACCGTTTAACCGCACGTTTTCCTTGGCGTTTTTAACCGCCTCGGGATTTAACTCCACCGCCGTGACGCTCTTGGCTCTTTTTGAAGCGATCAGGCCGATGGTGCCGACGCCGCAGTAGGCGTCGATCACCGTTTGCGAGTCATCCAAGCCGGCGGCTTCCACCGCGTGGGCGTACAGTTTCTCGGTCTGGGTGGGGTTGATCTGGAAAAAGGAGCGTGCAGACAGCAAAAATTCGCAACCGCAAAGGGTATCACGGATCTGTCCACCGCCGTACAGCACCGTCTCCTGTTCTCCCAGTACGAGGTTCCGTCGGTCGGTGCTGACGCATTGCACTACCGTGGTAATATACGGGCAACGCCCGACCAATTCTTCGACCCACTCGGCAGACTGGGTACGTTCTTTGCCGACGCCGAGCGCCACCAGCACCTCCCCGCTCTGTTTTCCGACGCGGACGGTGACGAAGCGCAGAAAGCCTTTACCGGTGCGTTCATCGTAAGTACGGATCTTGTGTTTGGTTGCCAGTTCCGCGATGGTGCGGATGATCTCGGTAGCGCGAGCATCCTCCAATGCACAGTTTTCCACCGGCGTCAGTTTCCCGCCGGAAGACTGCCACACTCCCGCCAACACCCGCCCACGGGAGTAGCCGAAGGCTTGGCTGACCTTGCAACGGTAGTGCAGTGGTTCGTCCATCCCGACGACCGGTTCGACGTGACCGAAGCGACCGAGCAGACCGATCACCGTACGCATTTTATAGGAGAGTTGCTGTGGATAAGTCACGTCCAACTGACAGCCACCGCATTTTTTGTATACCGGACAACTCAATCCCTTATCCACAGTTCTCACCTCAAAACCTAAATTTCCCGATTATCTGCAATCCATTTTCTGGTAACGTCTACCGCCTCAAGTCCGATATCGGCAATGCAGTTAGAACAAATGATGATCCCTTCAATTCTTCCTTCCTGCAGCCATTTTTTATAAATTTCCAACTGGTATTGCATGGCGTCTGCCGGCATCTCTTTACAATTGCCGTAGTCGTACATATAGCACCCTGCATAGATCTTCTGGCCTTTGGTCAATTGTCCTTCAAGCCTTGTGAGATTCTCTTCCAGTTTGCTTAAATTTTCTGCCCTCCAGGTCCAGAACGAAATCACATCGCAATGTTCCAACCATGCAGATAAATCCAGTTCCAATTGATGCTCATAATATACCGTCCACAGTTTCAAACCCGCTTCATGCAACGCCTTTGTATATTCACCTATTACTTCCGGTGTGTAAACGGCCATTCTCTTCGGGCTGAAGAAATCATCCATAATGCCGCCGACGAGGTTGTCAAATCTTTTCGATAGCGAAATAACCGCCTCCAGATCGGCGCCACCCGTATCGTTTCGGCTTGACCCATTGTCGCCGATAATCGACCACACCACATTGTCAAAATTTTTTAACTTTTCCATTTCGTTATCAAACGGCGGTTCCGGTTTATTGCCCATTGCCACTCTGCACATATTCGGTATCCCCAAATAGTTGGCACCCTCCACCGGCCCCATCTTGTTTTCTCCGGGGAGATTCCAAGCATTATTCAATACCAAGTGATGGGTACCGGCATCCTGTCCCCATATCCACAATTTTTCTTTTAAATTCATAACGCTCTCATCTCTTTATAATTATTATTCAAAAGAAATGTCTTTCTATAATCAAAAATGCATTAGCGACAAAAGTCTTCATTTCTTCTTGTTGCTTAAGCGGGTATCGGAACGATTAAACCACTCGGTCATACCTACCCATTTCCCGTTTGCCGGTATTAAAAACGTTAGCAACCTTTGTTTTTCTTTACCATTCGATTAAATTAACCTCTGTTCCATCCTCTTTTAGTGTCTTAATCTCGTGATGCGTCACTGATGTTTTCAGTTCCTTACCCCAAATAGTAATAGACACCTCTTCACCAATACCATCCATCTCACAGAAGCGAACAATTGTACTATCAGAATCCTCTGCCTGTTTCACAGCAGTCACAACAACATGTTCTCCATCACACTTGAAGCAACTCTGTCTTTCTGAAAGTGGTCCTTCATGGAAACTGTCAATTACATAACGCAAGGGGAAATTCAACTCTTCTGCACTTTTCTCTGCTTTCACATTGCTTTCATAGGGACACACCATGTAAGAACATTCGTGAATTCCCTGTTCCATATATTCACAAAATTCATCACGTTCTCCAAAATGGTCTGCATAAATTGCGCTTCGAAGTATCGTAAGTCTAACTTCATTTTCTGTTGTGTCATACCCATACTTACCATCATTTGCAACCATAAAGTTTCCTGATGCAAGCCAAGAACCACTTGGTTCTTCGCCCAGACCATTATTTCTGGTAATTGTTCCATATGGAATTTTTGAAATGGTTTGTTTTGCTTCCGTTGGGAATGTGAATTTCAATGTCTTATGTTTTTCATGATAATCCACCATAACATTGACTTTCACTGCTGTACTGTCTGGCTCAATACTGTAATCACGACGCAAAACGGACTGATTATAGCGTGTCGTCACCCGTAAGGTTGCTCTCACATTTCCTTCCTCAATAATAGAAAACTCCGGCGCTTCGAAACGACCTACATATTCACCCAAGTAGGTCTTATGATGAGCCCATGTATCAGACGCACTTTCATCAAGGAGAATGGCACTGCATTCGCCTTTTAAAATATCACAATGCTTTTGTTTGTCATAGACTCGACAAATATCTCCTGTTGTCGGACTGAATTCAACCTTGATTCTCTTATTCTCCAAAGTATATTTTGTTGCATTTAATTCATTTTTAAATGATGTATTACCTTCCTGCTCAGTAAAGAAACGATACACCGCATATCCCATCGGCTCCACTTCTGCCATAAAGAGCGTATTCCACTTATCTGCTGCACCATTTGTCTGATCTCCTCGCACAATCTGAAATGGTAATTCTATATCATTTTCATCCGTAACTTTCGAAGCAACCATGTTCACTTGTACTGGCATTTTTACGGTCCATGAATGTGGATTAAAAACAACAACCGGTGTACCAAGGACTTCGTTTTCCCAAACATGCCAATGTGCAAAATTTCCAATTTTATATGACGGAAGTTTTTCACTACGTAACGTATGTATCTTATGGGTTATTGATTGTATCGCATAATTGATTTCCTGTTCTGTGATACTCATAATCTCCCCATACAGATATCCGGCATCATCATAGGCCTTTTTGATACAACATCCGGCAAGAATATCATGGAATTGATTAAACAACAAATTCTTCCATGCTTTATCCAGTTTCTTTTTTGGATACTTTGTTCCTACTAAATAACTGGCCATAGAACAAAATTTTTCCGCAGCAATCAAATTGTTTTCACATTTCCGATTGTATGTCTTCACAAACGTCGATGCGCTATAACACCCTCTTGCATGATGTTGTAATTCATCTGCTATAACAGGCAATTTTTCTTTATCAATCTCATCAAAGTACTCATCCGGTGTTGAATAAATCATGTCCGGAATTTCCAAACGATTGATTGCATCCAATAATTTAATTGTAGGACCGCCACCGTGATTACCCACACCGTAGAAGGCCATCATATCCATTTCTTGTTTTTCTGCTTTTTGTTTTATTTCATCAAATATCTCCATCACGCTAAGGTCGATATTATAAAACTGTGGAATTCGATAGGTGTTAACCTGTGTCCCGTCCGCACTTTCCCACTTAAAAACATCTTCATCTCTTCCTTGTTCATTTGGAAATGGACGCATAAACACATAGTTATCCATACCACTCTTCTTCAAAATCTGTGGTAAAGAAGCATTGTGTCCGAAGGAATCCACATTGTACCCTGTCTTCGCTACAACGCCAAATTTTTCTTTGAAATATCGTTGCGAAATTAATCCATGACGCGCAAAACTTTCTCCACTTGGAATATTGCAGTCTGGCTGTAAAAACCAACCTCCTACTATGTTCCATCTTCCTTCCTTCACACGCTCCTGAATCTCCCGAAACATATCCGGATCCATTTTTTCAATCCACTGATAATACACCGCGCAGGCACTTGTAAATTTGAAATCTGGAAACTCCTGCATTCTATCCAACGCACTACGGTAGGTAGCTAAAATCTCAGAAAAGCCTTCCTGCCAACGCCATAACCAAACAGGATCTAAATGTGAATTTCCGATCAAATGTAATTTTGCCATCTTTTTTCTCCTTTGTCACATTGATATTTATGCTCAGATAGGCAGGAGATTTTCTCCTGCCTCTATGCCAAAATACTGCATCAGAATTATTACCTCAACAGTTGTCCCTTTAGGTAAGGAGTCTACCGGGAAATTGACGTGTTAAATTTTTTATTCGGCAATATAAAATGCTGGAATCAGTTTATTGTTCGGATAAGAAAGAAGGGTTGATTCTATTTGCTTTTTCACCTCGGAAAGCGACTTGCTTTCCATGTTATCTTCGTATAAAAAAGTTTCGGCATACATATATTCCGGATTGGTTTTATCTCTGTATCCACCGCCACCAAGGGAATCTTTCTGGTCAACGATGCGGACATGCTCAAACCATAAGATTGATTCCACACATCCATCTTCTTCATAGAGCAATTCTAAAAACTTCACCCAGTCATCAAATAAATACTCTGGGCACAACTGGTGGTTTCTGATGTAAGTTTTTACTTTTTGTGTTAACATCGAAATCCCTCCGTTTTAAGACTATCGGTCAGTTTGCTTTCGCTTGCAAATCCTTCGTATGAACCGAAATACGGATATAATCGTCGGCCTTTTCCCTACTCAAACAAACAACACTCTCGACATGAGCCGTGCGAGGGAACATATCCACCGGCTGGATCTTGGTGGCGGTGTAGCCCAGTTCCGCTAAACGGGCAAGGTCACGCGCCAGCGTGGCGGGGTTGCAGGAAATGTACACCAACCGCGACGGAGCCATCCGGCTGATGGTCTCCAATACCGCTTGGTCGCACCCTTTACGCGGTGGGTCGACCACCACCACGTCCGGTGTCAAGCCTTCCTCTTCCAATTGCGCGGCGGCCTCGGCGGCATCGGCACAAAGGAAGCGAGCGTTTTGAATGCCGTTTTCCTCGGCGTTACGGCGGGCATCCTCTACCGCCGCAGGAACGATCTCCGCGCCGATGACTTCCCGCACACGCGATGCCATCGACAACCCAATAGTGCCGGTACCGCAGTAGAGATCCAGTAGCGTATCGGTGGATTTCAGTTCCGCAAAGTCCGCCGCCAAGCCGTACAAGCGCTCCGCGCCACGGCGGTTGACCTGATAAAACGAAAGCGGCGACAAACGGAACCGCAACCCGCACAGGGTATCGGTAACCGTCTCCTTCCCCCATAGCGGGAAGGTGTTTTTGCCCAGTATCACATTGGTCTTTTCCCGATTGAGATTGACCAGTATCGACGCCACACCATCGATCCGACGAAGGGCATCGACCAGTTTGTCGGGTTGCGGCAGTTTGCCGGAGGTGCAGACCAAGCAGACCATCAACTCGCCGGTCTGTTCCGCTTGCCGGATATAGATATGGCGTACCAGACCGCGATGGGTCTCCTCGTCGTAGGCGGAAACGTGCTCTTGTTCCATCCAGTCAGCCACGGTATTCAAAATCGTTGTAAAAACAGCCGGTTGCAGTGCGCATTCGCGTTGCGGGACAACGCGGTGACTGCGGGGTGCATAAAAGCCGATGAGTGGTTTCTCGCCGGCCGCAACGGGATATTGCGCCTTGTTGCGGTAGGCAGAGTCGGACGGCGAGCCGACGATCGGCAACACCGGCGTATCCAATTTGGCGATCCGGCGGATACAATCGGTAACGTGTTCCTGCTTATAGCGGAGTTCCGTTTCGTACGAGATATGCCGCCACGCACAGCCGCCGCATTTGCCGAAGACCGGACAGCCGGTATCCGCTACACGGTCGACCGAAGCGGCAGTTAGCCGCTCGATCCGACCGAAAGCACAGTTTTTCTCCACCTTGGTGATGCGGCATTCGATAGTGTCACCTACTGCCGTATACGGCACAAACACCACCAGACCGGCAGGATGATCGGCATCGGTATAGCGGCCGATGCCATTCCCGTCGGATGAGGCGGCGGTGATTTCCAAGGAAATAATTTGATTTTTCTTCAAGGCCATAACGGTCACCTACAGAAAATAAACCCGCACGGGGCGGGTTTATCGGTTGGATGTTCAGCGGTTGCTGTTTTGATCCTTCACGACGACGTCGTGGGCGCCGCCTTCGATGATCGAAACAGAACTGACCAGCGTCAGTTTGGCTTTTTGCTGCAGTTCCTCGATGGACAGCGCACCGCAGTTGCACATAGTGGAGCGGATCTTGGAAAGGGTCACCGCCATATTGTCGTGCAACGGGCCGGCGTACGGCACGTAGCAATCGACGCCTTCCACAAAAGACAATTTCGCGGCACCGCCCATATCATAGCGCTGCCAGTTGCGAGCACGGGCGCTGCCTTCGCCCCAATATTCTTTCATATAATTGCCGTTGACCATCACCTTGTTGGTGGGACTCTCGTCGAAACGGGAGAAATAGCGACCGAGCATACAGAAATCACAGCCCATTGCCAACGCCAGCGTAATGTGGTAATCCAGCACGATACCACCGTCCGAACAGATCGGGATGTACATACCGGTCTCTTTATAGTATTCGTCGCGGGCCTTGGCTACGTCAATAACCGCCGTCGCCTGACCGCGGCCGATACCTTTGGCTTCGCGGGTGATGCAGATCGAGCCACCGCCGATGCCGATCTTGATAAAATCGGCGCCAGCCTCCGCCAAAAAGCGGAAGCCTTCGCCATCTACGACGTTGCCGGCGCCGACCTTGACGGTGTCGCCGTACTTCTCGCGGATGAAGGCGATGGTGCGCGCCTGCCACTCGGAGAAGCCTTCGCTCGAGTCGATGCAAAGCACGTCAACGCCCGCTTCGATCAGTGCCGGCACACGCTCGGCGTAGTCGCGGGTGTTGATGCCGGCACCGACCACGTAACGTTTGTCGGCATCCAGCAGTTCCAACGGGTTTTCTTTGTGCTGGTCGTAGTCCTTACGGAACACAAACGAAGACAGCGAACCGTCTTCCTTCAAGATCGGCAACGAATTGAGTTTGTGATCCCAGATAATGTCGTTGGCTTCTTTCAGCGTGGTGCCTTCCGGAGCGGTCACCAGTTTATCCAGCGGAGTCATAAAGGTGGATACCTTTTCGTCCGGCGACATACGGCTGACGCGATAATCACGGCTGGTGACGATACCGAGCAGTTTGCCGTGAGCGGTGCCGTCATCCGTGACGGCGATGGTGGAGTGACCGAGTTCTTCTTTCAGCGCGATCACATCACCGAGCGTCTGGTCCGGACGAATGTTGGAATCCGAGGTAACAAAGCCGGCCTTGTAGTTCTTAACACGGCGCACCATTTCCGCCTGCTGTTCGATAGTCTGCGAGCCATAGATAAACGACACGCCGCCTTCTTTGGCCAGCGCAATGGCCATTTTATCATCCGAGACTGCCTGCATAATAGCCGAGATCATCGGGACATTCATCGAGATAGCGGGTTCTTCCTGCCCCTTGCGGTATTTCACCAACGGCGTTTTCAGCGACACGTTGGTCGGAATGCATTCCGCCGAGGAATAGCCGGGGACCAGCAGATATTCGGCAAAGGTATGCGAGGGCTCATCATAATAAAATGCCATAATCATTCTCCTTATCGTTTTTAGGTAAAGCAAACCCACCGGCGACAACGCGCCGGTGGGATATCGTCATCAAGCTTCCGCAGGAACATCGGCGACCTCGATCACATCGTCGCCGTCCTCGATCTCATATTCACCCTCGAAGTCATCTTCGTAGCAGGTGAGTTCTTTCTTCTTTTTGGCGCGCAAGAGGATAAATACCGTGGTAGCGGCGGCAACGAGCGCAGCGATCACGATCACCCAAATGAGCAATTTACCGGACTTTTTCTCTTCCATATCGAAAACCTCCATTCATTTTTCAGTATGTGCAGATGGATTTTAGAATATTATATCGCGCGTGCGCGGGTTTGTCAAGTTCTCGACAAAATTCTTTCTGCGGAAATTACAGATTATTCACCTTGATCTCGCCGCGAACGATAACCATCTTGATGTTCCAATCGCTATCCATCACCACCAAGTCAGCCAATTTGCCAACCGCAATGGAGCCGGTCTCGTGGTCCACACGAATGGCCTTGGCGGGGTTAATGGTAGCAGATTTGATCGCCTGCTTGACCGGCACACCGTAACTAATAACGTTCTTCAGTTCCTGATGCATATTCGAGGTGGAAGCCGCAATGACACCGCTTTCCAGTAACGCCTTGCCGTCGCGGACGAACACCGGCTGACCGCCGAGGCTGTATTCGCCATCCGGACAACCGGCCGCTTCGCAGGAATCGCTGACGATGACCGAACCGTCCTCGCCGACCTGCGAGAAAGCAATACGAAGCGCCGCAGGATGGATATGGAAACCGTCGCAGATCAACTCGCAACGGACACCGTATGTTTTCGCCATATCAAAGGCCGCGCCGACCACGCCGGGGTCGCGGTGTGCCAAACCGGTCTGAGCATTGTAGAGGTGAGTAATATGGCGCGCACCGGCCTCGATAGCGGCCTTGGCCTCGTTGTAACCGGCGGCGGTATGAGCAATGGAAACGGGGCAATACGGCTGTACTTCGGCAATAAATTCCAAGCCGCCATCGCATTCGGGAGCGATATCCACCACCTTGACGATGCCACCGCAACCGTCAAACAGTTTGCGGAATTCTTCCTTATCGGGATTGCGGACGTAATCGCCGTTTTGCGCGCCCTTCTTAGACATCGCAATGTACGGGCCTTCCATGTTGATGCCCTGAATATAGGCGCCGCTGACCTTACCCATACAATTGCGAACGTTATCAAAAATCGTCTGCAACTCCTCAAAAGACAGGGTCATCGAGGTCGGGCAGAAGGAGGTGACGCCGTGGGTCACCAGCATAGCGGACATGGCCTCCAGCGCCTCCGGCGTAGCGTTGCCTGTATCAACACCGGCGCATCCGTGGATATGCATATCCACAAAACCCGGAATGACCGTCAGGCCGGTAAGGTCATACACCGTCTCGTCGGACGGTTCCGCCATCGGGGCAACCGCTTTGATGCGTTCGCCGTCCGTCAAGATATCGGCCTTTACAGGCTCGAAGACGTCGTTATAAACAACTGCATTTTTCAAAAACATACCAATCTCTCCTTTGGTAAAATTCGATTTAGCGAAAAGGTTAATTTCCGCTTAATTCCAACATTTCTCTGGCCGCCGTTAAACTGGCTTCGGTCACACTGCCGCTGACGATACGGGCCAGTTCGCGTTCACGGCCGATACGGTCTAACGGCGAAACGCGTGTAAAGGTTCGGTCATTGACAACCTCTTTGCTGATCAGCAGGTGGTGATGTCCTTGCGAAGCGATCTGTGCCAAGTGGGTAACGCACAAAATCTGGCGGGAACGGGACGAATGCGCCGCCGTCTGCCGCAATTTTTGTCCGACACGTTGAGCGGCATGACCACTGATACCGGTATCGATCTCGTCAAAGATCAGCGTATCGATATCATCCACGTCCGCCATGACCGATTTGATAGCCAGCATAATGCGCGACAGTTCACCGCCCGAGGCGATCTTCGCAATCGAACGAGGAGGTTCGCCGGGATTGGAGGAAATCAAGAATTCCACCTTATCCGCGCCGTTGACCGTCAAAGCGGTCGGTTCGATCGAGACCGCCATCGTCACACGCGGCATATCCAGAAAGGTCAGTTCCTCCTGCACCCGCCCGATGAATCGTTCCGCGGCGGTCTTACGGGCGGCGGTCAACTCGGCCGCCGCCGCCACCATCACGTCCTGTGCGGATCGCAACTGCGCGGTCAGTTCCGCTATGCGCGCATCAGCGCCTTCGATACCGCCCAGTTCCCGTTTGCATTCCGCCAACGTGGCCAAGGCCGATTCCTCGGTACCGCCGTATTTGCTCAAAATACGGCGAAGGTAGGCCAAGCGATCCTCGACCTCGTCCCGTTCTGCCTCATCAAAGGTCAAGTCTTCAACGGCGGTATGCAGTTCTTCGCCGCAGGCTTCCAACTCATACAGCAAAGTCTGTACGCGCTCGGAAAGCGGCGACAGTTCGTCCATCAACGAAGCGGCCGTCTGCAAATTCTCGGACACCGCCGACAGCAACGTTTCCACACCGTCGGTGTCGTCATCACCGCTGTAAGCCGAGGCGGCGCGGTGGAGGGCGGTCGTAATGCGTTCGCTACTACGGAAGAGGTCACGGCGCTTTTTCAGCGCCTCCTCTTCCCCGATCTTGAGATCGGCACTTTCCAGTTCATCGATCTGGAAACACAACAGATCCGCACGACGTTCCTTGGCGTCCTCGTCCATATCCAGTTTTTTCAGTTCGCGGCGAATAGCACAATAGTGGTGATAGGTCTCCGCATAGCGATCCGCGATCGGTTGTAAACGACCGAGTGCATCCAAATAACCACGATGGCGATCCACCGACAAAAGCGTTTGATTTTCGTGTTGTCCGTGAATATTGACCAACGCCCGCCCGATCTCACGAAGAGCCGCCACGGTAGCGGGGCGACCGCCGATACGAGCGGAGGTCTTGCCGTCTTCGCCGATTCGTCGGGAAATGATCAACGAGCCGTCCTCGTCGGGAACGTAGTCATTTTGCTCCAAGAGTGTCAGTACCGTCGGAGACAATTCGGTGAAAGTGGCGCTGACCAGCGCTTCGCAGCAACCGGTACGCACCAGATCGCGCGACGTGCGTTCACCGAGAACGGCACCGAGAGCGTCGATAATGATGGATTTACCGGCACCGGTCTCACCGGTCAACACGTTAAATCCGGCATCCAACAGCAACTCAGCGCGTTCGATGATCGCCAGATTTTCAATGTAAAGAGCAGAAAGCATCCTTGCTTTTCTCCTTTATTTCAACTGTTGAAGTTTTTGTGCCATATCGGCGGCGTCCGACTCGGTACGCATCACGCAGAAGATGGTATCGTCGCCGGCCAACGTGCCGACGACCGTCTTCCATTGTAAAGCGTCCATGGCCGCACAGATACCCTGTGCCATACCGGAGGCGCATTTGATGACCACCATATTGCCCGCATAATCGACCGTAAGGGCGGCGTGGTCAAACAAGGAATGGAACTTGGGGTAGGTCTTGTCCTCATGTGACAAACCGCTGGTATAACGGTAGCGGCCGTCCTCGCCCAGTGACTTGACCAGCCGCAACGCTTTCAAGTCGCGCGAGACGGTCGCCTGCGTGACTTCAAAACCCTCACGGCGAAGCAGATCCAGCAAGTCGGATTGTGTGTCGATCGCGTTCTCCTGTATCAATCGGAGGATCGCTTCCTGACGTCCCGATTTCATATAGGCCCCTCCTTTACTCGTTACGATTAATGATCTTGTGGCGCAACACGTCGTAAAACTCGCGATGTTTGATATGCAAAAATCGCGCTTTTTGCGCACTGCGGTAAACGGTCAGTGTGTCGGCGGGCGTCAGCGGTTGACCCGAGCGGCCGTCGACAGCATAATAAACGCCTTCTTTTTCGGCGTTGGGAACGGTCAGCGTCAGCACGCTTTCCGGTCGGAAGATGTACGAACGCGCCGTAAGCGTATGCGGGCATAGCGGTGTCAGCAACAACGCATCCATCGACGGATCGACGACCGGACCACCGGCCGATAGCGAATAACCGGTCGAGCCGGTGGAGGTGGCCAACAACACACCGTCACCTTGGTATTCGATCACCTTGGTATCGCCGTTTTTAACGCAAACCGTCACCGGCGGCATCAACGCATTGCGACACAGTGCCAGTTCATTGAGCGCGGTCATCGGCTCACCGCCATTAACCGAAACCGAGAGCATCATCCGTTCCTCTACGGTATAATTGCCGGTCAATAACTGCGGCAACAAGTCCAATTCATCCGCTTCCAGATCGGTCATAAATCCAAGATGTCCGCAGTTGATACCAAGTATCGGCTTGCCGTACACGGCGGCTCGCTTGGCAATATGCAACATCGTACCGTCACCGCCCAGTGCCACCACCGCATCGCAATCCGCAATACAAGCGTCGTTCTGCTCGCTAAACGGCTGATCCCCTTCCGGCAACAATATCGAAGCGCCGGCAACGGTCAGGATACGCACCGCTTCCGAAGCGGTTTGCTGCAATTTTTCGGTTTTGTTGTTGGGGATTACTGCGATCTTCAAAAGGATCACCGTCCGTTCTTATTGGTCAGTTCCCGCACGGCCGTATCGACCGTCCTATCGATCTGCGCTTCAGGGAAAAACGCGATCTCCTGCCGTGGCAGGTAGCGGGTCACCGCCAAATATTCTATGTTGCCGTCACCGCCGCGTACCGGCGAAAAATCGAGGTACTGCGTTTGCAGGTGATTGGCAGTAAAATAGAGCAACAGTTCGGCAATGACCCGCCGATGATCGGCAGGATCACGCACGATGCCGTGCTTGTTAAGTGCTTTTCTGCCCGCCTCAAACTGCGGTTTGATAAGGCATACGAAGTGGGCCCCGTCTTTCAGCAGGTGGCAGATCTCCGGCACGACCGCTCGAAGCGAAATAAAGGAGACGTCCGTTGCGGCAAAATCCAAACTGCCGGTAGCGATCTGTTTGCCGATCTTTTCTCGGTCACGGATGTCGGTCTGTTCCATACAGACCACGCGAGGATCTTGCCGCAACGTTTCGTGCAGTTGATCCCGACCGACATCGATCGCATAAACGCGAACCGCACCGCGTTGTAACATACATTGAGTAAAACCGCCGGTAGAAGCACCGATATCGGCAACCGTCATCCCTTCCAGCGACGGAAAATACCGTTCCAAGGCTTTATCCAATTTATAGCCGCCACGTCCCACAAAGCGCGGTGCGCCCTGCAAACTGACCACCGAATCGGTCGGCAACACCGACGATGACGGTTTGGTCACCGTCTTGCCGTTGACTGTCACCTGACCGCCGACGATCAGTTCTTTTGCCTTCTCGCGGCCGGAAGCCAGACCGTCTTTAACCAAACGCAGATCCAGCCGCACGCCATCACTCATGAGCATCCTCCGAAATAAAGGCACGCAGGCCCTCGGTATTCAAACCGGTCATTGCCAACGCTTCAGAAACCGTGCAAGTGGGCATAAATCCGTCGATGGCACGCAGTTCGTAACGACCGGCGTAGCCGACTTTACGGAGCAACCAGCCGAAGGCTTCGCCCACGCCGCCGGTGCGGATACCTTCCTCGGCAAAATATACTTCACGGTAAGAAGATGCCAGACGCGCCGCGTCTTCGGGAATCGGCAAAATGCGGGTCAATTTCAGCACGTCGACAGACAGACCGTCCGTGGCTTGCAACGCCTCCGACAGCAACGTACCGTAGGTGACCAACAGTTTGGTCGCTCCTTCACTGCGATACAGCGTAAAGGGTGTGTCCTCCGCCGCAAAATACGACGGTAACGGACGCTCGACACCACGCGGATAGCGCACCGCCGCGATACCCTCGGTCTGATAGATCGCCCGATTGAGGCAAAGGCGCAGATCGTCGTAGGACGACGGCGCAAACAGCGTTACGTGCGGAATGGTACGCAAAAACGCCGTATCGAAAATACCTTGATGGGTGGTGCCGTCTGCCGGCACCAGACCGGCGCGATCAATACCCAGCACAACGTGGTTATTGGCGATCGCCGTATCGTTTAGCAGTTGATCGTAGCAACGTTGCAGGAAGGTGGAGTACACCGCAAAGACCGGCAACATCCCGCCGACAGCAAGGCCGGACGCGAAGGTGACCGCATGTTCTTCCGCGATGCCCACATCCGCAAAACGTTCGGGATAGGCGTATTCAAAACCACCGAGGCCTGTACCGTCACGCATCGCGGCCGTAATGGCAAACAAGCGGTCATCGGTGGCGGCCAGACGG
Source organism: Clostridia bacterium (assembly GCA_017410585.1). GTDB lineage: Bacteria > Bacillota > Clostridia > Oscillospirales > Acutalibacteraceae > RGIG426. The sequence goes on from JAFQQM010000023.1 coordinate 143,154, forward strand.
GTCAGTTCCTCACCGAATACCGAGGAGAAGGAAGTGCCGGAAGTGGGACTGTCGCCGGTATCGATATCAAACAGACCGAGACCGTGGAAGCGGGAGGGATCCTGCTCGGCAGGCAGGTAGCCTTTCCCCTTCTGTGTCTCAATATGCAACAGCACCGGCCGGCCGATATCCTTGGCGGTAGCCAATGCCTGCGTCAGGTCGCGCAGGTTGTGACCGTCGATCGGGCCGAAATAGTAAAAGCCCATATCCTCAAACACCGTACTGCTGTCGTACAGCGCATATTTGATATTCAACTTGGCACGCAGTAAAAACCGATAGATCGGTTTGCCGATCAACGGGATATGCATCAGCACCTTGGTCAAGCCACGTTTAAAACGGACGTACCGACTGCGAGAGCGCAAGTTGGAGAGATGCCGCGCCACAAAGCCGACGTTCCGGCCGATAGACATCCGGTTATCATTGAGCACGACGATCAGACGATCGTTGCTGTGTCCGGCGTTATTGAGACCTTCGTAGGCCTCACCGCCGGTCAGCGCGCCGTCACCAAGTACCGCCACCGTATAGTGACCGTTCCCCGACAACGTGGCGGCACGGGCAATGCCGCAGGCGGCCGAGACCGCCGTACTGCTGTGTCCGGCAACAAACGCATCATACGGGCTTTCAGACGGATTCGGGAAACCGGAGATGCCATCCTTCTGCCGAAGCGTACCGAAACGGTCGAAGCGGCCGGTCAGTAATTTGTGTGCATAGCATTGATGCCCGACGTCCCAGACGATCTTATCGTTCGGGCAATCGAGAAAACGATGCAACGCGACGGTCAGTTCCACCACGCCGAGATTGGAGGCCAAATGTCCTCCTGTCTGCGACACGGTGGAAACGATCTTTTCACGAAGTTCGGCACAAAGCGTATTCAGTTGTTCATCGGTCAACGCATCCAGATCCCGTGGAGAGGTGATGCGTTCCAACAAGCTTTTCCGTTCCTCTGCCATAAACATCCTCAATATCAAGACGGGCGGTTAAGCAAAGCGCCGGTTAGTTCCCGCAATTCATTTGCCGCTTCGCCAAAAGCAGACAACGCCTCCAAAGCGGCATCAGTCTCGCTTTCCGCCATCTGGCGGGCACCGTCCAATCCGTATAACGTCACGTAGGTGGATTTTTTATTTTCTTCATCGGCGCCGGTCGGCTTGCCGAGTTGCTCCGCCGTGGCGGTCGCATCCAGCAGATCATCCACGATCTGGAACGCCAGACCGAGGTGGGCGCCGTACGCTTCCGCCGCCGCCACTCGCGCTTCATCGGCATCCGCAAGGATCGCCCCCATTTTGCAAGCGGCAATAAGCAACGCGCCGGTCTTTTTACGATGCAGTTCTTCCAGAACGTCACTCTCGATCAGTTTGCCTTCGCTTTGCAGATCGATGGTCTGTCCGCCGATCATACCGTCCTGACCGGCGGCATCCGCCAACACGGCAGTGGCATTCAGCGCGCTTTCAGCGGAGAGACCGTTGCGATTTTTCGGAGAAACGCAAACCTCAAACGCCCGATTCAGCAGACCGTCCCCTGCCAGCAAAGCGATCGTCTCGCCGTAGGCGGCGTGGGTGGACGGGCGTCCGCGACGAAGCGGGCTGTTATCCATACACGGCAGATCGTCGTGAACCAGCGAATAGGAATGGATCATCTCCAGAGCGCAGGCAAACGGCAACGCCTTTTCCGCGTCACCGCCGCACAGACGGGCAAATTCCATCACCAGCACCGGACGAATACGCTTGCCGCCGGCTTCGCAGGCATACGCCATCGCCTCGGCGGTCACAGCGGACGCGCCCTCGGCAACCGGTAAATACTGCGGCAATGCCGTCTCGATACGAAGACGGTGGTGTTCCAAAACAGCCGTGTACATACTTATTCCTCCACAGCGGCCGTGTCGGTCAGACGGCGGATCTTCTGCTCCGCCGTATCCAGCGACTGACGGCAAAAACCGGTCAGGCGGGTGCCTTCTTCAAACAAACGGATGGACTCATCCAGCGAGCATTTGCCGCTTTCCAATTTGGCCACGATCTGTTCCAAGCGGGTCATCGCCTGCTCAAAGGTCAATTTATCTTCCATCGGGGATTGCCTCCTCTGCTTTACATACGATCTGTCCGTCCTCCAGACGAACGGTCACGCGGTCACCGACCGCGACGTCTTGAACCGAGCGCAACGCGCTCTCATTTTTGTACGCGATAGCATAGCCACGTCCCAACACTTTGAGAGGGCTAAGCGCATCCAACTTACCGGCCAGTTCCGCCAAGCGGCGTCCACCGGCAGTCAAACTGCCTTGTCCTGCACGGGCAATGGCGTTGGTCAGATAATCCAGCCGCATCCGTTGCTCATCCACCACGTACAGCGGCGAGGTCATACAGCGTCGGCTGGCGATCGCCTCGACGCGCTGACGGTTGCGACGGACCGTTTCCACCGAAGCCGCCGCCATCCGCTGTTTCCATTGAAGCAGGCGGTGCACCAACTCGGTCTGATCCGGCACCGCCAATTCCGCCGCGGCGGACGGGGTCGGTGCACGAAGGTCCGCCACGAAATCGCAGATGGTAAAGTCGGTCTCGTGACCGACCGCCGAAATGACCGGAATTTTGGATGCGGCAACCGTTCTTGCTAACGTTTCGTCGTTAAACGCCCACAGATCCTCGATCGAGCCGCCGCCGCGTCCGACGATCAGCACGTCGGCCGCCATACGGTCGTTAAATTCCTTGACCGCCGCGGTGATCTGCGCCGCCGCGCCGTCTCCCTGCACCAGCACCGGTGCCATCACGATCTCCGCCATCGGATAGCGTCGGCCGAGAACGTTGCGGATATCCTGCACCGCCGCACCGGTTTCGGACGTGATGACGCCGACGCGGGACGGATAGCGGGGAATCGGGCGTTTGCGGGATTCATCAAACAAGCCTTCTTCGGCCAGTTTGGCTTTGAGTTGCTCATACGCGACCTGCAATGCGCCGACACCGTCGGGTTGCATCTCGTCGATCAACAACTGGTAAGAGCCGCCTTTTTCGTACAGTGTGACCTTTGCCTTAACGATCACCTTCATACCGTCTTCGGGACGGAAATTCAGTTTTGCCGCCGCAAAACGGTACATCACCGCACTGATGACCGCCCCCTCATCTTTGAGTGACAGATAGAGATGGCCGGACGCGTAGTGATTTTTAAAATTGCTGATCTCACCGCGAATATAAAGAGAACCCAGATGAGGGTCCCGTTCCAGCACCGTTTTGACATACCGGTTTAACTGGGATACACTGATGACCGCCATATAGGTTCTCCTCCTTTCAGCCGCGCAGGGATGTCAGCACAGCGATCCCTGCGGCGTTATCCGCCGAATAGACCGGCGGCGCGAACGCCCCGCCGAACTCGGCCGTCAATTTTTCTTTTAAAATGGAATTAGACATCACACCGCCGGCATACACGATCGGCAGATCACCGTAAGTCTGCAGTAAACGTTGCGTCATCGCCTGCAACACGGCGTGAACGTTCATCAGGCAAAACAGCGCCACCTCTTCGGGCGGAGTGCCGTCATCCAACATCTTCTTACATTGGTTTTCCACGCCGGATAGGTGGCAGTTGCCGTCCTCCAATCTAACGCGCGGACGGTAGTTGCCGGCGGCTTGCAACGCCAATTCCTCCAAGGCCGGACCGGCCGGAAAGCGCAAGCCCAACATACCGCCGACACGGTCAACGAGTTGTCCGGCTTTCAGGTCCAGCGAATGAGCGACCAGCCGGCAACGGATGATCTCCTCCGCATCCGGTTCGACCAACAGCGCGTCGGTCGTGCCACCGGACACGTGAAACGCTAAAAACGGCTTGTCCAACCAATCCAGATGTTTGGTGCCGTACAACGCCGCGGCAACGTGGCCTTGCTGATGGGTAAAACGGTAAAACGGGACACCGAGCGTAGCCGCCACCGTCCGCGCCGTCGAGGTGCCGATCATAAAGCAAGGCATATACGAGCCTTCCTGCTGTGTCGGACGGTCGGACGCGCCGACCGCTTTGGTGATACGGGGATAGCCGGACAAAAACTGTTCAGCCAGTTCCGGCAGTTGCCGGATATGCTGAAAGACCGCATCGTTTTGACGCAGGCCTTTCTCCCCCTCTTTCACCGTCAGCAATTTCTTGATCTGACACAGATGATCGGTTTCAGGTATGTAGCCGGCGATAGACGTGGTGTAGTTGCTGGTGTCAAAACCCAGATACGCGTTCATTCCGCATCCGCCGGCTTATCCGCCGGCTCGGGGAGTTTATTCAACTCACGATTGCGTGCCACGCCGCCAAGCACGCCGTTGACAAACGACGCATCCTCGTCGCCGCCGTACTGCTTGGCCAGTTCCACCGCCTCGTTAATGGTGACACCGACCGGAATATCCGCACAGCACAGCAACTCGTACACACCGAGACGCAGAATAGACAGCGTCACGCGAGAAAGACGGTTGGTCTTCCATTTGTGCGAATGCTCCTCAATAATGGCATCGATCTCCTCGCGTTTTTCCCACGCACCGGCAAATAACTCCGAGGAAAACGCCGTCGCCTTATAGCCACGGGCATCGACCGCGTTTTCCATCACTTCTTCGATCGACGTCTCTCCCTGAAAACTGCGTTCAAACAAAAACAAGAACGCCTGCTCACGGGATTCTCTTCTTGATTCTTTCCGACTCATCGGGACTCCTCCGTAGTAAACAGAAATAGCCCTCCGCAGAGGGCGCATTTTCTGTTATTCTTGTTCTTCCACCACGGCCGGCTTCAGGTCGACCACATGGACGTTGACCTTGGAAACAGGCGTGCCGGTCATCGACTGCACGGTGTTTTTGACGTTACGTTGCACCGCCGCCGCCACGTCCGGAATGCGGACGTTATTATACAGCGAAACGTAGACGTCGATCACCGTTGCATCCGCCTCATTGGTAAAGCGAACGGTCTTGCCGATCGGCGCCGTCACAAAATCACGGATCTCGTTGGCGCGAGCCGGAGCCATCGCCGCAACGCCTTCAACTTCCAAAGCGGCTTCCGACGCAATGCCGGTAACGACCTCCTCGGAAATGACACAACTGCCACGGGCGGGGTTTTTACCATTACTCATATTCGTGTTCCTCCCTTTTAAAGGTTGACCGTCGACAGACAAGACCATCGACAGTTTTGCATATATACATTTTTGCTTGTATATATTATACCACAAACTTTTCGGTAAACAACCCCTTTTTATATTTTTTCTTTATTTTATAGCAACAATATTGATATTTTGGGGTAAAACCGCCGTTTGAGAGGTGACGATCTCGAGAATTTGCAGGGTTTGTTGCTGTGTCAAGTCCTCCGCCTTTACAACCAATTGACAACGATCGCCGTCGATATACGCTACGCAATCGTCAAATCCCTTCGCCAAAACGAGTTGTTCGATGGCGATCTCATCCACTACCGCATCGGCGATGGCGGCCGTTTTTTCAGCGGCTTGTTGCTGGATCTCCTCCGACAGACGAACGTCCGAAAGCAGTTCTTCAACCAGTTCGATCGCCTCATCGCGGGCGCTTTCGCGGCTGACACGGGCGGCGGCAAAGTAATCGTTTTGCAATTCGGCATCGACGTACAACGACTCCCCGAGGTTCTTTTCGGTCGTAGCGGTGGTCTCCCCTTCCTTATCTCCTGCCGTCGGCAACGAATCGGATGGGGTAAACATATAATTGAGATACACGGCCAATCCCAACGCAACCACCAAGCCGCCTAAAATCACCTGTTTCTTTCCTAACCATTTGACCTTCATCAAAAACACCCTTTCTTTATGTTAATTTTGTTACGCATACACGGCGTTTGGAGACATTCAATGCGGTCGTCACCACCTCGATCACGCGGTCGCAAATGGCCGGTTGATCGCCGCCTTCGCACACTACGACCACGCCGCGTACGGTCGGATATACCTCCGCCACCAGCGCGGTCTGCGCAGTATAGACGTGCTCCGTCCCGCTCTCCAACGTGACCATCACACGGCATTCACCGACCCCATCGACCGACGAGACCAACGCGACAAGGCGCTGTTCCAACAGATCCGCATAATCGGTCTCCGGTGCCGATACCGCTTGATTTTCCGGCAAAAATTGCGAAAGCAAAATCAGAGCCATACCAAGCAAACCGGCAATAACGATCGTTCGTCTGCCGTTCTCACCTTTCAGCCACTCCTTGCATTTCTGCAACAATTCCCTCACCTCTCTAACTGCGGGTGTACCGTCACCGAAAGTCCCAGCCCGCTGTTCAATAGACGGGCAATCTCCTGCGTGTGGGCGGTCTGCTCTGCGCTCAAATACGCGTCCGCACCACTCAAATATATGCTACCATCATCCGATTCTGTCCATCGGGCGGAGATTTTTTCTACGCGATAGTCGGTATCTGCCAACAAAGTATCCACGGCTTGCCGCAAGGCTCTGTCCGCTTGCTGTTGTACGGTAGCGTAATAACTGCGGCGGAGCGACTCTTCGCCGCTTTCGACGCTGACAGAAGGCAGTATAGACGTCCAATCGGTCGAAACCAAACTCTGCAAAGGCCCAAACAGACAGCAACAAAAGAACAGCGAGAGCAACACCCGCATCATGGGGGTTGCGCCACGGTCCGGCAGTAACAGTTGCAACGCCGTGCAAAGCATGGCAGCCGTACACAGAAGCGCCGCCCAATCCCTCAGCGCAGTCATACCGTCACCCCCGTTTTCATCAGCACAGTGATGGCAACGATCAGAAAGACGCCGCACATAACGAGTACCGCCAGCACGGTCTTCATTACCGTTGCCGCCGAGCGCGTCAGTACCACCACCGTATCCAACGCAAATACCTCTGCCACGTAGCCGCAGAGCGACAGGACCACGTTCCAGCCGAAGCAGGAGAGTATCGGTGGCAACAGGATACCGGTGACCGTGATGATACCGAATACCCCGACCGTGGAACGGACTGCCGTCAAGCAACCCTGTAACGTCAGCAACGCATCGCTGAGTGCTCCGCCAACCATCGGAATCAGATGTGCCACCGAAAAGCGAAGAGCGCGCCCCGACAGCGTATCGGTCGCTGAGGCGGCGATGGTCTGCATAGAGAGCAAACCGGTAAAAAAAGTGCCGATAAGTCCCATTCCCCAGCCGCAGGTGCGGCAGATGCCTCCGCCGAGGTTTTGCAATCGCCAATCGGGAAAAACACTGCCGACGGTGCAAAGAGACAGAGCGATCAGCAACAGCGGCATCACCGTTTGGGATACCAACAGCGACAGCAATTCGCTGATCCACAACACCGATGATTGATAGGATATCGCCGCCGTCAACCGACCGGAGGTGGCCAGCAAGGTGGCGTGTACCGGCACCAGACCGGATAAAAACACCGTACTGCTTTCGGCCGCCTCCTCCGCCCGAAGCAACGCCGTGCTGAGGGAGGTCAGCAATACCGCCGAGACGGTGAGCGCGGTGACGGCATGAAAGACCGATCGGATACCGGCATGGTCGGACAGATGCCGCAGGCTGTCAAGCAACGCACACAGCAACACCGCCCCCAACATCGTTGCACCGAGCGTCAGCGGGTCGGATAATTCGGCACCCAGTGTTTCGATCAGCCACGAAAAGGCGGAATCCGCCTGTAAAGTGGTTGTACTTTCCAGCGATTCTTCGGTGATACCGAGAGCGGAAAGTTGCTCCCTCGTTTCCGCCGGAAGCAACTCCCACGCCGAGGGCGTTTGCTCTGTGTCTTCGGCGGTTTCTGCCCTTGAAACAAACGGGAAAAACAAAAAAAGTGCCACCAAAAAGCAAAGCCAACGCCTTTTCTTTTTCATTCCGTTCCCGTTCCTTTCATCAATTGCAACGCCTGTGTCAGCAACTGTTCAAACAGCGGCAGTGCCAATACCAGCAGAGCCATCTTCCCTACCGTTTCCGCCCGTCCGGCCAGTGCGTGTTCTCCCGCGTCGCGGCAGGTATCGGCGGCGGTCTGGGTCAATAGACAGATGCCGACACCTTTCAGTAAGATGCGGCCGTAGGACGCACCGGCGGAATTTTGCAAAAACAGAGTTTTAACGCTATCGAGCAGCGGTGTAACGCTATCAAGCACCGCCATCAATATCAGCACTCCTGCGATCAGCGACAACAGCAATCCTTGTTCGGGATGGCGGTGGCGCAACAGTACCGCCAGCAAAGCCGAAATGACAGTCAGTCCCAACAACATCGTCACGTTCATAGCGAAAACACCGTCTTGACCAATTCAAACAGTTTCCCGATCTCCTGAACAACGATGGTCAACACCACGATCAAGCCCACGATCGTGGTCATCATCGCCTGCTCTTCTCGGCCGGAGCGTACCAGCACTTGGTTGAGTATCGCAACAATGATGCCGACGGCGGCAATTTTGAAGATCAGATCCACATCCATAGCCATCCCTCCGCATCACACAAGTAACAACGCCAGTGCCAAGCCGCAAAGCAGACCAAGCACGGGATACAAGCGTCCTTTTTCCGCCGCATCGCGGGATGCCGCTTGTCGCATTTCCTCAAACCGTTTCGCATACTGTCGGCAATGTTCCGTTTGTCCAGCCACCTCGGTCAGTCCCAACGGACCGACAAAGCCGACCAGCAGTTGCCGGCATTCCGGCTTCAGCGGCAGAACTTCGACCGACTTCTGCCAGACATTCTTCCAATTCTCGGGCGGAGCGGCGATCACCTCCGGCAAAAACCGGAGAGCAGGAAAGGTTTCGCTTCGGCACAGTTCCTTCAATAACGGCGGGATCGGCTGTGCCGTGTACAACAGACGGTCGGACAGACGCAACGACAGGCGCGCCATCTGTTCCCATAGTCCTTCCCGTTCCCGCTCGATCGCCGCCGATCGGTTGCCGATCAAAAGGCAGGTCAGCACCAATAACAATATCCCGCAAGTTTTCAGCAAAAAACTCACTCACCCTTTCGGTCCGTTTCCATTCACCCGGCCGGTGGCTGCCGACCAATTCCACCAACCACTCAAAACCGCCTTGCACCGCCGGCAACAATAACCGCCGGCGGCCAAGCGCTTGCAGAGAAGCCGCATGGCAACTGGTTATGACCGCCACGCCGCACGGTAGTACGTCAGCGACCGCGGCCGTTTCTTCCTCGGTCGCCCATTCATCAAACACGATCACATCCGGCGCTAACAACCGCAGTGCGCGGCGGATGCCCTCCGGTTTGGGACAACCGCGTATGACGTCGCAATCGCCCAGAACATCCCCAAAACTCAATTCTCCCCGCTCATCCACCACCGCCACACGCCAGCGACGGCCGTCGGCGCCTTCGGACAGGCGTCTGGCTATATCCCGCAACAGCGTGGTCTTGCCGCTGGACGGTTGTCCGCACAACAGCATAGAGGACGGTGTCCCGTCGGCTGTCAGCAACCGGCACAGCGGTGCCGAACGGTCGGAATGCAGGCGGCTGATGCGAAAGCAGAGCGAAGTGACCGAATGCACCGAAAGCGGTTTACCGTCGCTCACCGTTACCGTCCCGCCGACACCGACCCGTAAGCCCGTCTCGGTGGTAACGTAGCCGTTTCGCAGTTCCTCCTGATGGGTGTGCACAGCGTAACCGCACAGCCGCAATACCGTTTCCTCCAAGTCCTCCTCATAGAGAAACAGCGCCGAAGGCTCGGCTTTTGCCAACCGTTTGCCGTTTGCCGCCAGATAGCATTCGCCGCCTGAGGTCGACAGCGTCAGGGGGCGACCGCGCCGCAAGCGGATCTCGCGGACATCCTCCAGTTCGGTTTTGCCCAAAGCGGCGGTCACCCGTTTGGGAAAATAGCGGGTCAGTTGTTTCCATTCGTTTTCCATACTTGTCCTCACCTCTTTGCATCTATATGTCGGTCGCAAAAAAATAGAACGCATATTTTCGGTGAGCGCGGTTACGCTTTATAAAAAAGGAGGTTTACTATGATCGTTGTCGTTATCCGTACGGTTCTGATGTACGCTACACTCATTGTTGCCATGCGGTTGATGGGCAAGCGTCAACTCGGCGATCTGCAACCGACCGAATTGGCGGTGACTATCATGCTTTCGGATATTGCGGTCATTCCGTTGCAAGAACCGGGAGCGCCCATTTTAAGCGGCATTGCGCCGATCGCGTTGTTGGTAGGGTTGGAACTGCTGATGTCTTGCATTATGCTCAAAGCCCCTCGGTTGGCACGCGTCATCACCGGTAATCCGGTGGTGGTCATCCGTAACGGCCGCCCCATCTGGTCGGCATTGCGGCGGTTGCGGATGACGGTGGAGGATCTCGTCGACGGACTCCGCGAGTTGGGATATTTCGATATCGAGGACATCGAGACCGGCATCGTGGAGACCAACGGCAAGATCAGCGTCTACCTAAAAGCGGGCAAACAGCCGATGACCATCGGTGATCTGCAACCGACGGTGCCGCCGCGCCCGATGTCTTGCGTGGTGTTGACCGACGGAGAACTCAATCAGTTCGGGTTGTCGCTGTGCGGTTGGGAACCGGAAAAGGTATGGCAGGTGTTGAAAGCGGAGAACGTGTCACCGAAACAGGTGATGCTGATGACCGCCGACAGCAACGGCGCTTATCGCATCATCCGCAAGGAGGAAAATCAATGAAGCGAATTTATATTTCCATCGTTCTCTTATTGGCTATTATCGGCACCTGCATCGGAGCGGTCATCTTCCTCTCCTATCAGACCGAAACGCTCATCCGCGAGATGGATAAACTCTCGGATGATTTTGACCCCGAAGATCCGAAAGCCTTTTTGCCGCAGACCGAGGAAGTTATCGAACACTTTCGGGAACGGACGATCGTATTTCCTTTATTTATCCGCCAAAACACACTGATGGAGATCGAGGCGGAGTTGGAAATACTGCCGGCACTGCTGGAAAAAGGCGAGCCAAAGGACTTTGTTGCCTCTTTAAGCCGCTGTCAGACGCGGTTGGAAACCCAACTCCGGCTGGAAATGCCGCTTTTGCAAAATATTTTTTGAAAAAAGTGAAAATTTGTCTTGACAAACCGGAACAAATATTGTATGATAGCAAGGCGGTTGAAAAACGACCGCAACCACATATGCACCATTAGCTCAGTTGGTAGAGCACCTGACTCTTAATCAGGGTGTCCCGGGTTCGAGTCCCTGATGGTGCACCATGTGGCCCGGTGGTCAAGCGGTTAAGACTCCGGCCTCTCACGCCGGCAACAAGGGTTCGATTCCCTTCCGGGTCACCACCTGCCTTTTTAGCTCAGTCGGTTAGAGCACCTGACTGTTAATCAGGGTGTCACTGGTTCGAGTCCAGTAAAAGGCGCCAGAAAAAGAAAAGACAAGTCGAAAGACTTGTCTTTTCTTTTTAACTAAATCCGTCCTAACGGACGGGATAAATCCATCTTCGATGGATGAAATCACTTGCGTGATGAAATCCGACTTCGTCGGGTTAGGGGACGGATTTAATTTCATCTGCGAAGCAGATTTCATCCAAGCACCGCTTGGATTTCACCGTGAGCAAAGCGAACGATTTCATTACTCCTTGACCCTCTGCCACTTTTAAGCTATAATACAAAAAATGGCGATGATAATGATAAAACTTTGTGGGGTGAATTATGAAAACAGCGGTTAACTTGGGCAAAAAAGGAGAAGCAACAGTACATCGTTACTTGCAACTTTCCCCAAATAATTGTTTGGCTATTGGTGTACTGTTCCCTGACGGAGCGATAGGATACCACACATCGCCCGGTATTCAGGCAGACTCTCTATTTGATATTGGCTCAATCAGTAAAACCTTCACCGCGCAAGTAATATTAAAACTTGTAAGTGAGAAAAAATTATCATTATCCGATTCCGTGGATGCATTTTTGCCGCTTCCAAAAGGGGTTTATCCCACAATTGAAATGTTACTTACCCATACGGCAGGATATAAACACCTTACACCTGTGGAAATAACCGTGCCGAGTTTGTTAATTAAGTCGTATGCAAGGGCAAATGTGTATCGTGGCATACAAGAAAAAGCTGTAATTGAGGCACTCTCAAAAAGAAATCATACTCGTGCTCGTGGATATTCTTATTCGGATTTTGCTTATGCGATATTAGCTGTTGTTGCAAATCGTATCACTGGCAAAAATATTATGACTCTCCTGCAAGAACTGATAGATGATTATCGTATGAAAAATACACATGTTATTTCTACCGATAATCGTGTGAAAAGTAATTTGAATGGTCATATTATTCCGCCGTGGGACTGGGAAAGCAACAATCCGTATCTCGCGAGCGGTGGCATTTCTTCAACCATTTGTGATATGATGATATATGCCAAAGCACAAGTAGAACAACCATACACTTTTACAAAATTGGCGCAACAACGTTGTAAATCTTCTTTAAATCGCAAAGGAACAACAGATACTTGTTTGGGTTGGCATACATATAAACGTTCAAACCAATGCTGGCATGTAGGTGGTGTTGGCACTTTTAGAACCTCCATGATTTTTAATGCAAAAGCAAAATGTGCCATTGTGGTTATGGGTAATGCCAAAGGTAAAAAAAGTGCCAATGTTCACTTTCTTGCTAAATTGCTTTACTCCGAAATGAAAAGGCATCATATTACGATGAAAGAGCTTGTCAACGATTAGAACCTACTAATTTTTTTAAATGTTGACAAGAATTTACAAATAATTTATAATTGAGATATCAAATATTAGGAGGGGTTTTATGTTTCCATCTTCGGCAACTATAGTATTTATTATCAGTGCTTTAGTTTCATTAGTATGCTCTATTTTAGTTTGGGTTTTAGTTATGCCTGAAAAGAAGCGTCCTACATTAAATGCATTTTTTACCTTTGTTTCAGATGTCTTTAACTTCAGAAGTCTGCTTATTGAAAAGATTTTGAAGTTTACTTATCTGCTTTTGACGCTGTTTGCAATTTTATTTGGCTTCTGCGCATTTGTTGTTAGTATTAGTATCAACGATGGTCGTGCAGCTTTAATAGGTCTTCTTGTTATGATTTTAGGACCCATTGCTCTTCGACTTATATATGAGCTTAGTATGATGGCAGTACTTCTTGTAAAGAATGTAATTGAGATAAATAACAAAATGGCTTTGCCTATAAAGGATAATAAAGAAGAAAATGTATAAAATAGGATTTTCAAGTACATTAGCTGTTTAATTAGAACGAACATTCAAGTAATAGTAATAATTTAGGACGGTAGCACTGTAAAGTGTTGCCGTCCTTTACTATATAAATACAATATGTTTTGGTTTCAAGG
>JAFQQM010000024.1 GCA_017410585.1 Clostridia bacterium
ATCCTCCTTATATAATCTTTTTAGCCTTGAGAAGTTCAAAAAGCTGCTCGGCTTGCGAAAGTTCGTCACCCTCAATATTATGCTTTTCATCATTTTTTGCCGGTGGAAAAATTCTTTCAACCTGCGTTGCAGAACCCATAAGTCCGTAATTATCACGATTAACGTCATCAAAATCTGCAAAGGTCAATATTTTAACCGCATCATCTTTGAGTTGTTTTTTCACCTTATAAGACGGTAACCTCGGGGTATTTATATCACCGTCAACCGAGATAAGACAAGGCAAAGTGACACTCTGTTTAACGATTTTTTCATCAAGACTTGCAGTAAGATATACCTTGCCGTCGCTAATATCATCTATTGATAAAACGTTTGATATATTAGGAATGTTAAGATATTCCGCAAGTTCTGCGCCGACCTGTGCGGTGTCGCCGTCGGTAGTCTGCTTTCCGCAAAAAATTATATCGTATTTGCCGCACTTTCTTATTCCTTGGCTGAGCGTGTATGCCGTAGCTAAAACGTCGGCGCCCGCAAACTTTCGGTCGCTAAGAACAGTACCGCCCACAGCACCCATACAAACAGTCTCCTCAATTACCGCTTTTGCTTGTGGCGGACCCATAGTAATACTTTCAACTACACCACCATATTTTTCAGTTAAACAAAGAGCCGTTTCAATGGCGTATAAATCGTAAGGATTTATCTTGCTTTGAACACCATTTCTTTTTAGTACGCCCGTAACAGGATCAACCTCTACGTTGTTTGAACCGGGAACCTGTTTAACACAAACTAAAATATTCATTGCCTTCCTCCATTTTTCATAAAAAACTTACACTTATTATAACATGTTTTATTGAATTTGGCAATAAAATAAGCTGCCCACTTTAAAAAACATTTGATTTATTTTTAAAATCACCGTGTGCAAATGTAAAAAGCGGAGTGAATTTTCACTCCGCTTGGCAGAAGCAACAACTCGTTCGCAGAACGAACTTATAAACATACTGCTTGATTTTATAATTGAAAACAATGTACCGCATACAACAAAAAAACACTCGTTAATAAACGAGTGCTTTTTTATATGTTTTTTATAACTTTTCCAACATTTCACGTGCCGTTGATGCCATTGAGGTTTCGCCACCGTTTTCTACGCAATAATTAAAATGCTCTTTAGCCTCCTCTTTCCTGTCGGTCTTACAACAAATTTCAGCTAAACTAAAACGTGCCAAAATGATATCCAAGGGTGTATTTTTTGGAAAAGATTTAATAAGTTTTTGACGGTAATATGCTTCAGCCGTCGCATAATCTCCCATTGCCTTCGCCCTATCGCATTTGGCAAGAACGTCTAACGTTGCCATAGTCGTTAAATCTTTTTTACCATTTAACACTTCGAAATAAAGGGATTCGGCTTCTTCTGTTCTTCCCTTGTCGAATAACATCGACGCCTTCAAAATTTTTACAAGCGGTTTTTTCTTTTCGGGGGCGACAATGCTCATCTGTTCAAGGGCTTCAAATTCGCGTTCAACGTCATCCAACACGTCATACGCAGACAACACCACCCATAACACATCAAAATCAGGTTTTGATATAACGTTGTCGGGACAATCGCGCGATTCTTCATACAAACGTATAAACTCGGCGGGACGAAGTTCGTAATGAATCAGTTTTTTACCCTTGCTTAGCAATTTGCCTTTTCCTTCGGCAAATCTGCCCCATTTATAAAAAAACACACTGAGAAGTAAAAAGATTATTCCAAAAACAACATATCGCACACTGTCAGAGCGCAAAGCCGTATGTACTATAGGCATAAGAAACCAAATCACACCGAAAACGGCATAAGTGATTGTGATAAACCAAATTTTAAAAAGTGCCTTTTTAGTTAAAAACATACCTTTTATCCCCCGCTATAACGCCGCTTTTTACAGTCTTGCAACGCCGCTTTTTCTTGCCGCTTCGGCTACTGCCGCGGCAACGGTTTTGCCTATTCTTTCATCAAATGCCATCGGCAAAATATACTCGGCATTTAGTTCATCCTCTGTTACAAGACCTGCTATAGCATAGGATGCCGCCATCTTCATTTCGTCATTTATATCACTTGCACGTACGTCCAAAGCACCGCGGAAAATACCCGGGAATGCGAGCACGTTGTTAATCTGGTTAGGATAGTCCGAACGACCTGTACCAACAACTGCCGCGCCACCTTCTTTTGCTAAATCTGGTAAAATTTCGGGTACAGGGTTTGCCATCGGGAATACGATTGAACCTGCCGCCATGGTAGATACCATTTCGCTTGAAACAATGTTAGGCGCAGACACACCGATAAATACGTCGGCACCCTTTAAAGCGCACGCAAGGTCACCCGTCAAGCGCTCTTTGTTGGTAATTTTTGCAAGTTCCTTATGGGCGTCACTAAGACCGTCCATACCTTCGCAGATAATACCAAATCTATCAACCATAACGAGATTTTCAACACCAAGTTTAAGTAGGTGCAAACCGATAGCTGTACCCGCACTGCCTGCTCCGTTAATAACAACACGGATTTTATCAATATCTTTTTTAACCACCTTTAATGCATTAAGCAATGCGGCGGCAACAACAATAGCGGTACCGTGTTGGTCATCGTGGAATACGGGTATATCACAAATTTCTTTAAGTCTGCGTTCAACCTCAAAGCAACGGGGTGCGGCAATGTCCTCTAGGTTAATGCCGCCAAAACTACCCGAAATTAAATAAATTGTTCTAACAAGCTCGTCAACGTCCTTGCTCTTTATGCAAAGCGGAAAGGCATCAACGTCAGCAAATTCTTTAAATAGTGCGCATTTGCCTTCCATAACCGGCATACCTGCCTCGGGACCGATATCACCAAGACCCAAAACTGCCGAACCGTCGGTAATAACGGCAACTAAGTTGTGGCGGCGCGTCAGTTCAAACGATTTGTTAACATCCTTTTCAATCACCAAACAAGGCTCTGCAACACCGGGGGTGTATGCCAAAGATAATTGTTCTCTATTTTTAACGGGTGTTCTCGAAATTACCTCTATTTTACCCTGCCATTCTTCGTGACATTTTAAGGCTTGTGCTTTAATATCCATTAATCTTTTCCTCCGTTACATATCGTAAGAACTCTTTTGAAGTGTGAGTTCAAGTGCTTGCTCGCCAAGATATTCTTTAATATCCATACCTAAATATTTGCACAAATCAACCATTTCGGCAACGGTGCCAATATTAACGTCAATACCGTTTTCCATTCTGTCTTTATATGCAAATACCTCTTTTTCACCGTGGGTGTAGATGCGCTCTTGACCCTCTGCCTTGGGTGCTTCGCGAAGTTCCTGAAGGAATGTTGAAAGATGCTCTTTGATAGCATCGGCATCGCCGAAAACTGCGGGGTCTATTGCAATAAAGCCGTGACAGGTGCCACCCTTACCGCCTATATGTGTATGGTTTGAGGTAAGACCCATTGAAAGAATTGAACAGAAAATCTCACACAACATACCGTAACCGTAACCCTTATGGCTACCGCTCTGCTCGGTTTCGCCACCGAGCGGCATTATACCGCCGCCTGCCTTGGCAACAATATTTTTAAGTACGTCTGATGCATCCGAACTCTTTTTACCCTCTTTATCAAGCGCCCACATATCAGGTAGGGGTTTATCAAGTTTATTGTAAATTTCAAGTTTACCGCGTGTTACAACGGTGGTAGACGCATCGAAGAAAAAGTCATACGGCTCAGCCGGCATTGCGATGGCGATGGGGTTAGAGCCAAGCATAGCCTTTCTTGCAAAGGTAGGCACCATTATCGCCTCAGAGTTGGTCATCGACATACCTATAAGACCCTCTTTACAGGCCATTTTTGCATAATAGCCCGCAATACCGTAATGGTTTGAGTTGCGAACAGATACAATAGCCATACCCGTCTTTTTGGCCTTCTCTATCGCCATGGTCATTGCCTTATGTCCTAGCAACTGACCCATACCGTCATTGCCCTCAATTACGGCAGATACGGGTGTTTCAAAAACAACCTCGGGTTTAGCGTCAACCTTAATAAGACCCTTTTCGATGCCCTTGTGATAACGAACCAATCTCTGCATACCGTGCGACTCAATGCCGTAAAGGTCACTTGTTAGCAATACGTCAACTATAATATCGCACTCACTCTCATTAAAGCCGAACTTTAAGAAAGCGTCGGTACAAAATTTCTTTAAAGACTCGTAAGAATAATTTATGCTGTTTTTCATAAGATTTTCCCCTTTTTCTTATTTAATTTCGTAATCAAAGCAGGCGCGTGTTTCGGTAAAGGGACGCACCAAGGTGTCGGCAACCTTAACGTGCTCGGGATGTACTGCGTAACCTTTTAACGCCGCCTCATTTTCAAACACCGAATAAAGCATAACGTCAGCGTTTGATGAATCCAGTGTTTCGGTTTCAACCTTTATTTCAAGAAGACCCGGTATAACGCCCATAAGGCCCTCAAGACCCGTCTTTATGCCGAGTTTTACCTCGTCGGTGTTATACTCATTTTTTAATTTCCAAAGAATAATGTGTTTAACCATAAAACTTTCCCCTATTAAAAATTTTATATGGTTATTGTAACATATTACCTATTGCGTTTCAATAAATTGATTGTGGTTATTCGAATTTTTTATAAAATAAAAACCACCCTCACGGATGGTTGCGTTTTTGAGATTTGTGTCATAAAAATAATTTTTATGACCGCCTTTATTAAATTACAGCATAATTCTAAGAATTAAACAACCACTTTTCTGCTACCCAAAAAGCAAGACAACCTGCTGCATAACAAAGTATATCAACAAAAGAAAAGGTCGTTCCGATAATTGTAGAAAAAAAGGCGTTATTTTCAAGTCCTAATAATTTTACAACGTTCACGTACTGCGCAAGTTCTACAAGCGCCGCAAAAACAAAAACATATATCGGCAAGGCAGATACGCCTTTGGGTATAATAATTCTACACAAGCAACATAGCAGCACAGTTACAAGCACATCCCCAATATATGGGCGAACAAAAGCATCATGAACAAACAGGGCAATAATTATTTCTATAAGAAGTAAAACACCAAACGCTACCGCGTAGGTTGTGCGCGATTTTTTCAACATTTTATCACCGCCTTTGTTTGATTATATGCTTGTGTTAAATTAGGGACAAGTTAACCCTTGGCTCCCTCTGACGAGGGAGCTGGCTTTTGCGTAGCAAAAGACTGAGGGAGAGAATTCTTAACAGCTAAATCTATATATTCGCATACACCACTGAAATTACGGTCAATATCTAAATTACAAATCCTTAAAATTGTTAAATCCATACCCTCTAACTCTTTCGTTCTAACTTTGTCTTTTTCTATTTGCTCTGGGGTATAATGACCGCCACCGTCAAGTTCAACAACAAGTCTTGCTTTAGCACAGTAGAAATCTGCTATGTAATTACCAATGGCTTTTTGTCTTTGAAATCTTATAGGGTAATATCTTAAAAACTCGTACCAAAGTTTTCGTTCCCAAGGTGTCATATTTTTTCGGAGTGTTTTTGCAAGAGGGATATTAGCTGTATTATACTCTTTCATTCTCTCTCCCTCCGTCAAAACTCCGTTTTGCCACCTCCCTCGTCAGAGGGAGGCTTGGTTAGCGGCAAAAACCACCTTTCGGTTAGTATTATACCATAAGCGAGCCATCGCGGTCAACCGTCCGAATGTGCCAAATATTTTCCTATAATTCGGTTGCGATGGCAAAAAAACTGTGGTATACTAAATACAAACCTTATTTTGTAAAGGAGAATCGGATATGAAAGTACACGTTTGCAAAAATACCGAAGCGATGGGCAAAGCCGCCGCCGCGTTGTTTGTTGCCTGTGTCGAAGAAAAACCGAATGCGGTGCTGGGTCTGGCCACCGGCTCCACCCCCATCCCGACCTATGGCGAGATGGCCAAGGCGTATGAGCAGGGTGTGGTGGATTTCTCGAAAGTCACCACCTTTAACCTCGATGAATACGTTGGTCTGGCCCCCGATCATGAGCAGAGTTACCGCTATTTTATGGAGACCAACCTGTTTAAACACATCAATATTCCGGCGGAAAACACCCACGTTCTGTCCGGTCTGGCAGCCGATCCCGAAGCGGAATGCGGCAACTACGAGGCGATGATCGACGCCGCCGGCGGTATCGATCTGCAGATCCTCGGTCTGGGCAACAACGGTCATATCGCGTTTAACGAGCCGGCCGACGAGTTTGCCGCCACCACCCACACGGTCACGCTGACCGAAAGCACCATCGAAGCGAACAAGCGCTTCTTCGCTTCGGCGGACGAAGTGCCGCGCAAGGCGTACACGATGGGTATCGGCAGTATTATGAAGGCGAAAAAGATCGTGTTGCTGGCCAACGGTGCCGCCAAGGCGGACGCCGTCGCCGCGATGGTGGAGGGTCCGGTGACCCCGCAGTGTCCGGCCTCCATCCTGCAGTTCCATCCGAACGTGGTGGTGCTGGTGGACGAAGCCGCCGCCGCAAAACTGACGAAATAAGCCAAAAGGACCGATGCATCCGCATCGGTCCTTTTTTGTTGTGGTTATCGACAATCGGCCACCCTTATGCCTCCCTCGCCTAGAGGGAGGGGGACCGCCGTGAGGCGGTGGAGGGATAATCGCCCAACGGGCGATCTGTCGCAAAGCGACAGTATCCCCCAGTCAGCCTACGGCTGCCGCCAATTTCCTACAACGCCCACGGCGGGCGCTTATCGACCGCAACGGGTGCGACGCCAGTAGGCGGCCATCGAAAATCCCGCCTCGTTTGTGGCATCTTCCCCCACAAACGGCGGCGCTACGAACGCTTCCGACTCCTCCACCGAGTCAAATTCCACCTCGGCGTAATAAAATTCCGTCTCGGTACCCTCGTCCACGCGACTGCATTCCAGCCGGTGTCCGTCCGGCAATTGGTATACCTTCAATTCCTTGCGGATGGGGATCGCCGTCAGCAGGTCGCACAGTTCCTCAAACTGTTGTTTGGAGATAGGCATCTCGATCTCCCGCCGTTTCAGGCGACCCTTGCCCTTGAAGCACAGCCAGTAGCATTCTTCCCCGTCACCGATGGCGGAGCGGATCCGCACCGTCGGGTTGGTGGCGAGATACGCTTGTTCCATTATGACGTGCGCCACCTGCGGCCAGCCTTCCCGTTCGTCGGGGAAACGGTCGATGTGGTATTTCCGTTCAATTTCCCAATGCGGTTCGCTACCCATCATAAAAACACACCCTTTCACGCAAATTCTATCACATTCCTTGCGGAAAATCAATTGCTTTTCGCGGACAAAGGTGGTATACTACTGTTAGACTTTTTAGAAAAGAGGAATGCTTTATGTCTGAATGTACGCACGATTGCAGCAGTTGCTCGCAGAATTGCGGCGAGCGTCAACAGCCGCAGAGTTTCTTGGAAGCGCCCCATCCCACCACCCACGTCGGCAAGGTCATCGGTGTGGTCAGCGGCAAAGGCGGCGTCGGCAAATCGATGGTCACTTCGCTGTTGGCGGTGCTGGCTAACCGCGCCGGTTACCGTTCGGCGGTGCTGGATGCGGATATCACCGGCCCTTCCATCCCGAAGGCGTTCGGTCTGCACGTCAACGCCGAAGGCACCGAGGACGGCATCCTGCCGGTGGTGACCCCCTCCGGCATCAAGACCATGTCCATCAATCTGCTGATGGAAAACGAGACCGACCCCGTCGTGTGGCGCGGTCCGGTCATTGCGGGCGCGGTCAAGCAGTTCTGGACCGACGTGCTGTGGGGTGACGTGGATTATATGTTTGTGGATATGCCGCCCGGTACGGGTGACGTTCCGCTGACCGTGTTCCAGTCGTTGCCGCTGGACGGCATCGTTATCGTCACCTCCCCGCAGGAATTGGTCTCGATGATCGTTGCCAAGGCGGTCAAGATGGCAGAAATGATGAACGTGCCGGTGCTGGGTATCGTGGAGAATATGTCCTATTTCGAGTGCCCCGATTGCGGCAAACGTCACGCCATCTACGGCGAGAGCAAACTGGACGACATCGCCGCCGCGCACAACATCCCGTTGGTGGCACGGATGCCGATCGACCCGAAACTCGCGGAGTTAGCGGATGACGGCGAAATTGAAAACGTCTATGGCGAGTGGCTGGACGCCTTCGCCGCCGAACTGATGAAATAAACAAAAAAAGGACCGATGCACCCGCATCGGTCCTTTTTTTTGTTGTTAACGTAGGGGCGGCAACCGTGGGTTTGATAAAGCCAAAACGTCAATCTTTGTTCGGGCGCCTTCCCCTCTGGGGGGAAGCCTTTGCGGTTGCCGAAGGTTTCGATATCCCTTAAAACGGGATGCTGTAGACGTTGTAGCCGCGCATAAAGTTGCCGAAGATGTACTTGTGGCAGGCGGATTCGTTGAGCACGTACAGCCGACCGTCCTTGACCGCCAGTTCCTCGGTCATCGGGGCGGCCTTGATATCCTCTTCCAGCGTGGTGCCGTCGAGGTACCACACCGGCACGGTGGCATCACCGACCGTGATGTTGCCCTGCGCCTCGCCGGACAGCACGTTTTTATGAATATAGATATGAGACGCCGACACGCCGTAAGAGGTGGACAGCGCCAGTTTACCCTCGGCATTAAACGCAAAGCCTTGCAGTTTCTTGCAGACCGAGATTGCCTTAACGGGCGTCTCCGACGCAATACCCTTGGCGGCGGTCTCGTCGATGGTATAGCCGCAGATCAGCGACGGATTTTCGGTGCCGTCCGGTGCGGTCAGATGGTGGCTTTCCTTGGTGGGGTACTTTTCGGGATCTTCAAACTCACCCACCCACAGCAAGCCGTCGTACACCGTAACGCAGGCACTGCGCGTTTCGGGATGGAACTTCTCGGTCAGGGTGACCGAGGCGGTCTCCTCTTTCAGCAGTTCCTCCAGCGACAGCGCCCACACGCAATTATCGCCGGCTTCGATATCGCCGTCGTTGGCAAGCCACACCGTCTGCTCACCCGCCGCGATACCGCCGGTGTGACCGGTGTAGGCCGAGCCGTCGGCATTCAGCAGTTCCACTTCACGGACGTTTTCGCCGTTGCCGTCGGTGACGTAGATGCAACTGGCGGACTTGCCGTTGGCCTTGTAGCCGACCTGCAGGAAGATGTCCTTGCCCTCCACGTAGGTAAAGCCCTGCGGGACGTTGCCCGCCATCAGACCGGCGGCGGTGAATTCCTTCTCCGCGTCGCGGTAGAACGCCGGATACAGCAACGGCTGGATGAGAATACACACGATCAGACCCAGCACCACCAAACTCAGGATGCTCCCCAGCACCCAGCCGACGATCTTACCGATCAGTTTGAAAATCAATTTCATAAAACTACCCCCTATTTTATTGACATAACCAAGGTATGAGCCAAAATCCGATACCGCCAAACAGCGCGCCGATGGCGGCACCCGCGACCACGTCGCGGATAAAATGCACCCCGCCGATCACACGGACGGCCGCCAACAGCAGGGTGATCAGCCCGTTAAAATAAACCGTCTGCCAGCCAAACACCCACACCGATGCCGCCGTGATGACGGCGGCGGAATAGAGGTGGCGGCTGGGAAAAGACAAACTGGGGCGGTGACGGCCGAGCATCGGCGTAAACCGATAGACCTCAAACGGACGCGGCGCGGCGATCAACCGGCGCAGTACCGTTACCAGCACGAAGCCGCTGCCGGTGGCGCCGATCAACAGCACCAGATCACCCCACCGTTTTTTCTTAAACAATTCCAACAGAAGGAGAATGTATACCAGATACATAATGGCGGTTACAATCACGTTTACGGTACGCAAAGCGCCTTCGAGGTTTATACCGCGATAGCCACTTTTTGAACGCCAGCGGGAAATGCGCTCGTACAAATTGTCTCCCATAACTTACCCCCAAACCACCTTGTCGATCGGCATGGTGGGGGCGGCGTTGAGGGAGGAATCCGCGGCGTTGCCGGCGAGATATTCGTAGTAGGCTTGCGCGCCGATCATCGCGGCGTTATCGCCGCAAAGGGAGAGCGGCGGCATATACAGTTTCCGTCCGCTCTGTTCGCACAAGGCGGTCATCCGGCGGCGGAGTTCGGCGTTGGCGGATACGCCACCCGCCAGCACGACCGTCCGATACCCAAACT
The DNA here is from genome assembly GCA_017410585.1 of Clostridia bacterium. Lineage (GTDB taxonomy): Bacteria > Bacillota > Clostridia > Oscillospirales > Acutalibacteraceae > RGIG426. Next base: position 10,131 of record JAFQQM010000024.1, read on the forward strand.
CGTCCGCCGCTTTCATCGTGTTGGTGCAGAGCATCTCCACCACACGGTCGCGGAAGGACGCGCACACGTCGGCGTAATCGAGCGTCTCCCCCACCTGTTCGGCGCGGTGTAACAGGTTGATGACCGCCGTTTTTAGGCCGGAGAAGGAGAAATCGTATTCGCTTCCGTCCACGTGCGGGCGGGGAAAATTGTACGCCTTGGGGTTGCCGGTCTCGGCGATCTTATCCAGCGCCACACCGCCCGGATACGGCATACCCATCGCCCGAGCGGCCTTGTCGAAACATTCGCCGGCGGCATCGTCACGGGTGCGGCCGATGACCCGAAAATCGGTGTAAGAGTCCACCGCCACGATGTGGCTGTGACCGCCCGATACCACCAAGCACAAAAACGGCGGTTGCAGGTCTTGGTGCGCCAGATAGTTGGCGGCGATATGTCCGCGCAGGTGATGCACCGGCACCAGCGGCTTGTCCGCCGCAAACGCCAGCGATTTGGCGTAGTTGACCCCCACCAGCAACGCGCCGATGAGTCCGGGGGCGGCGGTGACCGCCACCGCGTCGATCTCCTGCATCGTGACCGATGCCTGAGCCAGCGCCTGCTCGGCTACGCCCGATATCCATTCCGCATGGCGGCGGGACGCGATCTCCGGCACCACACCGCCGTACAGCCGCTGTTCTTCCAGCGAAGAGGCGATGACGCTCGACAGCACCGACCGACCGTCTTCCACGACGGCGGCGGCGGTCTCGTCGCAAGAGGATTCAAATGCCAAAATCTTCATAGGTCTTCCTCATTTCTGTGTCCACGAATACAGCAGGGCATCCTCGGTCGGGGCGATATAAAACCGCGGACGGCGACCGTCCTGCTCAAACCCAAAGCGGGTGTATAAGGCGATGGCGGCGGCGTTGGACTCCCGCACTTCCAAACAGAGGCGGGTGACGCCGCGGCGGGTGCATTCCGCCAAGGCGGCGGTCAGCAGGGCGGCGGCAATCCCTTGGCGGCGGTTGGCGGGAGAGACCGCCACGTTGGTGACGAAACCTTCCCCGACCACGTCGTGGAAACCCATATACCCGACCGCTTCGCCGTCGATCTCCGCGACCAAAAATACCGCGAGGGGATTTTCCAGTTCTTCCGCAAACCCCGCCGCCGTCCACGGTTGCGAGAAGCAGACCTGCTCCAGCGCCACCAGCGCGGGGATATGCCTTTTTGCCATCGGGACGATCTGCACCATCCGTCCGCGCCTCCGTTTCGCCGTAATTTTTCCTTATTATACAACAAACCGCCCCCGTCCGTCAAGGGACGCGAGCGGTTTGATCGGTATGATCAATCTTCAAAAGAGGGCTTTTCCATCAAATCGGCCACCGGCACGCCAAGTACTTTAGCAATGGCATACAGTTCGATGTCGGTCACCGTGCGAGAATAATCCTCAATGCGGGAAATCGATCCTCGACACACGTAAACCCCCAACAATTCCAACCGGTTGGACAGCCACTGCTGACTCATCCGTTGCCGACGGCGATGTTTCCGCACCTGTGCGCCAATCAAATTCATCTTTTCCCCATCAATAATGCGAGCCATCTTCCGCCCTCCTCATTAACTTTGTCTTGACATAGGACAAAACCAATTGTATAATGTGTTTGATAAAACTTTGTCCTATCATAGGACAAAGTCTATGTTCGTACACGTTATAGGAGGGATTTTGTAATGAAAAGATGCTTTGTTATGGTTATGTGTTTGCTGTTGATGGCCGGATTTTTGGCGGGGTGCGCAAAGGAAACCTTTGTCTGGAATGATATTTTACTTTCCGAAAACCTTCCCACGCCTTTTACCGACGAAGGCTCGGTACACTCCGAATCCGGCGATTCGCTTTGGATGGAATTGCACGGAGTTGACTCTTCGGAGTTTAAGCAATACGTGGATCAATGTAAAGAATACGGCTACACCGTTGATGCCGTTCAGTCCGGCTTGTCTTTTGATGCTTATAACCAAGACGGCTATAAACTAAAATTGTATTTCTCCGAATCATTAAAAGAACTCTCTATTAGTTTGGATTCCCCAATGGAGACCGTTGCTCTGGATTGGCCGTTCCACGACCTATGTCAACTTCTTCCCGAGCCGGCAAGTAAACAAGGAATGATTAAATGGGAATACGAAAATAAATTTCTTGTGTACATCGCCAATTTGAACAAGGACGCCTTTACAGCTTATGCGGACGCCTGCGCTAATGCCGGATTTGATGTGGATTATTCTAAAGGTGATATGTATTATCGTGCCCAAAATGAGGAAGGATATCGCCTTTCTCTTTCGTATGAAGGATTCAACACGGTTTCCGTTGAACTTTCTTCACCTGCAACCGGAACCAGCAGCACAGCGGCAACCACAACTACAACAAACAATAGCACCGATATGCGCTCGGATTTCAAAAAGGCAATGGACGAATATGAGGAATTTATTGATGAATATATCAATTTTATGAATCGTTATACGGCATCCGGCGGCGCCGATTTGTCGCTGATTACTGCTTATGCCGATTATGTCACCGAATATGCAGAAATGGTAGACGCTTTTGAAAAGTGGGAAAATGAAGATTTAAGCGATATCGAAGTCGCCTACTATTTGGACGTGCAAACACGCGTCTCAAAAAAGTTATTGGAGGCCGCACTGTAAACAAAAAGACCCGCACGGTGTGCGGGTCTTTTTGTTTGTTTCTAATCATCAGATCTTAAAGTAGTCTACGGCGCCTTCGAAGATGGGTTGCCATTTGTTGCCGTCGACGTTCTTATACAGCGCGTCGCCGCGGCGTTCGCTGTGTCCCATCTTACCGAACACGCGGCCGTCCGGCGAGGTGATACCCTCGATCGCCGCCACCGAGGTGTTCGGGTTAAAGCGGATATCCTGCGTCGGGTTGCCTTCGGCGTCCACGTACTGGGTGGCGATCTGTCCGTTGTTGGCCAGTTCTGCCAGCAAGGTCGGGGATACCACGAAGCGGCCTTCACCGTGGGAGATGGCGATGGTATGCTGTTCACCGACGCGGCAACGGGACAGCCACGGGGATTTATTGGACGCCACGCGGGTATTGACCAGCATCGACTGGTGGCGGCCGATGGTGTTGAAAGTAAGGGTCGGGCAGGTATCGTCCATCTCGCGGATCTCACCGTACGGCACCAGACCGAGTTTGACCAGCGCTTGGAAACCGTTGCAGATACCGCACATCAGGCCGTCGCGGTTTTTCAAGAGATCCATCACCGCTTCGGTCATCTGCGGGTTACGGAAGAAGGCGGTGATGAATTTGCCCGAGCCGTCCGGCTCGTCACCGCCCGAGAAACCGCCCGGAATGGCAATGATCTGGCTTTCGCGGATACGGCGGACCGCTTCGGCAATGGATTCTTCCACCGTCGCGGCGGACAGATTTTTCAGCACCAAAATATCCGCCTCGGCGCCCGCCGCCTCATACGCACGGGCGGTATCGTACTCGCAGTTGGTACCGGGGAACACCGGAATAAACACCTTCGGGTGGGCGATCTGCAACTTGGGTGCCACCCGCTCGGTCACCTCGTAGGTATAGGCCGGAATGCTCTCCCCTGCCTTGACCGTGCGGTACGGGAACACCGGCTCGAGTTTCTGCTCGTACGCCTCTTGCAACGCCGCCAGATCGGCTTCGCCGTGCTTATCGACCAGTTTGTATTCCGGCAGAGTAGTTCCCAAAACCTCCCCCACCGGCTCGGTATCGTCCGCCATTTCCAGCACGAAACTGCCGTAGGCGTAGGCGGTCAGATCGGTCTCGCCCGCAAACGCAAAGCCGAGACGATTACCGAGACACATCTTAAACACCGCTTCACCGATACCACCCAGCGACGGGGTGTAGACGGCGGTGACCTTCTTTTCGCGGATGAGGGTCTGCACCGTATCAAACACCGCCAGCAGGCTTTCCGGTTGCGGCAGTTTCTGCTCGGTCATCTGCGGACGGAGCAGGCAGACGGCAGAGCCGGCTTTTTTGAATTCCGGCGAGATAATGGCGGACGTTTCGGACGGGCTGATGCAGAAACTGACCAACGTCGGTGGGACGTCCAGCGTCTCAAAACTGCCGGACATGGAGTCTTTGCCGCCGATGGAAGCAATCTTCAAGTCGGCTTGTGCGTCCAACGCGCCCAGCAACGACGCAAACGGTTTGCCCCAACGGGTGGGATCGTTGCGGAGGCGTTCAAAATATTCCTGATAGGTGTAGTAGGCGCGTTTATAGTCGCCGCCGGCCGCCACCAGACGGGCGGTGGATTCCACCACCGCGAGATACGCGCCGTGGTAGGGGGAGTTTTCGGCAATAAACGGGTTGTAACCGTACGCCATCACCGAGCAGGTAGTGGTCTCACCGCCCAGTACCGGCAGTTTGGCAACCATCGCCTGCGCCGGTGTCAGTTGGGTCTTGCCGCCGTACGGCATCAGCACCGTGCCGGCGCCGATGGTGGAGTCGAAACGTTCCACCAACCCCTTCTGCGAGCAGACGTTGAGGTCGCTTACCACCGCTTGCATCCCGACCGCATCGGTGGGGGCAAAGTGGCGGTCACACAGCGTCGGGGCGGTCACCTTGACGGTGGTGTGCTTCTCGGCGCCGTTGGAATTTAAAAATTCACGGGAGAGGTCGACGATGCGGTTGCCGTTCCAGTTCATCCGCAGGCGCGGCTCGGCCTGCACCACCGCGACCTTGGTCGCTTCGAGGTTTTCGGCGTTAGCCAAGGCGATAAAGCGGTCGGCGTCCTTCGCTTCCACCACCACCGCCATCCGCTCCTGCGATTCGGAGATAGCCAGTTCGGTGCCGTCTAAACCGTCGTATTTCTTCGGGACAGCATTTAGGTCGATTTCCAGACCGTCCGCCAGTTCGCCGATGGCGACCGACACACCGCCGGCACCGAAATCGTTGCAACGGCGGATGAGACGGGTGACTTCTTTATTGCGGAACAGGCGTTGCAGTTTGCGTTCTTCGGGGGCGTTGCCCTTCTGCACCTCTGCGCCGCAGGTCTCCAGCGACGAGAGGGTATGGGATTTGGAACTGCCGGTGGCGCCGCCGCAACCGTCACGGCCGGTGCGTCCGCCCAGCAGAATGACCACGTCGCCCGCCTCCGGAACGTCGCGGCGGACGTGATGTTCCGGCACGGCACCGACCACCGCGCCGATCTCCATCCGTTTGGCGGCGTAGCCGGGGTGATAGATCTCGTTGACGTGACCGGTCGCCAGACCGATCTGGTTACCGTAGGAAGAATAGCCCTGTGCGGCGGTGGTAACCAGCGTCGATTGCGGCAGTTTGCCGGACATGGTCTGTTCCACCGGCAACAGCGGATCGGCCGCGCCGGTGACGCGCATCGCCTGATATACGTAGCCGCGGTTGGCCAGCGGATCGCGGATAGCACCGCCGATGCAGGTGGCCGCGCCGCCGAACGGTTCGATCTCGGTGGGATGGTTGTGGGTCTCATTTTTAAACAGCAACAGCCAGTCTTCCTGCGTACCATTCACGTCCACGGGAATGCGGATGGAGCAGGCGTTGATCTCGTCCGATTCGTCGAGATTTTTCAGGTAGCCTTGCTTTTTGAGATGTTTGGCACCGATGCACGCGATATCCATCAGGGTCATCGGCTTGTCCGACCGACCGGCATACAGCGTTTCGCGCATCGCCACGTAGCGGTCGTAGGCTCGTTGAATGTGCGGGTCGTCGATCTCCGCCCCATCGATCTGGGTGAGGAAGGTGGTGTGGCGGCAGTGATCCGACCAGTAGGTGTCGATCATTCGGATCTCGGTGATGGTGGGATCGCGCTGTTCGGTCCGGAAATAATCCTGACAGAATTTGATGTCGTCGGCGTCCATTGCCAGCGCATAGCGCTCCACGAAATCCGCCAGACCGGCGGCATCCAACTGCAAAAAGCCGGTGAGCGTCTCCACGGTGGTGGGGATATCGTACGGCACCGCCAACGTAGCGGGGCGATCCAGCGCCGCACGGCGCGCCTCGACCGGATTGATGAGGTGATGCTCGATCTTGGCGAGGTCGTCGGCGGTCAGCGTGCCGCCCAGCAGGTAAACGCGGGCGGTACGGACGGTGGGACGGTCGCCCTGCGAGACCAACTGAATGCACTGGGCGCAGGAGTCGGCGCGCTGGTCAAACTGACCGGGCAGATATTCCACCGCCAGCACGGTATCCGCCGTCTGCGGCAGGTGATCGTACAGATCGTCCGACTGCGGCTCGGCAAACACCCCCGCCTTGCACTGTTCAAACAACGCGGCGTCGATGTTTTCCACGTCGTAGCGGTTGAGCAGGCGCACCGAGGTGAGACCCTCGATAAGCAGTTGATTTTTCAACTTGGAAAAGACGCCTTGTGCCTCCACGTCAAAACCGGTCTTCTTTTCAACATATACGCGATAAACCATCTTGTCCTCCTTATCCTAACGCCGCCAACGCACGCGCACCGATATCGGTGCGTTTGTGCATTCCTTCAAAATGAATCTGCTCGGTTGCCGCATAAGCGGCGGTCACCGCCTCTGCCAGCGTTTCGCCGGATGCGGTCACCCCCAATACGCGGCCGCCGGCGGTGACCAGTTGCCCGTCCTTGATCGCATCGCCCGCGTGGTAGACGCAAGCGCCTTCCACGTTGCCGTCCGCGCCGATGCCGGAGATGGGGATAAGTTTTCGGTAATTTTCGGGATACCCGCCGGATGCCAACACCACGCACGCCGCCGCACCGTCGCTAAAGACCACCTCGGTCTCCGCCAACGTGCCGTCGATGGTGGCGTTCATTGCCGCCAGCAGATCGCTTTGCATCAGCGGCAGCACCACCTGCGTTTCGGGGTCACCGAAACGGCAGTTGTATTCGATAACCATCGGACCGGTCGCGGTGAGCATCAGCCCGAAATAAAGACAGCCCTTGAAGGGGCAACCCTCCGCCGCCATCGCCGCCACGGTAGGCAGGAAAATTTCCTCCATACAGCGGGCGGCGATCTCGGGGGTATAATACGGGTTAGGGGCGATCGTCCCCATTCCGCCGGTATTTAAACCGCGGTCACCGTCAAGCGCGCGTTTATGATCCATCGAGGAGACCATCGGCTTGACCGTTTTGCCGTCGGTAAACGCCAACACCGAGACCTCCGGACCGCGCAGGAACTGCTCAACGACCACACGGTTGCCGGAAGCGCCGAATTTCTTGTCTTCCATAATTTCCCGCACGGCGGCCTTGGCCTCTTCCAACGTTTCGGGGATAAGCACACCCTTACCGAGAGCGAGACCGTCCGCCTTGATGACGGTGGGGAATTCACCGATCTCTTCAACATAAGCGATCGCCGCCGCCGCATCGTCAAACACCTCGTAGCGGGCGGTGGGGATGCCGTATTTTTTCATCAGATTTTTGGAGAATACCTTGCTCGCCTCAATGCGTGCCGCCGCGGCATTCGGGCCGAAGGCGCGAATACCCGCCGCCTCCAGCGCATCCACCATTCCCGCCGCCAACGGATCGTCCGGCGCGACCACGACGAGGTCGGCGCGGTGTTCGACCGCAAAGGCGGTGACCGCGTCGATATCGGTGGCTTTGATCTCCGGCACACAGACGGCATCAAAAGCGATGCCGCCGTTGCCGGGCAGACAATACACCGCCTCCACCGTGGGATTTTGCTTCAGTTTTTTGATGATGGCGTGCTCACGCCCGCCGCCACCGACAACAACGATGGTCATAGTTTTTCTCCTTTATGGGGTAGGTTTTGGGAATGTTGCGGCGATCTGTCGCAAAGCGACAGTATCCCCCAGTCAGCCTACGGCTGCCAGCCCAGCTACGCTTCGCTACGCATAGGCTCCGCTAACCAAATCAAAGATTTGGAGCGTCGCGTACCTTTAGGCGAGGGGGCCTTGCGGTTGCCAACGGTTTGCAGAAATCAGTGGTGGAACAGGCGGAGACCGCAGAAAGCCATCGCCATTCCGTACTTGTTGCAGGTGGCAATGACCTGCTCATCACGGATGGAGCCGCCCGGTTCTACCACGGCGGTCACACCGCTGCGGCGGGCGCGTTCGATGTTATCGCCAAACGGGAAGAACGCGTCACTGCCCAGCGAAACACCGGTCACCTGCGACAGCCACGCCGCCTTTTCTTCGGCGGTCAGCGGTGCCGGCTGGGTGGTGAAGGTCTCCGCCCACACCTCGTCACCGATGACGTCTTCCGGATGGGTGCCGAGATACACGTCGATGGCGTTATCGATATTCGGCTTGGCCACGTCCGCGCGGAACGGCAACGCCAGCACCTTCGGATGATGGCGCAACTGCCAGAAATCCGCTTTATCGCCCGCCAGACGGGTGCAATGGATGCGGCTCTGCTGACCCGCTCCGACACCGATGGTCTGGCCGTCTTGCACGTAGCAGACCGAGTTGGATTGGGTGTATTTCAGCGTGATCAGGCTGATGATGAGGTCGCGTTTTTGCGCCTCGGTGAAGGTCTTGTTTTCGGTCACCACGTTTTGCAACATCGTCTCGGCGTTGATGACCAGTTCGTTGCGACCCTGCTCGAAGGTGATGCCGTACACCTGCTTACGCTCGATCGGATCGGGGCGGTAGGTCTCGTCGATCTGTACCACGTTGTAGTTGCCTTTTTTCTTGGAACAGAGGATCTCCAGCGCCTCCGGCTCGTAACCCGGCGCAATGATACCGTCCGATACTTCCGGCTTGATCAGCATCGCGGTAGGCACGTCGCAGATATCCGACAGCGCGATCCAATCACCGAACGAGGACATCCGATCCGCACCGCGGGCACGGGCATAGGCGCAAGCCAGCGGCGAAAGTTCCATATCGGCGGGAACGTGGTACATCCGGCGCAGAGTATCATCCAGCGGCAGACCGACCGCCGCGCCGGCAGGCGAAACGTGCTTAAACGAAGTAGCCGAGGGCAGACCGGTGGCGGCCTTTAACTCCCGCACCAGTTGGATGCTGTTGAGCGCATCCAAAAAATTGATGAAGCCGGGCTTGCCGTTTAGCACGGTCACCGGCAGGTCGGAGCCGTCCGCCATAAAGATACGGGACGGTTTCTGGTTGGGGTTACAGCCATACTTGAGCATCAGTTCATTCATCGGTCGTTCCTCCTCAGATCGCGGTGTATTGGTTGATGATAACGTCTTTATAGTTGCCGGATTTCAGGTCGATGGCGCGGACGAACAGGCTGACGCGGTTATCCGCATTCAAGGCCGCCCACAGTTTTTTGGCAAACGCTTTCGGATCGGCGGTGTCGATCTCCACCCGCATCGGTTCACCGGCAAAACTCGGCAACGGGTTGCCGTTGCCCATATAGGTGCTGATAAAGCGACCCTCGCCCGCCAACGGCTCGGCATAGTCGAAGGTATAGCGCAGTACGCTACGCTCGTCCCCGTCGTTCGATTTCAGAATGGACATCTTAAACCCGCCGGTGAAGTTATCCACCGCCGCGCTGATACGCGGCGTCCAGTTGGGGCGGTCATCCTCAAACGTGCGGGAAGAAAGCGCCGCCTCGAAACTGTAGCCGGGGAAAGCGCCCGCCATCATATAATCGCAGATGGTATCGGTCTGGTCACCGTTGGTGACCACCGAGGTGCGACCCACCGTGCGGACGGGGTTATAGATAATGAGATGCGGGTCTTCCAGTTTGGCGGGATCGGCCGCAACCGTGCGGATACCGCCGTCGATCGCCTCAAACACACGGTTGCGGGAGTTGACACTGCGGCCCATGATCCAGTAACCGATCATCGCCTTGTTACCGCGGGGGGAGCGACCCACCACGATGCCGCGACCGGGGTATTCGTTTTGTTCCAGATACTCGTACAGATTTTGTTTCATCGTTTACTCTCCTTTTTCACGCCTCGCCGCGGCAGATCATAGCGATCGCCTGCGGCAACAACTGCCATTCTGCTTCTTCCATCACCCGTCGTTGCAACGTTTCGGGGGTATCATTTGGTAAAACCGCCACCGCTTTTTGCAACAGGATGGGGCCGCCGTCGCATTCCTCATTGACGAAATGCACCGTTGCGCCGGTCACCTTGCAACCGCGCTCCAAGCACGCGATATGGGGGCGCAGACCGTACATTCCCGACCCGCAAAAACTGGGGATGAGCGCGGGATGTACGTTGATGATGCGGTTGGGATAGGCGGCAATGACCGTTTCCCCCAACACCGACAGAAAACCGGCCAGTACCACCAGATCGATCCGGTTTTCCTTCAGCACCGCCGTCAGCGCGGCGTCAAAATCTGCCGCCGCCGCGTAATCTTTACGGCTGACCACCGCCGTCGGGACGCCGGCGGCCTTGGCCCGTTCCAGCGCGTATACGTCGGGTTTGCTGGATACCACCAGCGTCACCTTGCCGTCGGCGATCTCTCCGCGGGCTTGGCTGTCAAGGATCGCTTGCAGATTGGTGCCGCCGCCCGACACTAAAACCGCGATGTTCAGCACAGGATGACCCCCTCCTCCGAAGCGGTCAGTTCGCCCAACACGTAGGCGTCAATGCCGTTTTGTTTGAGGGTGGTCACCGCCGTATCGGCATCCTCCGCCGACACGACCGCAATCATACCGACACCCATATTAAAGGTATTATACATATCCCGCTCGGGGATGTTGCCGGCCTGCTGGATGAGCGGGAAGATGGGCAACGGTCGCACCGCGCTCTTTTCGATCTTGGCAGACAGCCCCTGTTTCAAGCAACGGGGGATATTTTCGTAAAAACCGCCGCCGGTGATGTGGGCGACACCCTTGACCGTCACCGCCTCCATCAGCGCCAGCATCGGCTTGACGTAGATCTTGGTGGGGGTCAGCAACGCTTCCCCCAGAGTCATTCCCAGTTCCGCCACGTACGGATTCCAGTTTTCACCGCCGATGTTAAACACCTTACGCACCAGCGAAAAGCCGTTGGAATGCACGCCGGTAGAGGGCAGAGCAATGATAACGTCCCCTGCTTTCATCGCCGAGCGATCGAGCAGTTTGGAACGATCCACCGCCCCCACCGTAAAGCCGGCGAGGTCGTATTCATCCACGGGATAAAAGCCGGGCATCTCGGCGGTCTCGCCGCCGACCAACGCCGCCCCCGCCTGCACGCAACCGTCCGCCACACCGGAGACGATCTGCGCGATCTTTTCGGGAATCAGTTTGCCGCAGGCAATATAATCGAGGAACAAAAGCGGCTTCGCACCGGCGCACACCACGTCGTTGACACACATCGCCACGCAGTCGATACCGACCGTGTCGTGCTTGTCCAGCAAAAACGCCAGTTTCAGTTTGGTGCCGACGCCGTCGGTGCCGCTGACCAGCACCGGACGGGTCATACCGGTGATGTCCAGTTCAAACAGACCGCCGAAGCCGCCGATATCGCAATCCGCACCGGCCGTCATCGTGCGGGCCACGTGCTGTTTCATCAGTTGTACCGCCGAGTAACCGGCGGTGACATCCACGCCGGCGGCGGCGTAACTATCCGATCTCGAATTGTTCATAGTCAATCTTCCTTTCCGTTCCAACAATAGGTGCAAAGTTCTTCTTCCGGCAGACCGATGGCGCGGACGATGCCTTCCAGCGTTTGGAATTCCAACGACGAAAAATGGAATTTTTCACAAATGGCTTTTCGCAGATTTTGTCCGCGTTCAGTGGCGGAATCGCCGTATTCCTCCAAATGTTGCAGACCTTCTTTTCCTTCCAGTTCCACGATGACGCGGCGGGTGAGCAACTCCATCGGGTCGTTGGAACGGGAGAAATTGAGGTATTTGCAGTTGTACATAATGGGCGGGCAGGCCGAGCGCATATGCACCTCGCCGGCGCCGTTATCGTAAAGGAAATCCACCGTTTCCTTCAGTTGCGTACCGCGAACGATGGAATCGTCCACAAACAGCAGTTTCTTGCCGATGATCAGTTCGTGAACGGGAATCTGCTTCATCTTGGCCACGCGATTGCGTTGCATCGCCGCCGACGTAAAACTGCGCGGCCAAGTGGGGGTATACTTGATAAACGGGCGCGCAAACGGAATGCCGCAACGATTCGCGTAGCCGATGGCGTGCGGCGTGCCGCTGTCCGGTACACCGCCGATGGAATCAATGCCATCCAAGCGGCCGGCGGCTTGATCCGCCTCCGCCATAATGGCGCCGTTGCGATACCGCATCAGTTCCACGTTCACCCCCTCGTAATGGGAGGTGGAGTAGCCGTAGTACGACCACAGAAAAGAACAGATCTTCTTTTTCGGTTGCGGCGGCAACAGTTGCGTCCAACCGTCGGCGGTGAGTTCCACCACCTCGCCCGCACCGAGTTCCTTTTCGTCGGTGTAGCCGAGTTTTTGATACGCAAATGACTCGAAGGATACGCAGGTGCCGTTTTCGTTTTTGCCGATATGTACGGGGATGCGTCCGCGGTAGTCACGGGCGGCAATGAGATGCCCGTTGTCCCGCAAAATGAGAATGCTCGCGGTTCCGTCGATCGCCTGCTGGGCGGCACGGATCCCCTCGGCCAAACTGCCCTTGCGGTTGATGAGCGCCGCCACCAACTCGACGGTGTTGACCTTGCCGCCGGTCTGGGCGTTGAAATGCCCGCCGGTCTCACCGAGGTAGCGGTCGATCAACTCGTCGGCATTGTTGACCACCCCGACGATCGCAATGGCATACGTGCCGTGCTGCGAATAGATGAGCAGCGGTTGCGGGTCGTGATCGCTGATGACGCCGATGGCCGAGGAACCTTTCATTTCCTCAAACACGTCCTCAAACTTGGTGCGGAAAGGGGAATTTTGAATGTTGTGGATCGACCGTTGCAGACCGGTTTCCCTGTCATACGCCGCCATTCCTGCGCGACGGGTGCCGAGGTGGGAATGGTAATCGGTCCCGAAAAATACGTCGGGGATGGCATCCTGTTTGCAAACAGCGCCGAAAAATCCACCCATAGGCTGCTCCTTTCTAATGGTAAGGGGGTATGTTTTGGTTAACTTATTCCTGATTTAAAAGGCGGTCCTTCTCGGCGACAGCCGCCGCCATCTCGCGTTTACGCTCGGCCAGTTTGTCGGCGAGGGTCGGCTCGGACAGCGCCAGCATTTGAACGGCCAAAACAGCGGCGTTTTTCGCGCCGTCGATGGCAACGGTCGCTACCGGAATGCCGGAGGGCATCATCACGGTCGCCAGCAGAGCGTCCAAACCGTCGAGTGCCGCCGACTTCATCGGGATGCCGATGACCGGCAAGGTGGTGGATGCCGCCAGCACCCCCGCGAGGTGCGCCGCCATACCGGCGGCGGCGATGATGACGCCGAAGCCGTTGTCTTTTGCCGAAGCCGCAAAAGCGTGAGCCGCCTCCGGCGAACGATGGGCGCTCATAATATGCATCTCATACGGTACGCCGAAACCGGCCAGTTCCTCTGCCGCTTTCTTTACGACCGGCAGATCGCTGTCGCTTCCCATAATGATGGCTACTTTTTTCATCCTGTCATCCTCCGTTTCGTTTGATAAAAAGAAACTGCCGCGCCAAGTCCTTGGTGCGGCAGTGGTATCCTATGCAGTTGCAGTGAGACCCACAGAGAGGCTCTGCGGCAGGGCGCAACGGCAGCGATGCTGTGTTTTGTTTTTGCATTTGCTCACAAAACGCATACCGGCGACCTCCTCTTTTTTGAAAATCTACTTTTATTATAAAGAAAAGCCCCTGCATTTGCAAGGGCTTTTTCTCAATTTTAAAAAAATCGGACCTTTTGATAACCCACGCCAAATTCCCTTCGGAATTTTGTGCATTGTTACGAGTCGGCTTGCTCCGTCTCTTCCTCGGCCTCGGTCAGCGTGCCGTCCTCGCCCACGGTCATCATCTGAATATCGGCGCGGCAATACTTGCGGATATCCCGCATACGGAAGGTGTCGTTTTCACCGATAAAGGTGATGGCCATACCGTGCCGGCGGGCCCGTCCGGTCCGCCCGATGCGATGAAGATAATATTCGTTTTCATCCGGAATATCGTAGTTAAACACCGCTTCCACGTCGTCTACGTCGATTCCGCGGGCGGCAACGTCGGTCGCCACCAAAATTTCAAACGAGCCTTTTTTGAAGCCCGCCATCACCTTGTTGCGCTGACCCTGCGGTAGATCGCCGTTTAAGTAATCGCAGGAACGGCCGTGGCGCTTGAGGCGTTCGCCCAACACGCGGACGGTCGCTTTCATATTGGCAAACACGATGACCCGTTTCAGTTCCAGCGCGTCGATGATCTTCTCCATATCCGACAGCCGTTGCTGACCCTGCGAACGGATACCGATCTGGCGGATATGGGGGCGGTTTTCCCCTTCCGCCTGCACCTCGATCTGCACCGCGTGGCGCTGGTATTCCCACGCCACGTCCATCACGTCACGGGAGATCGTGGCGGAGAACATCAAGACCTGCGTATCCGCGGGGGTATGATCAAGTATCTTGCGCACGTCGCGGATAAATCCCATCCGCAACATTTCGTCCGCCTCGTCCAACACGGCGGTGTACACGTTGTCGATAAAGATGTTCCGGCGACTCATATGATCGAGCAACCGACCGGGGGTGGCCACCACGATATGCGGGTGCTTTTGCAACGCCTGCACCTGCGTGTTCATCGATTGACCGCCGTAGATCGCCGCAATACGGACGGCCGGACGGTACATTGCTAAACGGCGAAGATCTTCCGCGATCTGCACGCACAGTTCGCGGGTCGGGCAGAGGATGAGCGCCTGCACGTCCTTCATTTCCTCGTTGAGACTTTCGATCAACGGGATACCGAAAGCGCAGGTCTTACCGGTACCGGTGGGCGCTTTGGCGATCACGTCGCGACCGTCCATAATGGGGCCCATCACACGGGATTGAATGGGGGTCGGGGTGGAAAATCCCATCTTCCGCAACGCCCGCAACGTCTCCGGTTGCACACCGAGTTGTTCAAAGGTGGTGGCGTCCGATCCGGTCTGTACCGCCTCGGGCAACCTTTCGTTTACTTGGTTTTTCGGTTCCATAATTCCTCCTGAATATGGGGTAGGTTTTGGTAATGTGTATGAGTGGTCAACACGCGTTTCCGCAAACCCGTAGGGGCGGCAACCTGCCGCCCAAAAAGCCTCCCTCGCCTAGAGGGAGGGGGACCGCCGTTAGGCGGTGGAGGGATAATCGCCCTCTGGGCGATCTGTCGCAAAGCGACAGTATCCCCCAGTCAGCCTATGGCTGACAGCCCCCTTTAGGTAAGGGGGCCTTGCGGTAGCCGACCGTTTTCTTTATTTTTTGCCGATCTCGACGATAGTGACCCCCATCTCACCTTCCCCGAACGTACCGAGTCGAAACGACTTCACGTTCGGATGATGGCGCAAGCGAGCATGCACCGCCGCGCGCAAGGCGCCGGTGCCCTTCCCGTGGATGACCGTGATGACGCCGATGCCGGCCAACACCGCGTTGTCGATCGCTTGATCAAGCGCCAGCACACCGTCATCGGTGTACATACCGCGCAGGTCAACTTCCGTGCCGGCGGCGCGTTCCATCCGCGATTCCAACTGTCCGCCGGTCCCGCTCTTGCGGCCGGTTGCGGGACGACGACCGGTCGGGGTCTTCGGTTTGGGTGCTTCCGCCAGTTTGAGATCGCTAAGCGGAACGCGGGTTCGGACGATACCGACCTGCACCTCGACCAGCCCGTTGGCATCCGACGGCGTCAACACCGTGCCGACCTTATCGATATCCACCAACAGCACGTTGTCCCCCGCCTTCAACGGACGCGGCAACACGTACCCTTCGGTCGATTTCTTGCCGACCGGATCGGCGGCTTCTTCCATTTGATTGAGTTGACGGCGAAGGGCGGCACGACCTTGTTGCAGTTTATCCGCAAACGCCGCCGCATCCTTCTGCTTGCGGAGTTTTTCCAACTCCTCCAACACCAGTTCGGCATCCTGCCGCGCCCGCGTGACGATCCGCCGCGCTTCCTCACGGGCATTTTCCAAAATCTGCCCCTGTTCTTGTTCCGCACGGCGCGCACGGGCGGCGGCTTCGGATTCTTCCTCTTCCGCGTGGGCGCGCAGAGCGTTGGCCTCCGCCAGTTGTTTTTCCAACTCTTGGCGGCGTTCATCCAGCCGCACCACCACCTCTTCGAGGCGGCGATCGTCGCCGGAGACCAGTTCACGGGCACGGGAAACGATCGTCCTCGGCATACCGAGGCGGTCGGTGATGGCAAACGCATTGGAACGTCCCGGCACACCCACCAGCAGGCGGTAGGTCGGACGCAGAGTAGAAACGTCAAACTCGCAACTGCCGTTTTCCACCCCCGCCGTCTGGATGGCGTACGCCTTCAATTCGGCATAATGGGTGGTGGCGGCGATGTGTGCGCCCTGCGCACGCAGTTGTTCCAATATCGCAATGGCGAGGGCGGCGCCTTCCACCGGATCGGTGCCCGACCCCAATTCGTCGATGAGCACCAACGTGCGGTCGTCCGCTTCCCGCAGGATGCGGATAATGTTGACCATATGCGCCGAGAAGGTGGAAAGGGACTGTTCGATGGACTGTTCATCACCGATATCCGCTAACACGCGGTCAAACAGCGACACGGTCGAGCCGCTGTCCACCGGCGGCAACAAGCCGCACATCGTCATCAGGGTCAACAGACCGATGGTCTTTAAGGTCACCGTTTTACCGCCGGTATTCGGGCCGGTAATAACGAAGGTATCAAAATCGCCGCCCAGTTCTACGTCGATCGGCACGGCGGTCTTGGGATCAAGCAACGGATGGCGCGCGTGGCGCAGATGAAGATACCCGTTTTCGGTCAACGCCGGACGGGTGGCTTTCATCTTATAGGCGAGTTGCCCTTTGGCAAACAGCAAGTCCAGTTCCATCAGCGCGTCGTAGCCGTAGCAAAGCAGGTCGGCCTGTTCACCGACCGCCGCCGACAGCGCCATCACGATGCGTTCGATCTCCGCTTGTTCTTTGGACTCCAACACACGGATCTCGTTGTTGGCTTCCACCACCGCCATCGGCTCGATAAACACAGTGGCGCCGGTGGACGAGGTATCGTGCACCAGACCGGGGATCTCACTGCGGCATTCCGCCTTGACCGGCACCACGAAGCGACCGCCGCGTTGGGTGACGATGGCGTCTTGCAAGGCTTTTTGATAGGTGGCGGAACGGATCAGTCCGTCCAGATGGTCACGTACCCGCTGGGATGCCGCACGGATGCGGCGGCGGATTGCCGCCAGTTCGGCCGATGCCGCATCGGCGATCTGATTGTCCGATAACACCGCGGTGGTGATGCTTTCTTCCAGTTTTTTGTTGGCGGTCAACAGTGCAAACCGCTCATCCAAACAAGTTTCGGTCTCCGCCGCGCGGGCGCGCCATTCTTTCACCGCCCGAATCACCCGCAGTACCTCTGCCACACTCTGCAGTTCCGAAAGCGACAGCGCCGCACCGGCTTCGGCGCGGCGGGCGGCGTTTTTCACCGACTTGATGCCGCCAAACGAAGGCGAACCGATCTGCGCCATCAGCCGACAGATCGCCTCGGTCTCGTCCAATCGGCGGGTCACCTCGCCGAGATACGGCGACGGACGCAACGCATACGCCAATTCACCGGCATCGGAACAACTCGTTTCCGCCGCCAGCAGCGCCAATATCTTATCCAGTTCCAGCGCACGCGCATGATGATCCATACGGTCTCCTCACTATGTAGTCATTTCACGCTGTTGTAAAAATCCAGCGTATTAAACCCGCGTCCGAGGCAGGAGAGCAGAAAATACTCGCTCGCCGCCGCCAGAGACTGCAGGCTTTCTTCGGATAATTTTACGGAAAACAACTTGTCCTCCGGCGCGGCGGTGAGATAACGCCAAGCGGCGACCGCCCCCGCCGTCAGCGGCAACGTATCCATCGACGGCGAACCGTGATCGGTACACAAAAGGGTGCCTCGGAGGGGTTGCAAAAACATACCCCCCTCGGGCCGTCCGCAAACGGCACAGCCGTTCAAATCGGGGCAATACCCCGCCAACCGCAGTAACCGCTGTTCCACCGTCACCTTGAGAAGTGCCGCTTCGCGGCCGCCCTCCGACAGAAAATGCAGGGCATTCAACAGCAAGCGAAGCGCTTCTTCTGCCGGTTCTTCACGCGGGGCAAGCACGCCGGCGAGTTCGCAGAAATACTGCGCCAACGCCACCTTGGACATCTCGTTTCGCAGTTCGAAAAACACCCGTTGCGGCTTGGCATCGGTGACGATCCATTTGTTTTTTCCCTCGGTCAGCGTCAGGGTGGAATAGGTGAGCAACGAGGTCCCCGAGCCACTGCGGCTGGTGATCTTGCGCGCACCGCGCACCGATGCCTGCAACACGCCGCGTTCCCGCGTCAGCGCGGTGATCAGGCGGTCGTTTTCACCGATGCGATTGTTCTCCCGAATGATCAGGGCGTCGGTCTTGATCGGCATAACGCGGTTTTTCTCCTTCCACCGCCGAGGCCGCTCCGCGATACCGCAGATAATCAGCAACACGGCCGGTCTGTTCAAAGCGTTTCCACGCTTCCTCTTTTTCCATAATCTACCCCTCCTCTTGCTTCCTGCTATTAGTGTGTGCAGGAGACAAGCGGATGTTGCGGGCAAAATCGGAAATTTTTGTCAGATGCGATAACCGAGTTGGTTTAGGATGGATTGGCGGTCGCGCCAGTCTTCCTTCACCTTGACCCAGCACTTGAGATTGACCTTGGCACCAAACAGCGATTCCATCTGCAAGCGGGCGTTGGTCGAGATCTGCTTGAGCATCGCGCCTTTCTTGCCGATGATGATGCCTTTGTGGTTTTCGCGTTCGCAGAGGATGGTGGCTTCCACGTCCAGCACGGTCTGCCCGTTCTGATTTTCGCGCTCGTTGATGGGTTCGACCATCACCGCCACGCCGTGCGGTACTTCCTGCCGAAGCAGGCGGAGCATCTGCTCCCGCACCAATTCGCCCGCCAGCACCGATTCCGGCTGATCACTCGTCGCATCGGACGGGAAAAAATGCGGACTTTCAAACGCATACGCCGCCAGTTTATCCAGCAGACCGTCCAGACCGTCACCGGTATGGGCGGACACGGGATACAGATCGTCAAACCCATGGCGATCCTTCCACGCCGCCAGACAGGCCAGCAGATCGGTCTTCTCCTCTACCGCGTCGATCTTGTTGATCGCCAGCACGGTGGGCAGATCGGCGGCTTTCAGTTTGCCAAGCAGGTCTTCTTCCGGCACACGGATCTTCGGCGTCGGTTCCACCACCAGCAACGCCGCGTCCACGCCGGACATGGCTTCTTCGATCGACTTGGCCATAAAATCACCAAGCCGAGAATGCGGCTTGAGCACACCGGGGGTGTCCAAAAACACCAGTTGGGTCTCACCGCGGGTGACCACACCCATAATGCGGGTACGGGTGGTATGGGGTTTATCCGAAACGATCGCCACCTTTTTACCGACAAACGCATTCAGAAGCGAAGATTTGCCGACGTTCGGGCAACCGACGATCGCAATAAAAGCACTTTTCGTCATCTTATTCCTCTTCCACCACGTACGAGGTATCACGCGGCAACCCGACGCGGGTCATCACAGCCTCTTCTTTTTCACGCATACGCACCGCTTCGATACCGCCGCCCACGTGGTCGTAGCCCAGCAGATGGAGCATCGAATGGGTGGTCAGGTAGCCCACCTCGCGCTGCAGCGAGTGGCCGAAACTGACCGCCTGCTCAGCGGCACGTTCCAAGGATATGACGATATCACCGAGCATTTTGGCGCCGGTGGCGGGGTTTTCGTCGTATGTACCTTCCTCCCCCAGCGGGAAGGACAGCACGTCGGTCACCAGATCCATCTGACGATGGGCGGCATTGATCTCGCGGATCTGCTCGTTATCAACGATGGAGACTTCCACTTCGGCGGCGCCGTCAAACTGTTCCAGCACCAACGTGGCGTGACAGCAGCGACGGATGATCATCCGCAGACCGGTCGGGATCTTCACCGCTTTTTGCTTGTTGACAATGTTGACTTTGATTTTCTCGGACTTTTCCATTGTTGTCCCTCCACCTTTCACTTTTTCTTCTTTTTGGCTTCTTCGTATTTCGCGTACGCTTCCACGATGCTCTGCACCAGATGATGACGCACGACGTCTTTCTTATTTAAGCGGCAGATGGCAATATCTTCCACCCCGCCAAGCACCCGCACCGCCTCGCGCAGACCGCTTTTACTGCCGTCGGGCAGGTCGATCTGCGTGTCGTCACCGGTCACCACCATACGGGAATTGAACCCGAGACGGGTGAGAAACATCTTCATCTGTTCGGGGGTGGTATTTTGCGCTTCGTCCAGAATGATGAAACTGTCATCCAGCGTGCGGCCGCGCATATACGCCAGCGGTGCAATTTCGATCGCCCCGCGTTCCAGATATTTTTGGTAGGTCTCCGCCCCCAACATCTCAAACAGCGCATCGTACAGCGGACGGAGATACGGGTCGACCTTGGCCTGCAGATCACCGGGCAGGAAACCGAGGCGTTCGCCCGCTTCCACCGCCGGTCGGGTAAGGATGATGCGGCTGATCTGCTTGGAACGGAACGCCGCCACCGCGGTCGCGACCGCCAGATAGGTCTTACCGGTACCGGCCGGACCGATCCCCAGCGTGATCGTGTGACTGCCGATGGCATCCACGTACTGTTTCTGACCGAGCGTTTTCGGTTTGATGGGGCGACCTTTGGCGGTGATGGTGATACTGTCCCCCACCAACTGCGCCACGCCGTCGTCGCCGCCTTCATCCACCAGCGTCATCACGTACCGCACCTGCTGTTCGCCTACCTGCTCACCGCGGCTGATGAGTTGCATCAACCCGTCGATAGCACGGGCGGCACGGTCCACCGCCAATTCCTCGCCCACCAACCGCAACTCGCCGCCGCGAACAGTGACGTCCACGCTGTAGTGCGCCTCGATACGCCGCATATTCTCATCAAAGTTGCCAAACAGCATCATCGTATCGTCCAGATGCTCGATACGGATCTCACGTTCTGCCATAGCCACTCCTTCTTTAAAAGCCAAAAGTTTTCCAATTATTCATTATAACATATCCTAACAACTATTTCCAGTAGTTATTCGCATTATTTTTGTTTTTTATGTAAGGGCACTCCGTAAGGGCGGCAACCCGCCGCCCCTACAGAGTTTGCAGAGACTTTCGGCTACCGCAAGGCCCCCTTGCCCTAAAGGTACGCGACGCTCCAAATCTTTGATTTGGTCAGCGGAGCCTATGCGTAGCGAAGCGTAGCTGGGCTGGCAGCCGTAGGCTGACTGGGGGATACTGCCGCTTTGCGGCAGATCGCCCAACGGGCGATTATCCCTCCACCGCCTAACGGCGGTCCCCCTCCCTCTAGGCGAGGGAGGCTTTCGGGCGGCAGGTTGCCGCCCGTTGGTGCGGAAAGCACAAACTCTCTTGCCTCTCCCTTTGGAGAAAGGCAAGGTTGGTTTCCGACGGTTTGCACAGATCGGTGGGACAAACCGTCCGGTCGGCGCATAGAATGTATCGGAGAGTTATTGACTCTTACTCTGCTGACAGAAAGTATGTGATAACGATGCAACCGGTACGCTTTTCCGTTTCCTCCGTCTCCCACGCACTACGCGGGCAACGATTGTTGCAACGGGCGGGCATCCGCGCGGCGGTGCGGCGGGGCGAGGTCGACCCGCAGACCGGCTGCGGGTATCGGCTGGAGTTACCCGATGCCACCCAACTCCCGCGAGCCCGCCGTCTGCTGTTGGAGGCCGGTCTGCTGCCGAATGGTGGACGGTGAACACCTACTTTGACAACGCCGCCACCTCCCGACCGAAGCCCGCTTGCGTAGGGGATGCGATGGCTCACGCCCTACTGCAAGCCGGCAACCCCGGTCGGGGCGGACACCGCGCCGCGATGCTCGCCGCCAACATTCTGTGGGATACCCGCGAAGCGTTGGCCGACTTTTTCGGGTGCGATAACCCACAAAACGTAATTTTCACCGCAAATTGTACAGAAAGTATAAATTGCGTATTACACGGCATTCTGTCGCGTGCGGGGCACGCGGTGGTCTCGGACGTGGAACACAACGCGGTCATGCGGCCGCTGACCGAGTGGCGCATTCCTTACACGGTGGCCGAGACCTTTCCGAACGATCCGGCCGCTACGGTGGCGGCGTTTGAGGCGGCGATCCGACCGGATACCCGTCTGATCGTTTGCACTCACGCCTCCAACGTAACCGGCGAGATCCAACCGATCCGCCCCTTGGCGAGGATGGCTCATTCCCATAATCTACCCCTCGCTGTAGACGCCGCACAAACCGCCGGAACGGTGCCGATCTCGTTGAAAGCCGACGGCGTGGATTTCCTTTGTATGCCTGGGCATAAGGGGCTTTTAGGTCCTTCGGGAACGGGGGTCTTGATAAGTTCCCAAAAAATACCCCTTATCCCGCTGAAGGCGGGTGGAACGGGGAGTGCTTCGTTGTTGTTACGGCAACCGACCGAGTGGCCGGAGAGGATGGAAAGCGGGACACCGAATCTACCCGGAATTGCCGGTCTCGGCGCGGCGGTCCGCTGGTTGCGCCCCCGCCAAAGAGCGTTGGCAGAACACGAATGGCAGGTTGCCGGACGGCTGTGGGATGGGTTGGCAAGCATCCGCGGAGTCTCCTTGTACAGTGCGTGTCCTTCTCCCGATCGGGTCGTACCGCTGGTGCTGTTTTCGGTGGCGGGAGAAACGCCGGAACAGACCGCCGAACGGTTGGCAGAGCGCGGATGGGCGGTGCGGGCGGGATTGCATTGCGCGCCGGCGGCTCACCGTAAATTGGGGACGAGCCACGTCGGCGCGGTGCGCGCTTCGGTGGGATTTACCACCACTTTGGCCGACGCGACCGCCTTCTGCCGCGCCGTGGCGGAAAGGAGATAGCGACACGGGCGGCAACCCGCCGCCCGAAAGCCTCCCTCGCCTAGAGGGAGGGGGACCGCCGTTAGGCGGTGGAGGGATAATCGCCCGTCGGGCGATCTGTCGCAAAGCGACAGTATCCCCCAGTCAACCTGCGGTTGCCAGCCCCCTTTAGGCAAGGGGGCCTTGCGGTAGCCGCCAATTTCCGCAAACCCGTAGGGGCGGCGGATTGCCGCCCAAAAAAGCCTCCCTCGCCTAGAGGGAGGGGGACCGCCGTTAGGCGGTGGAGGGATAATCGCCCTCTGGGCGATCTGCCGCCAAGCGGCCGTATCCCCCAGTCAACCTGCGGTTTGCAGAAATTCTCTTGACTCTCTCTTTGGGGAGAACGGTCGAGCGTATGCGAGACGGAGGGAGCAAGCGGCAATCGTCAGTTTGATAAAGCCAAAACTTCCGCAGGCTCCTCCCGTCACGCTTCGCGTGCCACCCTCCTCTCGGAGGAGGGCAAGGCGGTTGCCGGTGGTTTTCACAAATGCTCTTGCCTCCCTCGCCTAGAGGGAGGGGGACCGCCGTTAGGCGGTGGAGGGATAATCGCCCGTTGGGCGATCTGTCGCAAAGCGACAGTATCCCCCAGTCAACCTGCGGTTGCCAGCTCCCTTTAGGCAAGGGGGCCTTGCGGTAGCCGACGGTTTCTGCTGTTTTTGCGGAGAAAGTGAAAGTTTTCTTTCAAAAACCGTTGCACAGACGGGTTTTGCGTGGTATAATTATTATGTATAATTATCTTTTTATATAATAAAAAGAAAGGAGCCTCGGCTTTGCCGAGGGGTACTTACGGTTATGTTTGAAGCGATCGGTGAATTTTTTATCAGTACATGGAGTCGCATCGTCGGCGTGTTCGAGACCATCAACGTGTTTTCCAGTATTCTGGACGTCGCTTTGTTGGCTCTGCTTTTCTACGCGGTGTTGCGGTTGGTGCGGGATTCCCGCGCCGAGCAGTTGCTCAAGGGCTTGCTCTTCCTGTTTTTGGGGTATATGGTGGCCTTACTGCTCAACCTCAAGGCCGTTTCGTTCGTGTTACAGTTGTTGTTCGGCAACGCGCTGATCTTGCTGGTGGTCATTTTCCAGCCGGAACTGCGCCGTATTTTAGAGCGAATGGGTCATTCCCGCATCCGCTTCTCTCCGCTCAACGCGCAGGAAGAGACCATCCGCAACACCAAAAAAGCCATCGACGCGGTATGCGAAGCCGGAAAAACGTTGCAATCCAAGAAGATGGGTGCGCTGATCGTGTTTGAACGCAAGACGATGCTGGGGGACGTGGCCGCCACCGGCACGGTGCTGGATGCGGATTGTTCCCCCGAACTGGTGGGCAATCTGTTTTTCAATAAAGCACCGCTGCACGACGGCGCGGTCATTATCCGCGAAGGCCGCGTGTTATCGGCCGGTTGTATCCTGCCGTTGACCGATAACCTCGCTTTGAGCAGTGAACTGGGTACCCGCCATCGGGCGGCGGTCGGCATCAGCGAAAATTCCGATGCGGTGGTCGTGGTGATCTCGGAAGAGACCGGCGCGCTTTCGCTGGCAGTAGCCGGCACCCTCCGCCGTGATTACACGCCGGAGTCGTTGCAGGCGGCGCTTGAGGTGTATCTGCTTCCGCAAGACGGCGAGCAGACAACGCCGGCAAAACTGTTTAAGCATATCAAAAACATCAGCAAGGGAGGTAAAAACAATGGCTAAAAAGAAAAGTTCCCGCCGTTTTTCCTTCTCGGTACTGATGCAGAGCCGCAAATTCCTGCTGATCGTATCGCTGTTGTTGGCGGTGGCGGTATGGTGGTCGGTGATGTCCACCTCGATGGAGGCGGTCCCGCGTGAGATCACCATCGAATACGCGGTCGATCTGACCGATACGGTGGCCGCCAACCAATATAAACTGCAGTTGGTAGAAGAAGCGGAGACCGACGTTAAGATCACGGTGGAAGGGCCGTGGTCGGTGGTCTCTCAGTTGACCGCTGACGATCTGCGCATCCACGCCAAGGTGGATACCGTGGTCAAATCCGGCAAACAGAAGGTCGTATTGGACGTGTTGCGTAACAGTTCGGTCAGCGATTACGAGATCATTTCGTGGTCGCCGATGGAGATCGAGATCAACTGCGACTACGTCGCCAAGCAGGTGTTCCAGTTGGAAGCGGACGTTTCCAAACTGACGCTTGCCGACCCGAACGCCACCGTGTTTGGGCAGACCACCTTCAGCGACAGCGGCGTGCAATTGACCCAATTGACCCTCACCGGTCCGCAGACCACCGTTTACAAGGTCAAGCGGTTGGTGGCGGCGGTAGAGTCCACCCGTCCGCTGTCCGAGACCACCAGTTTTTCGGAAGTGCCGATCAAGGCGTACGACGATAAGGGCGCCGAAGTGGATATCTCCGGCTGTACCTTTGATAAATTGAGCACGCAGGCGCTGACGGTGGGGGTTCAGGTGCTTAAAAAGCACACCTTCCCCATCGTATTGGAACTGAAAAATAACCCCGCCAAGTACACGCCCGAGAATTTCACGCTGTCGGTCTCCGAGGTGACGGTCATCGGTCCGGAAGCGGCGCTCAACAACGAATCCATTGCCCAAGCCTTCACGCTGACGGTGGATTTTGCCAAACTCGCCAAGGGCGAAGACGGGCTGTATGCGCTGACCGATAACCTGCTGTTGCCGGAAGCGGTCACGGTAGAAGGAGATTCCGAACGGCGGGAGATTCCGGTGACGGTCACGCTCAACGACAACGATTATAATCCGAAGAAAACAGAGGAATAACCATGGATAAACCCCGTATTGAAGCCGCTGTGCGCGAATTGCTCGCCGCTATCGGCGAAGATCCCGACCGCGAAGGTTTGGTGGAAACACCCCGCCGTATCGCGCAGATGTGCGAAGAGATCTTCGCCGGTCTGGAAGAAGATCCGCACAAGCATCTGAAACTGTTTGACGAACATTCCGACGATATGGTGACGGTGCGCGATATCCCGCTGTACTCGGTCTGCGAGCATCATCTGTTGCCGTTTGTGGGGGTGGCGCACGTGGCGTACATCCCCGGCGACGGGCAGGTGATCGGTCTGTCGAAATTGGCGCGTATCGTCAATTCCTTCGCCCGCCGCCCCCAATTACAAGAGCGGCTGACCGATCAGATCGCGGATTTTCTGTTTACCGAATTATCCCCCAAAGGCGTTGCCGTGGTGGTGGAAGCGGAACACTTGTGTATGACGATGCGCGGTGCGCGCGCCGCCGGTGCGAAGACCCAAACGTCCGCTCTGCGCGGTACGATGCGCTCCGATCCGCGCACGCGTTCCGAAGCCCTTTCCCTGCTGATCCGGTAAAAAGCGATAGCCCGTAGGGGGCGGCAACCTGCCGCCCAAAA
The DNA here is from genome assembly GCA_017410585.1 of Clostridia bacterium. Taxonomy (GTDB): domain Bacteria; phylum Bacillota; class Clostridia; order Oscillospirales; family Acutalibacteraceae; genus RGIG426. The sequence goes on from JAFQQM010000024.1 coordinate 36,338, forward strand.
AAGCCTCCCTCGCCTAGAGGGAGGGGGACCGCCGTTAGGCGGTGGAGGGATAATCGCCCAACGGGCGATCTGTCGCAAAGCGACAGTATCCCCCAGTCAGCCTACGGCTGCCAGCCCAGCTACGCTTCGCTACGCATAGGCTCCGCTAACCAAATCAAAGATTTGGAGCGTCGCGTACCTTTAGGGCAAGGGGGCCTTGCGGTTGCCGATGGTTTCTGCAACACCCACGGCGGGAGCAAGTCCCCGCCCTACGGCACAATTAGAAGTTTGCAGAGACCATACCAATGTGAATGCATCGGCATTCACACCGACACATCACCCGCAGGGTGATATTTCACATTGCCGATAGGCAATCTTTCACACCGCCGAAGGCGGTATTTCACATTCGCCGTCAGGCGAATATTTCACCGCATCGCCGGCGGCGATGCCAAGGGAGTGTCTTTATTTGGCAAAACTCGAACTCACCCGTAATTTCTGCATCATCGCGCATATCGACCACGGCAAGTCGACGCTGGCTGA